>JAIPCE010000110.1 GCA_021738345.1 Rhodoferax sp. | reverse complement strand
CACTGCGCGCCTCCGAGGCCAAACTGCGTGCAGCCCAGGCGGAATCAGACAAAGACCGCCAACGTGCGGACGCCGCCACCCAGCAGCTCGCCAAAACATTTTTGCTGGTACACCTGCAATGGGACACCCAGTACCAAGATGTGGACCTGCGCGTGGTAGACCCCACAGGCACAGAGTTTTGGTACGAACACAAGGCGTATCCAGGCAAGCCGGGCGAGCTCAGTGTGGACAGCCAATTTGGCCCCGGCAACGAAGTCTGGAGCAACCCCAGCGCCGCCGTTGGCGACTATCGTGTGTTTGCCGAGCTCTACAATCAACACGGAGTCAATGACACGCCCACCGTCACCGGCAAAGTCATTCACCGCGATGGCTCTAGCGCACTGCCACCTGCCAGACTATCGGTAAAACGACAAAAATATTTGGTAGCCACCGTGACGGTAGGCGCAGATGGCCGCGTCAGCGTTCGATAGACAGTCAATAGGTCAGGCAACACAACAGGGGATGCCAATGGTTATGAAGCGTTGTGACAACGGTCACTATTTTGATTCCACCAAGCACAGCTCGTGTCCATCCTGTGGGGTTGCAAACCTCAACATACTGCCCACCATGGCCGCTGGCCGTACCGGCGTGCCACCGCCCGCACGGCCAGACATTGACAGCCCCACCGTCGCCAGAGGCCATGCCAAACCGGTTTTGGCCGAACGTGACCCCGGTGCCACCGTGGGTGTGGTGCGCAAGAAAATGGGCATTGATCCCGTGGTGGGTTGGCTGGTGTGCATCGAAGGTCCAGAAAAAGGCCGCGACTACCGCATCCGCAGCGAGCGCAACTTTATTGGCCGCGACCCCCGCATGGACATCTGCATAGGCGGCGACGATGCCATCTCCCGCGAAAACCACGCCGTCATCAGCTTCAACCCCAAAAAGAACAGCTACCTGCTCACCCCCGGCGATGGCCGCGGCATCATCTACCTGAACGACGACGAGGTAGCCACCCCCACCGAGCTAAAAGCCTACGACACCATCGAAATGGGCCAAACCAAGCTGCTGTTTGTGCCGTTTTGTGGCGAGCGGTTTAAGTGGGTTTAGGGCGACATCATGGAAAAACCTTATGAAGAAATGGACAGCGCCTGGGCTGAAGAGGCCGTTCAGCGGGCTCGTGCCTGCGATGAGGGTCGCATGAAAACATTGACTTTTGAAGAAGTTTTTGGCAACCAATGTTTGCCACGGGAGTTACCAGAAGGCATTGAAAATGACGAATGAAATTCTTGCAGAACTTCATGCCATCAAAGATGCGTTGTCCGCGCGTTATGTCGGTGACGTTTATTCTATTTTGGCGGACATTAAAAAGGGCGAAGACGACCTGCGTGCAAAAGGATTCAAGTTTGTTTCGCCACCCGCGTACCCTGCTGCAATGGTGGGGACAGCATTCCAGCGCAATCGCTTTGCGCACCGCCAAGCATAAAGACTGAGATTGGGACATGACCGTGTCAGCATTCACCACCCTCTGCCCCGGCTGCTTTGCCGAAAAGGGCAACGCCAGCACCTGCCCGCACTGCGGCTACGACGAAAGCCAAAAACGCGGCCCCTTGGTCTTGCCCCACCGAACCCTGCTGCACCACGGCCAATACCTGATTGGCAAAGTACTGGGCAAGCCCGGTGGCTTCGGTATCACCTACCTGGCGTTTGACACCAAGCTAGAAACCAACGTCGCCATCAAGGAATATCTGCCACGTGACCTTGCGGGGCGCGATGGAGACCATGCGACCATCAGCGCGCACTCTGCCGAGGACGCCGACCACTTTCGCTACGGCTTGACCCAGTTTCTGCAAGAAGCCCGGACGCTGGCCCGGTTTGACCACGCCAATATTGTGCGGGTGCGCAACTTCTTTGAAGAAAACGGCACCGGCTACCTGGTGATGGACTACTACGATGGCATCACGCTGGCTGACTATCTGGCGCAGCAGCCCCAGGGCAAGTTGACAGAGAAAACGGCCGTTGACATCCTGATGCCAATACTGGACGGCCTGCGTGAAGTCCATGCCAAAAACTTTTTGCACCGTGACATCAAGCCGCAAAACATCTACCTGACCACCGGCAACCGCGCCATCCTGCTGGACTTTGGCGCAGCAAGACAAGCCATGAGCGAGCGCAGCCGCAGCTTGTCGGTGGTACTGTCGGAAGGTTACGCACCGTATGAGCAATACCACAGCCGGGGTGAACAGGGGCCGTGGACCGACATTTATGCCAGTTCAGCGGTGCTGTACCACATGGTCACCGGAGAAGCGCCACCTCCGGCAACCGAGCGGGTGGCCAAGGATGAACTGGACATTGGGGCGCTGGGCTGCTCGGCAACGCTTGCCAATGCGCTGCGGTTGGGCCTGGCGGTGGATCACAGGAAGCGACCTCAGACAATGGCGGATTTTCAGGCGTTGCTGCTAACGGGTTCTGTGCCGGGGCGGGACCCGCCCATGGTACGCACGAGTCTGCCGAGTGCACATCTCGCAAGCGAAGCGCCACCCACGCAAACCCCGAGCCCGGTGGCTAGCAGTCAAAGCAAACGCGGGTGGGTGGTGGTCGTGGTGTCGCTGTTGGCCGGGGGCTGGTGGTTGATAAGTGGCACACCAGACCAGCGTGCGGCATCGGTGCCTGCACCGGCTCAAGCATTGGTCGGACGGACGTTGCCCAGAGACTGCGCGGATTGCCCGGAGATAGTGGTGATTCCAGCAGGCACATTCACCATGGGCAGCAGCGTCAAGGAGCAAAGCGAGGTCAACTCCGCTGGTTTGCCGAAAGAAATTACCGACCGCGAAAGCCCGCAGCACAGCGTTAGCATTCGCAGCTTTGCGTTGGGCAAGACGGAGGTTACCCGCGGTCAGTTTGCCGCCTTTGTCGCAGCCAGCGGCCATAGCGCAGGCAACAGTTGTTGGGTTTGGACAGGCCGCGAATTTGCCGACACGCCAGATCGCCACTGGCGCAACCCTGGCTTTGCCCAAAGTGACAATGACCCGGTGGCCTGCGTGAACTGGGACGATGCCCAGGCCTATCTGCGCTGGCTGGCCCAAAAGACCGGCAAGCCATACCGCTTGCCCAGCGAAGCCGAGTGGGAGTACGCGTGCCGGGGTGGAACGAACCAGACCTACTGCGGCAGTGACACCTTAGACAGCGTAGCGGTGTACGGCAGCAAGACCGGTGACAGGACGTTGCCAGTGGCGGGCAAACAGGCCAATGCAAGGGGACTGTACGACATGAGTGGCAACGTATGGGAGTGGACGCAGGACTGCTGGAATGTCAACTACCAAGGGTCCGCACCCAGTGGTGGCAGCGCCTGGACTACCGGCGACTGTGGCCAGCGCGTCCTGCGTGGCGGTGCGTGGAACGTCGGCGCTGCGGGCAACCGCGCCGCCATCCGCAACAGGATCGCCACGTCGAGCCGCTACAGCGTCAATGGGTTCCGTCTTGCCAGGATGATTCAGTAATCGACCGCTTATCCCCTGGCTCCGTTCCCCCTTTGCCTCGATGCACGCCAACGATCTAGGTCAGAGACGGGCTGTTGTAACTGGGCGGCGGCGCAATCCCCTCTGTCGAAGCCGTGTAAGCAGCGCAATGGGGGTCAGATCCCGATTCAGGACGAAAGCATGACCGGCGCGTGAAGCACTTCTACGAAATCGGGCTCTGACCCCCATTGCGCTGCGTTGGTGGCGGCAAAGGCCTCGCGCATGGCCTTGGCAACATCAAAATCTGCCAGCCTGCGCTGCCCGGGCTCTTTGCAAACCAACATGCCAAAGCCCTCTTGTGGAGTGGTTGGTACCATGGGGCGATTTACCGCCACACGGATAACTTGCCCCTCCAGACTGAAATCGAGTTGGCAGCCGGGCGCGATACCAAGCTGGCGGCGAATTTGCACCGGTATGACCACTTCGCCTTTTTCAGAAACAGTCATAGTTTGCATGGTAGTCGATCCTTTTACTTGGTGCGCACTACTCTAGCATGGTGTCTACAAAAGGGAATACATCGCCAATGTCGACGGGCCTTTTACGGGCAACCTCGGTCGTCAACCGTTTCAAATTCGTAGATTTTTGGCAGAACTCTGTAACAATGAAAAGCCCAGCACGAAATTGTTCAATCTCGTGCGCGCCACCCCAAGGAGAGGATAAGAATTTTCCATGACCAGCGCCGCAGCACTCTTTGACACGCTCTGCCCAGGCTGCTTTGCCGAAAAAGGCAGCGCCAGCACCTGCCCCCACTGCGGCTATGACGAAAGCCAAAAGCGCGGCCCCTTGGTCTTGCCCCACCGCACCCTGCTGCACCACGGCCAATACCTGGTCGGCAAAGTGCTGGGCAAGCCCGGCGGCTTTGGCATCACCTACCTGGCGTTTGACACCAAGCTCGAAACCAAAGTCGCCATCAAAGAATACCTGCCACGTGACCTGGCCGGGCGCGATGGCGACCATGCCACCATCAGTGCCCACTCTGCCGATGATGCCGAGCACTTTCGTTATGGCCTGACCCAGTTCCTGCAAGAAGCCCGCACACTGGCCCGCTTTGACCATGCCAACATTGTGCGGGTGCGCAACTTCTTTGAAGAAAACGGCACCGGTTACCTGGTGATGGACTATTACGACGGCATCACGCTGGCCGACTACCTGGCACAGCAGCCGCAAGGCAAACTGCCAGAGCAAACAGCGATTGGCATCCTGATGCCGATACTAGACGGCCTGCGTGAAGTTCATGCCAAAAACTTTTTGCACCGCGACATCAAGCCGCAAAACATCTACCTGACCACTGGCAACCGCGCCATGCTGCTGGACTTTGGCGCAGCCCGCCAAGCCATGAGCGAGCGCAGCCGCAGCCTGTCGGTGGTGCTATCGGAAGGCTATGCGCCGTATGAGCAATACCACCGCCGGGGTGAGCAAGGGCCGTGGACAGACATCTATGCCGGTGCGGCGGTGCTGTACCACATGGTGGCCGGTGAAGCGCCACCGCCTGCTACAGAGCGGGTGGCCAAGGATGAACTGGGCATTGACGCGCTGGGCTGCTCGTCAACGCTTGCCAATGCGCTTCAAGCGGGGTTGGCGGTGGATCACAGGAAGCGACCGCAGACGATGGCGGAGTTTCAGGCGCTGTTGCTGGAGCGCAAAACGCCCGCACAGCCCTTAGACGCACAGACATGGTCGGCACCCAACATTCCGCCTGTGCCGGTAACCAAGATGCCCGAGGTTCAGGCGCCAACCCAAAGCAAAACCATAAGCAATCAGAATTATTATTGGCCCATTCATTGGTCGCTGGCGGCTGCTTTTGTGCTAATCATCGCGGTCTTGGTGAGTTTGTCACCAAAAAATGAGCCGGTTAAGCCGAAGCCGACACAGCGTAGGGCCGTGGTTGAATCTGAAAAGTTGGAGGATGAAGCCAAGGGTAAATCGCAAGCGCCGCCAGTGCCACAGCAACAGCCCATCCCTGCCAAAGCGGCGCAAATAATCGACTGGCGTTATGAAATTCTGGCGGAGGGTACTCAGGTAAGGGATTTGAAAACCGGTCTCATCTGGCAGCGGTGTGAAGTGGGTAAAAAATGGAATGGGTCAACGTGTGTCGGACAAGGCGGGTCATTCACCTTTAAAAGTGCGCTTCAAAGAGCAGGCAATGGTTGGCACGTCCCCGATATTGATCAACTAAAGACGCTTCTGACAGCAGAAAAAGTTGACGGACTTAACATTAATCCACAGGCATTTCCGAATTCAAGTTCGAGGTTCTGGTCGGGTTCCCCCTATGCCAGTGATTCAAACGTCGCGTGGGTCGTTTATTTTGACATCTACCACACCGGTGGAGTCAACCATAACCGAAGCCTCGGCCTCGCAGTTCGGCTCGTTCGTGGAGGTAAGTGATTCTGGCCGCAAGTCTGCAGAAGTGAACTGGTCGCCAGCCTACACTGACCCTGCACAGGCGGTGATCAATTCAGTAGATCCGAAGCCCTTCCATCGTCCTGCACTTTCCATTCCCTCGGTACCATTTGCACATTGCACCGACCGCTGCGACCCTACGAACGGGCTCAGATGCACCGAACTTTAAGCCCGGGATACCTTGGAAATAGGCAGGACCATTTTGCTGATTGCCCTGTTTTGTGGTTACCATTTCAAGAGGGTTTCTAGGAGGTATTGACGATGACTTATGAAATCATTGCCGAAGTGCACTCCATCAATTTCGATTTGTCCGCGCGTATTGAGGGTAATGTTCGGTCCATTCCTGTTGACATAAGAAAGGTGAGGCAAAACTGAGTACCCTTGGGTTCCAATTTGTTGCCCCACTCGTGAATCCCAGCCTGTTGTCAAATACCCCGTTCCAATGCAATCGCTTTGCTTACCCTCAAGTTTGACTTACGAGACTCCACATGACAGCCACACCAGCAACCACCAAGCTATGCCCTGGGTGCTTTGCTAATAAGGGGCTGCTCAGCACTTGCCCACACTGCGGCTACGACGAAAGCTTCAAGCGCGGCACGCTGGTGTTGCCGCACCACACGCTGCTCCACCACGGCCAATACCTGATTGGCAAAGTGCTGGGCAAGCCTGGTGGTTTTGGCATTACCTACCTGGCCTTTGACACCAAGCTAGAAACCAAGGTCGCCATCAAGGAGTACCTACCGCGTGACTTGGCTGGGCGCGATGGCGACCATGCCACCATTAGGGCACACTCTGCTGACGACGCAGAGCACTTTCGCTATGGCCTGACCCAGTTCCTGCAAGAGGCCCGCACGCTGGCCCGCTTTGACCATGCCAACATTGTGCGGGTGCGCAACTTCTTTGAAGAAAACGGCACCGGTTACCTGGTGATGGACTATTACGATGGCATGACGCTAGCCGACTATCTTGGGCAGCAGCCGCAAGGCAAACTACCAGAGCAAACGGCAATCAACATCTTGATGCCGATTCTGGATGGACTACGTGAAGTCCATGCCAAAAATTTTCTGCACCGCGACATCAAACCGCAAAACGTCTACCTGACCACTGGCAATCGTGCCATTCTTTTGGACTTTGGAGCCGCCCGACAAGCCATGAGCGAGCGCAGCCGTAGCTTGTCGGTTGTGCTGTCGGAAGGCTACGCGCCGTATGAGCAGTACCACCGACGAGGTGAACAAGGGCCTTGGACGGATATTTATGCTTGTGCAGCGGTGCTTTATCACGCTTTTGCTGGCGAACCACCGCCGCCTGCGACTGAGCGGATGACCAAGGATGAGCTGAGTATTGGGGCTTTGGGTATCACTGCTACGCTTGCTAATGCGCTGCGGTTGGGTTTGGCTGTGAACCACAAAAACCGTCCGCAAACGATGGCAGCGTTTCAGGCATTGTTGTTGGAGCGCACTGCATCGGTCCAGCCCCTAAACGCACAGACCCGTTCGGCACCCAATGTGCCGCCTGTGCCAGTAACCAAATTGCCCCAGGTTAAGACACCAACCCAACGCAAAAAAACAAGTGCCCGCACGCGGATTTTTACGCTTCTGGCTTTGGTGCTTGTAATGATTGCAGTCTGGAAAATTTTGCAAACGCGCGAAAATCCACAAGCTCTTTTTTCGGAAGGACTGACAGCGTACCAAAACAATGACTACGCTGGTGCACTCACCAAGTGGCGTCCCTTGGCAGACAAAGGACTAGCAGAGGCACAATTTCGCATTGGAGAAATGTTCGAAGTCGGGAAGGGTGTACAACAAAATGATGCCGAGGCTGCGACTTGGTTTCGCAAAGCTGCAGAGCAGGGGCATGCCACTGCGCAAAACAACCTCGGATCGATGTATACGAATGGGCGAGGCGTGCCAAAGAATGATGCAGAAGCTGCGAGTTGGTTTCACAAAGCTGCAGAATTGGGGTATGTCAGTGCGCAGTTCAATCTGGGATTGATGTACACAAAAGGTCAGGGCGTTCAGAGGAATGATGCCGAGGCTGCGAATTGGTTTCGCAAAGCTGCAGAGCAGGGGCTTGCCTCTGCGCAAAACAACCTTGGATTGATGTACACGAATGGGCTAGGCTTGCCAAAGAATTATGCAGAGGCTGCGAATTGGTATCACAAGGCAGCCGAGCAGGGGCATGCCCGTGCGCAAAGCGACCTCGGAACTATGTACGAGGCTGGGCAAGGCGTTCAAAAAAATGAGACTGAGGCCGTGAATTGGTATCGTAAGGCTGCAGAACAGGGTAATGCGCTGGCACAGTACAACCTCGGAGTGATGTACGCCCAGGGGAAAGGCGTGGGAAAGAATGAGGCTGCGGCCGTAAGTTGGTTTCGCAAGGCGGCCGAGCAGGGGGATGCACAAGCGCAGTTCCACCTTGGCTTGATGTACCGCCTTGGGCAAGGCGTTCAACAGAGTGAGACCGATACCGCGAATTGGTTTCGCAAGGCGGCTGAGCAGGGGCATGCACGAGCTCAGTACAACCTTGGAGTAACGTACGACCACGGGCTGGGTGTGCAAAAGAATGAGGCCGATGCCGTGTATTGGTATCACAAGGCGGCCGAGCAGGGTATTTCTAGTGCACAGTACAGCCTCGGCGGGATGTACCTCATGGGGCTTGGCGTGTCAAAGGATGATGTCGAGGCCGTGAGTTGGTATCGCAAGGCTGCCGAGCAAGATCATGCCGACGCGCAGTACATGATCGGATTGATGTACAGGGCTGGGTTAGGTGTTCCGGAGAACCAATTCCAGTCTGTGACATGGTTTCGCAAAGCGGCAGCACTAGGCCATTTCAAGTCAAGAGCAGAATTGCAAAAACTCGGTGTTCAATGAAAATTGTCAATTTAGCCGTCTGGGGGTTTCGTTCATTCAGGTACATAACTTGGTCCTCCACTAACCTAAACGTCATCATCGGTCCCAACAGAACCGGCAAATCAAACTTGCTGCGCTGCCTTGAACTAATCTCAGTCTCTGCCCAAGGCAAGTTGGGAAAATATAATCAAAATCCGCGCTCCAAGGGGCGGGGTATAAGTCCCACTACGTCTCGCACGCTTCGCGGCTCGACTTCGTTTGTACAGTGCCCTACGGACACCGTGCTTTCCATAAACCAGGGAGAAATACCGCCCCAAGGGGCGGGGAATAGACCCATAGTGATTCAATCTCTTGGTGGTATGGAGCCCATTGTTTGGGACGGCCAAGCCAAGTCGATCAAGTTTGTACTGCAAACATGTTCAACAAATGGTGCAACAGAGCCAGACAGTTACGAGCTGGAGTTGGTTCGTTTGGGTACGGGTGGTTCTTACAAAATTGAAACCGAACGCTTGACCAATTCGCACACACAGGATCAGAACAAAGCGCCAAACCAATTCACATTTCTGGATCGCAGCGCCAGCAAGGCCGTTATCTTTAACGAGAAGGATGAAACTTTCGTCAGCCCCGCCGGTGATGTCTCTGATGAAGAAAGTTTG
Source organism: Rhodoferax sp. (assembly GCA_021738345.1). Classification (GTDB taxonomy): domain Bacteria; phylum Pseudomonadota; class Gammaproteobacteria; order Burkholderiales; family Burkholderiaceae_C; genus Allorhodoferax. The sequence continues at coordinate 5,194 of JAIPCE010000110.1, read as the reverse complement.
CTGTCCATCGCGGCCGGGCCGTTTGGCATCAACCACGCCGTCCAGGCTTTCCAGCGCGAACTGGCTTCTTTCGCCACTTACCGCGATCTGGACACCCGCCCAGAGGCCACCATTCGCCAGTCGGCCATTGCGCGCTTTGAGAAGCGGGTGGACCCCGATGGACAAAACCTGATTTCTGTACTGCACACGCTTTACACCGGTGACCGCGACTTTAAAAACGACATCAATGCCGCCATGTTGGCCGCTTTTGGCGATGATTTTGAAGAACTGGTTTTCCCGCCTGCCGCAGACCAGCGTATTCAGTTGCGCATTCGTTGGAAGTCGTTAAAGCGTGAGCAATCGGCGGCAGAGCTCTCAGATGGCACACTGCGGTTTTTGTTTTTGTTAACAGTCCTGGCCAGCCCATCGCTGGCACCCATGATTGCCATTGACGAGCCAGAAATTGGTTTGCACCCTGCCATGTTGCCTTTGATTGCAGAATTTGCCGTTGAGGCCTCCAAGCGGGCGCAGATTATTTTCACCACGCATTCGCCACAGTTTCTTGATGCGTTTACCGAGGACCGGCCCACCACCACGGTGGCCAAGTGGGTCGATGGCGAGACCACGCTGCATACCCTGGATGACGCGCAACTGGATTACTGGCTCAAGGAATACAGCTTGGGCAGCCTGTTTCAGTCGGGCGAACTAGAGCAAATGGCATGAGGTTTGACTTGTTTTTCTCCTAAAAATGCTCGTAACTTTCAAAAAGTGCAAGTATCACGCATAAATGCAAGCACTGACTGACAAAATTATCCAGGCCGGTTGGGGCGAGCGGGTGCTGTCACACGCGCAAGTGGCGCGTTTGTTGGACGGCACGCCGCAGCGGCGCTACAACCTGGTTAACCGCGCATTGCGGCATGGCGAACTGGTGCAGTTGCGCCGGGGCTTGTATGTGCTGGCCCGACAAGCGCAGCTGGTTCACCCGTTTGTGCTGGCGCAGGCGCTGCAAAGCGGCTCGTATGTGTCGTTTGAGTCTGCGCTCAGCTTTCACGGCTGGATTCCAGAGGCGGTGCCGGTGACGCTGTCAGTGTTGCCGGGGCGCCGACAGTTGGCGAGTGATCTGCAAGCGTTGGGCTTGTTTCGGTTTTACCCGCTGGCATTACTCCCTGGTCAATTTTTGCAAGGTGTTGATCGCCACACGTTTGCTGGCCAAAGCGCCTTGGTGGCGCAGCCGTTGCGGGCGCTGTTGGACATGATTTGTCTGCGCAAATTAGAGGCCGACCGTGTGTTGGAACTTACCCAATCCATGCGCATTGATGCTGACCTGTTGTTGCAAACGCCGGCACCCGTCTGGCAAGCGCTGCTGCAGGTCTACGCACATCAGCGTATGGCACGCAATATTGCGGTTTTAGAAACAGGTTTAAGCGAATTGACCAGGCCAGCCAGATGATTGACTTACTACGCCAACGCCTACAAACCTATGCCGCCGGCAACGCATTGCAAGAGCAGCAGGCGCTCAAGGAAATCTTGCAAGAGCTGGCTCTTTATGGGTTGTGGCGGGGCGGCTTTTTTGACGTGGCGGCCTTTCAGGGCGGCACCAGTCTGCGTATTTTGCATGGCTTGCCGCGCTTTTCTGAAGACCTGGATTTCATCCTGCTCAAACCCAACCCCGACTTTCAGTGGCAGCCGTACTTCGCCTCCCTGACCTCGGTGCTGGCCCAATTTGGTGTGCGCTGCGAGTTAACCGAGCGCAGTCGCATGGACCAAGCGGTGCGCCACGCCATGCTAAAAGACACTTCGATGGCGCGCCAGCTTGATTTGTCGTTTTTTGATGCCAGCACACCGGCCAAGCTCAAGGTAAAACTTGAGATTGACACCAATCCACCCGATGGCACGGGTACCCGCTGGCAGTATTTAGATTTTCCCTTGGACTTTGAGGTCTGCGCCCAAGACCTGCCCAGCAACTTTGCCTTGAAGCTGCACGCCTTGCTGTGCCGGCCTTACCTGAAAGGGCGTGACTGGTTTGACTTTGCTTGGTACTGCAAGCAAAAGACCCAGCCCAATTTACTTCACCTGTCCCAGGCCTTGAACCAAGCCGGGCCATGGAAAGGTCAAAACCTGCTGATCGACAGCCAATGGTTGGCCGATGCACTCAAGGCCAAGATTAGCAGCATCCACTGGCCGCAGGCTGCGCAGGACGTGGCCCCGTTTTTGCCTGCTGCCGAGCAGGTGAGCCTGACGCTGTGGGGCGAGCGCTTTTTTAACGATAAAGTCAGCCGACTTTTGCTGGCGGCGTAAGCTCGTTACCCTCCATGCCCCATCCTGAAAAGAAATACGTCATCGGCCGTGCGCCCACCTGTGACATTGTGCTGGCGGACGAATCTGTGAGCCGCATCCATGCCGAGCTGGCTATTTTGGACAATGGCAAGCTGCTGGTGACCGACTGCCACAGTACACAATGCACGTTGTTGCTGCGTGTGGGGTTGGCCGTGGATCATCACGATTCGGGTTCACAATTGATTTTCCAAGTTAATCTTTGAAAAAATTAAAATTAAAATGAAAATAGCCAATCCGACTATCCAGGGCTTTCGCCCGCTGCGAAAGTTTAGTTGGTCACCTTCTCGGCTAAATATCATGATCGGCCCCAACGGCACTGGCAAATCCAACCTGTTGCGCTGCCTTGAATTAATTTCCATCTCCGCCCAAGGAAAGCTGGGTAAGCATATTCAATCCCTCTTCTGGCATGACTCCGCATTGGTGCCATTTGCTGCGGTTTCCTTTGGCATTTTTTTGGACTTTTTTTAAAGTAAGGCGCTCTATGCAAACGCTGAATCCGGACGCTATCAACCAATTGGTAAACGCCATCGTTCAAGAGGTCGATCCGCAAGAAGTGATTTTGTTTGGGTCTCACGCCAGGGGTGATGCCCGGCCAGACTCAGACGTGGATTTGATGGTGATTGAGCAGGAGCCGTTTTCTGCGCAACGCAGCCGCCGCGCTGAGTGCGCCAAGTTGTCCAAGGCACTGCGCGAGTTTCCCAACGCGTTAGACATTCTTCTCTACAGTCGGGCTGAATTCGATTACTGGAAAGATTCCCCCAACCATGTGGTGGGCCGGGCACTGCGCGAAGGGCGGGTGATCCATGTCCGACCTTAAGCAGGCCACCGCCATGCTGGCCATGGCACACCGTGACATCAAAGCGCTTGGCGGTATGCATGATGCAGGCTGAGTTCACCATTTTTGCGCATCAAGCTCGGTATGAAGAGGGTCATCTGGCTGCAGATGCACCACTGGATCGCGAGAAACTGACCGCAGCAATGGCGGTTCTGGCTAATGTGGTCAGCCATGAGATCGAATGGCTGGCAACCAAAAAAAGCCCATGACCCATCCAGATCGCAAATACACCGTAGGTCGCGCTAATACCTGCGACATTGTGCTGGCCGACGAGTCAGTTAGCCGGGTCCATGCCGAGCTGGCTATTTTGGACAATGGCAAGCTGCTGGTGACTGACTGCCACAGTACGCAGGGCACGGTATTGTTGCGGGCAGGCGGAGGGCAAACGGCGGTGCGACAAGAGTGGGTGACGGCACACGACACGCTGCGCTTTGGCGGGGTCGAGATGCCGGTGCGCGAGCTGCTGCGGGCGATTCAGTTGAAGCAGCCTGCAGCATCACCTGACAAGGGCGGAAATTTGCCTGCGGCGGGTGTTGGGTTGGTGCGCTGTGTGTGCGGGGCGGTCAAGGTAAACCAGCAACGTTGTGAGGTGTGTGGCTTATGAAGTCTATTTGGGTGTTGCCGCATCGAGGGCTGGTGTTTGGGCTGGCGCTGCTGGCGGGCTGTGTTTTTATTGGCGTGTGTACCGTGTGGCTGGGCACGGGGCAGGGCGGCATTATCTTGCTGGACGCTGCTACCACTACATTTCCTTACCCTCTGACCATTCAGAATGTGATGCACCTGTTTTTCTTTGTCGGTCTGGGTGAATTTTTTGTGCGCTGGCGCGTGGCCGAGCGCGAATTTGCGTTTGTGGCGCAGCGCCTGTTGCCTGAGGACGGGGAGACCGTTTTGCAGTCGCAGGATATGCCCGCCCTGCGGCGCAAAACTGCTGGCAATTTTGACGGTGAGCATGGATTTTTGCCGTATTTGATTGATCTGTGCGTTTTGCAGTTTCAGGCAAGCCGTTCCGTAGACCAGACGGTGACGGTGCTCAACAGCTCGCTGGAGCTGATCGCGCACCGGGTAGATTTGCGTTATGCCCTGGCTCGTTACATCGTTTGGGTGATCCCGACCATTGGGTTTATCGGCACGGTAGTCGGCATAGCGTTTGCCATGGAGCAGATCAACCCCGAGCAGGTGGACCTGAAAGCGCTGACCTCTTCATTGGGGGTTGCGTTTTACACCACGCTGGTGGCTCTGGTGCAAAGCGCCCTTTTGGTGCTGCTGATGAACCTGGTGCAGGCGCACGAAGAGCGCAGCGTCAACGAAGCCGGTCACTACACGCTGCGCAATTTGATCAACCGTTTGTATGTGGGGAAAGAACAATGACGCATAGCGCTTGGAGTTTGGGGCTTGGACTGCTTTTGATGACTGAGGTGGCCGCTGCTGCAAGCTCTGAAGCAACGCCTGCGAGTGCGCCAGTTGCTGCTGCGGCCTCTGAAGTCAGCCAGGTGCGCATTATTCAGGCCCGCGCGGCCACGCCGCAGGTAGCGGTTTATCTGGACATACGCTCCGAGGCTGGCAGGGCCATTGCCGAGGTTAAAGCCGAGCAACTTCAGGCGGATATTGGTCCGTACCCTGCCGCGCCCAAGTCTTTTGAGTCGTTTGCCAACACCGGTGAAGGCATTGCCACCATCTTTTTGGTGGATGTCTCAAAGTCACTCAAACCAGATCAGTTTGCCCAGATACGCAGCGCCCTGGCGCAATGGATTGAAAAAATGGGCGACAAAGACCGCGCCGCCATTGTGACTTTTGGCGAATCGGTCAAGACCGCCCAAGACTTCACGGTGGACAAAGCCTTGCTCAAGTCAAAAATTGATGAATTGGCACTGACTGACGTTCACACCCGCTTGTACAACGGCCTGATTCGCGCCCTGGACCTGGGGCGACGTGAGGATGCCGATCTGCCACGTCGGCGCGTCATCGTCACCTTGACCGACGGCCTGGATGATGCCGCCGGTGGCAGCACCCGAGAGGAGACGCTGGCACGCATCAAAGAAGAGC
>JAIPCE010000109.1 GCA_021738345.1 Rhodoferax sp. | reverse complement strand
ACTCGGGCATGTCCAACTGAGGAATCTAGGTTGACCTCGAGCCACTCGTGTTAGCCCGCTTGGGCCTGCAAGCGGTCAGGCAATAAGGTCAGATCACCGGGATTCTTGTGATTCGAATCCTTTGGGTGGAGATGGGAGAAGTTTCAAGCCGCCAAAGTGGGCCAGCAGGGTCTTGCCCTCCTCCGCCGGGGTTTTGAAGAACGTAATGGCCGTGGTTCGGCACTCTATGGCGGCCGCTTCAATGGCGGCTTTGGCCAGTGGCGTGGTCACAAGCTGCTTCAAGGCATCGGTTTCGCCTAGTGTCAGCGGCGCATGAATCGTCAGCGTGCTGGTTTTGCGGTCAAAGTTCACTTGGGTTCGGTCTCTAGCACCACCGGCAGTTTGATCATCTGCTCGGCCTTGATCTGCGATGCGCTCACGCGGTGCAGCAGATTGCTGGGCGTGCGCGACCTATTGGGTGTGGCGGTCAGCTCCATGATGCCGCTGGGGTTAAAGCGGGCCAGCATGTCAAAAGCCAGCTCGGTGCGGTTGTTAAAGTCAAAGTTGGAGCGGATGGTGTTTTTCATGGGGCAGGCTCCGGCTGCTTCGCCTTGAGGCGAATGGGTGCGATACTTTATCCATCTGATTGACTCCACCCCCAGCTCCCATGCGCCTGCTCATCTACAAAGACCTTGATACCCGCAAAGTGAAGTCGGCGTTTGCCAAGGTACGTGCCGCTATTGAGGCCAATGACTTTCGCAGCCCCGACATCAAAAAGTTGGCACCCACCCACTACTGGCGTGCCAAGCTCGACTACAGCAATCGGCTACTGCTGCAGTTTGCCCGCTACGGCGACCAGACGGTGTGCCTGGCGCTGGAGGTAATTGAAAACCATGCGTACGAGAAATCGCGTTTCTTGCGTGGTGCTGCGCTCGACGAAGCCAAGGTAGACCACGAACCTGTACTGACCGATGCCCACAGCGGGCAGCTTGAGAAAGACGCAGTGCCCTTGCGCTGGCTGCATCCGCTGCGCAGTGATTTTGAGCTGCTGGATAAGCCGATTTTGTTTGACGACGCGCAGGAAGCGGTGCGCCGCTTGCCGCCACCGGTGGTGGTGGTGGGCTCGGCGGGCTCGGGCAAGACGGCGGTCACGCTGGCCAAGTTGCGCGAGGCCGAGGGCCGGGTGCTGTATGTGACGCAGTCGGCCTATCTGGCGCAGTCGGCACGCGCCTTGTACGACGCGCATGGTTACGAAAACCCGAAACAGGAAGCGGACTTTTTGAGCTACCGCGAGCTGATCGAGACGCTGCGAGTGCCAGTTGGGCGCGAAGTGAGCTTTGCGGCGTTTGCGGGCTGGTTTGAGCGCCACCGCCAGACCCTGCGCAGCACCTTGGGCGAGCTCGACGCGCATGCGCTGTTTGAGGAGTTTCGCGGTGTCCTCAGTGCCGGCGTGCAAGGGCCGCTGGCGCTGCCAGACTACCTGGCCTTAGGGCCGCGCCAGTCGCTGCTGGGCGCACCGGCGCGCGAGGCGGCGCATGGCTTGTTTCAGCGTTATCGGCAGTGGCTGTCCGAGGTCGGGCTGTTTGACCTGAATCTGGTGGCGCACGAGTGGCTGGCGCTGGCCCAAGCCGATTACGACTTTGTCGTGGTCGACGAGGTGCAAGACCTGACCAATGTGCAGCTCGCGCTGGTGCTGGCCTGCCTCAAGAAACCGGGAAATTTTTTGCTGTGTGGCGACTCCAACCAGATTGTCCATCCCAATTTTTTCTCTTGGGCGGCAGTGCGCAGCCTGTTTTGGCGTGGCCTGGCAGGTGAAGCGGCGCAGCGCCAGACCCTGTCGGTGTTGCAGGCCAACTTTCGCAACACCCGAAAGGTCACCGAGTTGGCCAATGCCCTGCTCAAGATCAAGCAGGCACGCTTTGGCTCGATCGACCGCGAGAGCAACTTTTTGGTCCAAAGCGCCTCCACGGCAGACGGCGCGGTGCGCCTGATGCCTGCGCGCGACGCGTCGCTGCGCGAGCTTGATACCCGCACCCGTGGCTCGGTGCAGCATGCGGTCGTGGTGTTGCGCGACGAAGACAAGGCCGCGGCGCGGGAGCACTTTCGCACGCCGCTGCTGTTTTCGGTGCACGAGGCCAAGGGTCTGGAATATCCGCACGTGATTTTGTATGCGCTGGTGTCAGGGCAGCGTGCCGCCTATGCCGAAGTCTGCAACGGCGTCACGGCGGCCGACCTGGAGGTCGAGGCGCTGGACTACAGCCGCGCCCGCGACAAGGGCGACAAGTCGCTGGAATTGTTCAAGTTCTATGTCAATGCGCTTTATGTGGCCATGACCCGCGCGGTAGAAAGCCTGGTGCTGGTCGAGTCGGACACGACCCACCCGCTATTAGGGCTGATGGGGCTGGTAGCCGACGAAAACGCCAAGCTGCAGGCCGCAGTGCAGACCTCCACCCGCGAAGAGTGGGCGCAAGAGGCGCGCAAGCTCGAGCAGCAGGGCAAGGAAGAACAAGCACGTGCGATTCGGGAAGCGTTTTTGCAATCCAAGCCCACGCCCTGGACACCCTGGTCGGAAGCAACCCTGCGCGAGTTGCTGCCCAAGGCACTGGACCGCGCACAACCCTCGAACAAACCGCGCCAGACGCTGCTGGACTATGCGCTATGGCACGGTCACCATGCCTGGGTCGAGCAACTGGCCGTGAAGGCCGGTTTTGCACCGGCGCGCACCCTGGTACCCGGCGAAGTAATTGGTGTGCCCCTGCACCCCACTTCCAGAGATGAGTTCAATGCCCAAAAGCAAGTGGTCACTCGGGCGGTCACTCAACTGCGCCAGCGCCACCTGGCTGTGTATGCGGCGCACAATTTCAAGGACATATTGCGCCAATGCGACCAGTTTGGTGTCGACCACCGCAACCCGCAGGGTGCCACCGCACTGATGATGGCCGCGCGCGCTGGCAATCTGGCCTTGGTGGATGCCTTGTTGCAGCGCGGTGCCGATCCGCTGGTGCGCGACGAGTTTGGTCATACCGCCTGGTGGACCGCGCTGAGCCGCGCCCTTGAAGATCCTCAGTTCGCGGGCAAGGCGCTGGGCGGCCTGTTTGAGCGCATCGGCCCCGCCGCGCTGGACGTGCAGTCGGCTGGCCGCCTGTTGCGTCTGGAGCGGCACCAGGGCGAGTATTGGTTGCTGAGCCTGATGCTGGCTGGTTTTAAGACCCTGCGTACCCGGTGTGTCGAGCGCAGTCAGGGTCTTTACGACTTCTCGTTGGGCTACTTTGCCGAGCCATTGCAACAGACGCTGGAGGCGCTGCCAGAATACCTGTGGATCAAGCAGCGGCGCAAGCGCAGCTATATCAGTGCGGTACTGGCGCGCGCCGAGGTGCAAAGCCAGTATCAGCCGGCACGTAAGCTGTGGGTGCGAACCAAAAACGGCCATTACCTGCCCAACCCGAACCTGCAACTGCGCGCTGGAGAAACGACAGCCGGTACCGGCTGGAAGCCGGTCTTTGAGGTGTTGAATTTGCCCTGGGTGGATGCCGGCACGGCGTTGGAAAAAAGTTGGTACCCAAGCCTGGAGAGGCTGGCCGCGACGACAGCACGCCGTGCTGGTGCGGCGGATGAAACTGAAGAAGATATCTTTTGATGTGTCTTTCCCGTGTGATGGGTGGGGCGCTGGCACTGTCGGCGGTGCTCGCGGCGGGCTGTACGTCCCAAACCATGTTTGCCTCGACCCAGGCCTGGCAACGCAACGAATGCCAGAAGCTGCAGGACAAAAGCGAGCGCGATCGGTGCCTGGCGAGCAACAAGGACAGCTACGAAGACTTTAAGAAACAGGCCGATGGCGTGAAGAAAGACTGACGGAACTGACCCATGACCCTTGATGTTTTTTTGCAAGATGCCTGGCGCGACCATGGGGATGCGCCGCAGGCGGTGGCCGAACGGCTGGTAGCGTCACTGCACCTGATTGCCAGTGCGACGGACATAGCGCCCTATGCGCGGCTGGTCACCCATGTGTTTGGTGAGCACCTGGACCAACCGGGGCCGGGCGCTGCGCTGCTGGAGTCGCTGCGCACCTTGCCAATATTCGACGGCGGTAGTGCTGCCGCCAGCGCGGTGAACCAGGGCATTGCGGCGCTGCGCTATCTGCACGCCGGCGAGGCGGCGTTGGCCGGGCTTTCCGTGCAGGAGCAGGTCTGTGCGCTGGCAGTCGTGTCGGGAATCTGTGTGGGGCGAATGCAGCACGACGCAGCCTTGCAGGTACTGGGCACCGCCCTGAAGGCGGTACCAGGTGACTGGCCTGCAGACGCGCCTGCGCACCGTGCCCTGGCCGTGGCGGGCAACAACCTGGCATGCGCTCTCGAAGAAAGAGCCGATCGCACCGACGCACAGACCCATGGCATGCTGGACGCCGCCCGGGCGGCACTGACCTACTGGAAGCTGGCGGGAACCTGGCTGGAAGAAGAGCGCGCCGAATACCAGTTGACCCGCTGCCTGCTCCAGGCAGGAGAGGCACAGCTTGCCTTATCGAGCGCGCAGCGCTGTCTGGCACTCTGCCAGCAACACGCCGCGCCAGCCTTCGAGCGCTTTTTCGCCCATGTCGTGCTGGCACTCGCGGCGCGGCGGCTGCACAACACTGGTCTCTTTGCCGAACAACGGGCCGCGGCGCTGCAGTGCCATGGCGAGGTCAGCGTGCAGGATCAGCCCTGGTGTGCTCGCGAGTTGGCCGAGTTGGGTGCAGAGCTTGCCGGGCCGTCTGCCGCGCCGCAATGACTGCGCAAACCGTGGCAACGCCAGCGAGCAACGAGGCTTACCTGACCGTGCTAAGCTGCCACCATTGTGCACTGACACAGCCCCCTTTTACCCGATAAACCCAGGAGACTGCCATGCCCGGCTTGGTACCGAATATTGACCCCGACGGATTGCTCGAATTTTCAGTGGTCTACACCGACCGCGCCTTGAACCACATGTCGCAGCGCTTTCAGGGCGTGATGAAAGACATATCGGGCATCCTGAAGGAGGTCTACCACGCCAGGTCTGCCGTGCTGGTGCCAGGAAGCGGCACCTTTGGCATGGAGGCCGTGGCGCGCCAGTTTGCCCAGGACAAAAAGGTGCTGGTCATTCGCAACGGCTGGTTCAGTTACCGTTGGTCGCAGATTTTTGACATGGGCCGCATCCCGGCACAGTCGGTGGTGCTTAAAGCCCGGCGCATCGACGACAGCCGGCATGCACCCTGGATTCCGTGCCCTATCGAAGAGGTGGTGGCGACGATTGCGCGCGAGAAACCCGACCTGGTATTTGCCCCGCACGTGGAGACGGCCGCCGGCATGATGCTGCCTGACGATTACCTGAGAAATGTCGCCGACGCGGTACATGCGGTGGGCGGCCTGGTGGTGCTCGACTGCATTGCCTCGGGCGCGATGTGGGTCAATATGGAAGCGACAGGAGTCGACCTGCTGGTGAGCGCGCCCCAAAAAGGCTGGAGTGGTTCGCCGTGCTGCGCCATGGTCATGCTGAGCGATCGCGCGCGTGCCGCCATCGACGGCACCACCAGCTCCAGCTTTGCCTGCGATCTCAAGAAGTGGCTGCAGATCATGGAGGCTTACGAGGGTGGAGGCCACGCCTACCACGCCACCATGCCCACCGATGCACTGACCCGTCTGCGCGAAGTGATGCAGGAAACACGCGCCTACGGGTTCGAACGGGTGCGTGCCGAGCAACTGGAGCTTGGCACCCAGGTGCGCGCCTTGTTCGAGAGCCGCGGCATTGCCAGCGTGGCGGCGAAGGGGTTTCAGGCACCGGGTGTGGTGGTCAGCTATACCGAAGACCCTGGCATTCAATCGAGCAAAAAGTTTTTGGCCCTGGGTTTGCAAACCGCTGCGGGCGTCCCATTGCAGTGTGATGAGCCGGCCGACTTCATGACTTTTCGGGTCGGCCTGTTCGGCTTGGAAAAGTTGCACAATATCAAACGTTCGGTGCAGCACTTGACGCAGGCACTCGACGCCTTGGCCTGAACGTAGCACGCACCGCGCGAACCCGGGCCTCCCTTATTGAATGGCGGGAGAGGATCTAAATGGCAGACCGACAAACTTCACAGCGACCTACCGTGCTGATCGTCGATGACCAGCCGGAAAATCTTAGTGTGCTCGGCGAGCTGTTGGAGTCAGACTACACCGTGCGCGTAGCGGCTTCTGGCAGGCGGGCGATCAAAGCTGCCGCTTCGCTACCCTACCCGGACCTCATCTTGCTTGATGTGATGATGCCCGAAATTGACGGGCATGAGGTGTTGCGGCAGTTGCGCGCCAATCCCATCACTGAAGCGATTCCGGTTGTCTTCGTGACCGCCATGGACGAATCCCATGATGAGGAGCTGGGCTTCAAACTCGGTGCGGTGGACTACATCACCAAACCCATCAAACCAGTCATCGTGTTGGCACGCGTGCAGACCCAGATTCAATTGAAGCAGGCCCAGGACAAATTGCGCCTGCACAACGCCGACCTCGAGACAGAGATCCGGCGCCGCATGCGCGACAACCGCATTGTCGAAGACGTGGCAATGCGCGCACTGGCGAGCCTGGCCGAAACTCGCGACAACGAGACTGGCAACCACATCCGTCGCACCCAGGGGTATGTCGATTTGCTGGCCCGAAAGTTGGCAGAACGGACACCCCAATCCGCTGCACTGAGCCTGGATGCCATCGAGATGCTGGTCAAAGCCGCACCGCTGCACGATATTGGCAAGGTCGGCATTCCCGACCATATTTTGAACAAGCCAGGCCCACTCAATTCGGATGAATGGACAGTCATGAAGCGCCATACCATCATCGGTGCACGGTCCATCGAACATGCCATGGACGGTGAAGCCGACCATTCGCCCCTGGCATTTCTGCATGTGGCCATGGAAATTTCGCACTCGCACCACGAGAAATGGGACGGCACGGGTTACCCTGCGGGCTTGCGCGGCGAAGCCATACCGCTATCGGCGCGCCTGATGGCGCTGGCCGACGTGTTTGACGCCCTGATTTCACGCCGCGTCTACAAGCCTGCGTTTTCACATGAGCGGGCGCGGAGCATTATTGCCGAGGGTCGTGGCAGCCATTTTGAGCCCGCGCTAGTCGACATTTTCCTGGCCCGGTTCGACGATTTCCAGGCCATCGCACTGCGCTATTCCGATGACGACCGCCAAGACTAGCAGGGTCTGCACATAAGCCCTGAAGGACTACCATGTGGCCCGCATTGAAAATTCGTCAGGCAATCGCGTTGACGGTGTTAGCCGTGCTGGCCACGCTGTGGTTTGTTTTTTCGGGCCAGGACCCTTTACCACCCGAGCGCACTGCATCGCTGCCGACTGCCCCCCAAGACATACGGGTGCTGCGACTCGGCCTCAATATTGCGGCGGACAGTGCACTGCACGCGGCCGCGATGCGCCTGGCAGAACAGGTGCATGATCGCAGCCAGGGCAAACTCAAGATCACGGTGCATCCGAACCAGCAATTGGGCAGCGATGATCAGATGCTGGAAATGGCGCGCAGCGGCAAGCTCGATCTGATTTTGACGCCGACCGCCAAACTCAGCTCGGCCATCCCGGCAATGCAGTATGCAGACCTGCCCTTTTACTTCTCCGAGCGCCAGGAGCTTTATGCCATGCTCGACGATGAACCGGGGCGTATGTTGCTGTCCAAGCTCAACGCCATTGACTTGGTCGGCATCACCTTTTGGGAAAATGGCTTCAAGCAATTCACAGCCAATACGCCCTTGCGCAGTCCGCAAGATTTTGCCGGTCTGCGCATTCGCACCATGAAGAGCCCCTTGATAGCCGATCAGTTCGTCTCGCTCGGTGCGCGTCCGATCCCGATTGACTTCCATGCCACCTACCAGGCACTATCCGACGGCGCCGTCGACGGTCAGGAGAATCCCTTGGTGGCCATTGTGGGCATGCGCTTTCATGCGGTGCAAAAACACCTCACGCTAAGCAACCACGCCTATCTGGCCTATGTGCTTTCGGCCAGCAAAAGAGTGTTTGAAACGCTGTCACCCGAACAGCGCGAGACCATTCAACGCACCGCTCGGGAGCTCACGGTCTGGGAACGCGAAGAGACCGCGCGCCGCGAAGTTGGCTTCCTTGATGCGGTCCGCGCCGCCGGTGTCACGGTCCATACACTCACCGAGGACGAGCGTAAGCGGTTTGGTGCGGCCATGGCACCGGTGGCCGACAAGTTTGGCTTTGAAGTGGGCTACGACTTGTTGGCCAAAACCGAAGAACTGCGTTTTCAGGCACGCGCAAAAGACAAAGCGCCCGCAGCGAGACCCGAATCCGTGGTGATCGGGATCGACGCGGACCTCTCCGTGCGCAGTGCACAGGCGGGCGGTGCCATCTACCGGGGGGTTCAACTCGCGGTCGAAGAAATCAACCAGCAAGGCGGTGTGCTGGGTCGACCGCTGCAGGTCATTGCGCGTGACCATGCCGCTAGTGCACAGCTCTCGCGCCAAAGCTTGGTGCAATTTGCTGCCACACCCGGTCTGGTCGGCGTGCTGGGTGGAACACAAACACCCGTCATTCTTGAAACACTGGAGGAAATTCATCGCCTCAAAATTCCCTACCTTATCCCCTGGGCTGCCGGACAAAGCCTGATCGCGCACACCCATCAGCCGAGCTACACCTTTCGCACCTCGATTACCGATGGACAAGTCGCACCATTCTTGCTGGAACATGCACTCAGGCTTGGTGGACGGGTCGTGGTGGTGCTTGAAACATCGGGTTGGGGCCGTAGCAACGAAGATGCCCTGCGTCCGATCATCGCCAAACTTCCACCTAACACGGTCACGATTGACTGGTTTACTCAGGGCGAGAACAACATCGATGCCAAGTTGTCCAGCCCGCTGTACCGTGATGCCAGCGCCATGGTGCTGGTCACCAACGCACCCGAGAGCCAGGTGATTGTGCAGGCGATGGCGCGACTCGATAAACCGTTGCCTATCTTTGCGCACTGGGGTTTGACCGGGGCCAATTTTTGGGAGCAAAACCAGACGGCCTTGCAAAAAGTGCGGCTACGCTTTGTGCAATCGATTCTGGTGGACGAAACCCAGATACACCCCAAACTTGCCGCGTTCATCCAGCGGTACCGCAAGCGCTTTGGTCTTGCGCCAAATACCCCGCTTCCGTCGCCCGCTGGCAGCGTGCATGCCTACGACCTGACGCACTTGCTGGCACGGGCGGTGGCACAGGCAAGTTCGACCGACCGAGTGGCGATTCGCGATGCACTCGAATCCCTTCCGCCCTACTCCGGCCTGTTGCGCGTCTATAACCCGGCCTTTGCCAAAGACCGGCACGAGGCTCTGGACCGATCATTACTGCACCTGGGACGTTTTGATGACCGGGGTCACATTGTCCTGGCCGATTGACCCCGCTTTATTCCCTGTACCGAGGGCTGGTCCGTATGCTTGACTTGCGCTTTTTCCAACGTAGCGTTCGACGCCGAATTACCTGGTCCTTTGGTTTGTTTGTTGCACTTTCTATGGCAACGGTCGCGATCACCGTGGGATTCAGACTCTTTTCTACTATCACCAATAACCTGACCCACGAACTCGGGCAACGCGGGCGACAAGATGCCACGTTGCTGATGCAGCGCATCGAATACCTGCTGGAGAGTGCCACTGTGCTGGTCAAGAACCCCATGGTGGTCAACGGACTTAGCGACGCGCAGGGGCGTCAAACCTATCTCCCAGATTTGGTGAAAAACTTCAGCCAGGGTCGCGACGTCGGTGCCGTGGCTTTGCTGGGCTTCGATGGCAAACCGGTGTACTCCAGCCTCGAAACGATTCCCACCTATGTGGATTCGCGTGAGCTACGCAGTGCACTGGCCGATGGCGTGACCAGCTACCTGATCGATGGAGCGCGCGGGCAGTGGGTCGTATTTGTTCCTGTGACCTACTACAACACAACGCAGGGCGCATTGGTCCTGACCTTTGACCTAGCCGCCATGGCCAAGCGCGTCTTGCCCACCGATCCACTGGTGGGTCACCGGCTCTACGCCGGTCACACCCTGCTGTATTCCCGCCTGCCGACCAAGGACACTGACATGATTGCTGCGCGCCAGGCGGTGGCCAGTGGCACGGCCGGTTTCCTGGCTGGGCTGAAGCTGGAGCTGGAAGTCACCGTACCGCGCCAGCACTACCTGCAGCCCGCGAGCCATGCTGTGCAGGATGTGGCCTTGCTCGGTCTGGTATTGACACTGGGAGCAATCACGGTTGCCTATGGTATTGCCTTTTCCATCTCACGCCCAATTCTGCTACTGCGCAGACGCGTCGCCGAGGCCGATGGCAGCCCCGAGAAACAGTGCGCACCGCTGGGCACCGGTGATGAACTCGAAGACCTCGCTGAAAAATTTGACCAGCGCACGCGCGAGTTACTCGACATTCAGCAGCACCTCGAGCACCTGGTCGCCCAGCGCACCCAGGAACTTGAATTGGCAAAGGAGGCAGCAGAGGGCGCCAACCGCTTCAAAAGCACTTTTCTGGCGAATATGAGCCATGAAATTCGCACACCCATGAACGCCATCATCGGCCTGACCTATTTGATTCGGCGCGATGCCAGTGACCCACTACAGCAAACCAAACTCGATAGAGTTGCAAGTGCCGCGCAACACCTGCTCGGCATCATCAATGACATTCTGGACTTCTCGAAGATCGAATCTGGCAAATTGAAGATTGATCTGACGGATTTTGAGTTCGACGCAGTGCTCAACAATCTGAATGACCTGATTTCCGGGCGGGCTGCCGAAAAGAAGATCGAGGTAGTGAACCGCATCGATCCGGCGATTCCAATGCTACTGCGCGGCGACGGTTTGCGACTGGGTCAGGTGTTGATCAACTTTGCCAGCAACGCCATCAAGTTCACAGAATCCGGCAGCGTCGTGATTCATGCGCGCCTGGTGCAACAAGACGCGAGCTCGGTGAGAGTCCGCTTTGAGGTCACTGACACCGGAATCAGCCTGAGCTCAGAGCAATGTGCGCGATTGTTCGAGGCGTTTGAGCAAGCCGACGCATCCACTACCCGCAAATTTGGCGGAACCGGACTCGGATTGGCCATTAACCGGCGTCTCGTCCAGCTGCTTGGTGGAGAAATCGGCGTGGAAAGCCAACTGGGTGTGGGGAGCACATTTTGGTTTGAAGTACCCTTGCAGCGGTCTCCGCTCGATGCACCGCGAGAGCAGGCCCATCGCATCCCCAAACACCTGCGGGTGCTGGTGGTTGACGACGTCGCTGATGCGCGCGAAGCCATGGTGCACATGCTTGACGGACTCCATTGGAGCGTCGCAAGTACCGATTCTGGCGAGGCAGCACTCGCCAGCGTCAATGAAGCCCTCGCAGCGGCCAGGCCGTTCGATCTGATCCTGATGGATTGGGCGATGCCGAGAATGGACGGTATTGAGGCAAGCCGCAAAATTCTGGAGATGCACAAAGGCGCAGCGCCCAGAGTCTTGCTCGCCACCGCATTCGGCTGCGACTGGACCGCGGAACGTCTGCTCGAGGTCGGCATTGTCCGGCAGTTGGGAAAACCATTTACGCCTGCCGTATTGCTGAGAACTATCGCTGATGTCATGGCAGAGTCCAGCAGCACCGGCCCCTCTTCGGACCCAATCCAGCACTCCACGCGCGCGCTCGATCTGACGCCCTTGCGCGGTCGAAGGGTCTTGCTGGCGGAGGACAACGAGATTAATCAGGATGTGGCGCTGGAATTGCTGCAGCGCGTGGGCTTGTTGGTCGATGTGGCGGATGACGGCATCAAGGCATTGGCCTTGGCAAGCGCCGAAGACTATGACTTGATCCTTATGGACGTGCAAATGCCCCACATGGACGGCATCATGGCAACCCGCGAAATACGCCTGTTGCCTGGCCAGTCGGCAGTTCCCATCCTCGCCATGACAGCCAATGCATTCACCGAGGACCGGGCGCGCTGCATCGAGGCCGGTATGAACGACCATATTGCCAAACCGGTCGACCCCGACACCTTGTTCGCCACCCTGTTGCAGTGGCTGCCAAACCGAAACGTGCGCAATGGTTCGGCCATAGTGGCGGTACCCGCCGTTGTTTCGGACGCCGGTGTGAAGCACCGGGCGCTCAGGGAGTCGCTCGAAGCGGTTGCGGGACTAGATGTCCAAGCAGGCCTGTCGATCAGGCTGGGCAGGTTTGACACCTACGTGCGCCACTTGCGGATGTTTGTTGAGCGCCACAGCAAAGACGCGGTCAAGATTGGTAGCGCAATTGAGGCTCGGCAATGGGACGAGGCAATCCACTTGACGCACGCGCTCAAGGGTGTTGCAGGAAATTTGGGCGCCCTAGGTATTCAAAGCCTCGCCGCAGCCTTGGAGTTGCCACTGCGTCACCGCGATGAGTCGTCTGCGGCAAGTGCACAGGCGGCATTTGCCCAGTTGGGCCGGGAACTGTCCAGTTTTATTGAACAGTTGCAATTGGCGGTGAAGGAGCCCACGCAAACCCCACCCGACAAACCACCTGAAGTAATAGCCGACCTGACCGAATCCGTGCTCGACACTTTGAAAGGCATGCTCGAAAGTGATGCCATGGCCGCACAGCATTATTTTCAGACCCATCGTCCAGCGCTGACTCCGTTACTTGAACCATACGCCATCGAGCAGTTGACCGCAGCCATTGAACGTTTCGACTACGATGCGGCGCTGCAGTTGCTGGCTGGCGTGAGCTAAAGTTGCCTTACACCCGACCATCGATCACCGCTGTAGCGTCGACGCTCCAACCCAGACACGCTTGCGGCAGCCCACTCTCGCGCGCCCAACTGGGAAAGTAGGACTATTCGAACCAGCGAAACAACAGTGGAAGGAGGATCGAGGCTAGCACCACTTGCAGCCCCAGCGCCAGCCCGGCGTAGGCTCCCGCATCCGCGTTGACCTGCATCGCGCGCGCTGCGCCTATGCCGTGCGACGCAGTGCCCAGCGCAAATCCGCGTGCTGCCCAGCCCATGTGGTTGAACGGGAGACGCAAAAGCTTAAAGATGGTGCGCCCACTGAGCGCGCCAACGAGCCCGGTAACCACCGCAAACACCGCCGCCAGCGCCGGAATGCCGCCGATTTTTTCGGCAATGCCCATCGCCACCGGCGCGGTAACCGACTTGGGTGCGAGCGAGAGCGTGACCGCTTGAGGCAAGTCCAGTAGCCATCCCAACACCAGCGCTGAGCCACTTGCCGCTGCACCGCCGAGCAATGCGGCAACAAACAGCCGCCCCCAGCGCGCACGAATTTCAGTGCGGCGCTGCCACAACGGCCAACCCAGCGCCACCACCGCCGGCCCCAGCAGAAAATGAATGAACTGGGCACCCGAGAAGTAGCTCGGGTAAGGAACCCCGGTGGCAAGCAAACCGCCCGAAATGAGCACAACACTCCAGAGCACCGGATTGGCCCACGGTACCTGATGGAGTCGCTGGTAGACCGCGTACGTCAACACATAGGTCACCAATGTGGCAGTCAGGCCAAACAGGGGCGTGGCCGAGAGATAGACCCACAACTCAACGAACTTGGGCATCTTCAACCTTTTTGCTGGGGCTGAGGCAAAACAACACCAGTGCGGTGACAGCCAGCCCGATCCAGGTTGACAGCACGACTGCAACCAGCATCCGCACGCCATACTGGCTAAGCAGTGCCAGGTGCGTCATTACACCGACGCCAACCGGCACAAACAGCAAGGACAGATGTCCCAGCAAAAAATCAGCGCAGGCCGCCACCGGTTGGCGCACCACGGCAAAGTGCAGCGCCATAAACAACAGCACCATTCCCACCACCGGCCCCGGAAAAGGCAAATTCATCCCGCGCGCCAGCAACTCGCCCACCGACTGCATCGCCAGCAGCCAGGTCAAACCACGCAGACCGCTCACTGCTCGGTCCAGATTGCTAAAGAAATCGCTGCTGCGCCGCATTTTGCAAAGTGGTGACGGAGCAGTGATAAGTTCTGTAAGGGCAGGTTGGATTTTCGAAAAAAACGCATGGTGGGTATTCTGGCCGACCGTGACCGGCGATTTCCGTTTGTCGTGACCGGCCGATCCGGCCGATCCGGCCGATCATGGGAAGGAGCGCACTGAGAACCAAAGAGGTCCACTACTTTAGCAAGACATTGGTTCACCATATATCGCCAAGCCCATCAGCACTTGCCCGCTGAGTCGCAGGGTGGGCGAATGGATTCCTATTCGATGGCCCGCACACCTCGGTTTGTCGCTCATATGCAGACAATTGGCGCCATAGTTTCAAAGGAGACGCACAGATCACCAACGGATTAGCTGGATTGTGCCATGAAGATTGAAGGACTATTTATGTGGGATGCATTGTGCACCAGATGCGCACGCATTCAAGCCCTGGCGCATTGGGTAAAAAATATTACACCCCTCTCGTTGCACACATCCTGTGACAAGGTCTGCCAGCAGTGGAATAGCGCCTATATTCGTCCGGTCATAGCCGATCTGTGCAGCGATGTCGCTCAACATTTTGCATCGATTGCATATCGTGATCAAGATAAAGCCTTTTCCAACGTGGTATGAGCCTGAACGGCGAGCGTCTTTCCAAGCAGGAATGAGCCTGAAGAGGCGGTTCTGTTCGATCAGAGGGTGGGTTGATCATCTTCAAGATGGTGATCAACATGAACGAATCCAAGCTTT
>JAIPCE010000108.1 GCA_021738345.1 Rhodoferax sp. | reverse complement strand
GTCACCATGGACCAAAACCTGGCTGATATCATGACCGACAAGGACACGGTGGAGGTTCCGTCCCCAGTGGCGGGCAAGGCGCTTGCATTGGGTGGAGTCATTGGCTAGTGGATGGCAGTGGGAGTCGAACTGGTGCGCCTGGAGGTGTCGGGTACCGGCAATTTCAAGGCTAGTTCGGCAGTGTCGGAAGCCGAGGCGGCGGTCGTGTCCCCCGCACCGATCGCCAGTGCACCAGAGGTGGCAAACGCAGCGGGCCGGTCTTTGCCGATCAGTTTGCCGTCCACCACTCCAATGTCTGTATCGTCAGATGCATTGCCGGCTACGGTCAAGGCTGCCATCTCTCAGGGTGCTGCCGCAGTGCGCGAGGTGGCGCATTCAGAGGTACACGTTGCTCACGACCAGGAGCGTGCGATTGCGTCCCCGGCCGTACGGCGTCGCGCCTGGGAGCTGGGCGTCGACTTGCAAAGGGTACGTGCCACAGGCAGTGCCGGGCGTGTCACGCACGCCGATCTTGATGTCTATGTCGCGCAGCATCCCGCAGAGCTTGGTGCATCGGTAGTAGCCTCTGCGCCACCACCTACTATCTTTGGTGGAACGTTTGGCGGGGTTGCCACACAGATGCCGCCCCAGGTTGTTGCGTTGCAAGCTGACCAGACTATTCCAGTGATTGGCTTGCGCCGCAAGATCGCGATGAAGATGCAGGACTCCAAGCGTCGCATCCCACACTTCACCTATGTCGAGGAAATCGATGTTACAGAGACCGAGGCACTGCGCGAACGGCTTAATGGGCAGTGGGGAGGGACCCGGGGACGGCTGACGCTGTTGCCGTTTCTGGTGCGGGCGATAGTATTAGGGGTGCGCGAGTTTGCCCAGATGAATGCCCGCTTCGACGATGGTGCTGGCATCGTCACACGCCATGGAGCGGTCCACATGGGCATCGCCACCCAAACCGAGAATGGACTGATGGTACCCGTGCTGCGCAACGCGCAGGACCATAGCCTGTGGAGCAGTGCTGCAGAAATCGCGCGGGTGTCGCTGGCCGCTCGCAATGGCAAGGCCACGCGTGAGGAGCTTGGCGGCTCCACCATCACTATCACCAGCCTGGGACCGCTTGGCGGTATCGTCACTACACCGGTGATTAACCATCCTGAGGTGGCAATCGTGGGGGTTAACCGTATAGTTGAGCGACCGGTCGTGCAGAAGGGCGTAATTGTGGTGCGCAAGATGATGAATCTTTCCTCATCATTCGATCACCGGGTGGTGGACGGTCTGGACGCCGCCAAGTTTGTGCAGACCTTGCGTGGCTACCTGGAATATCCGGCAACCCTGTTTGTGGACTAACGTTCAGAACTCATAGTCCTCGACATGTCCATCCATGGCGCGGGCGATGAGTTTGCGGTTGAGCCTGTCGCTGATCAATTCGGCGAAGGTGTAGACAAAGTTGCGAAGGTACGCGCCGCGTTTGAACGCCACCCGCGCAATGTTCTGGCCAAATAAATGCCCGACGGGTCGTGCCACGAGGCCACTTTTTCCACCATCATCAACTAGGTCGCGCACTGCCATTTCAGCCGCCAGGCCCACCCCCATGCCCAGGCTGACATAGGTCTTGATCACGTCGGAGTCGATTGCCTCCAGGGCAATGCGGGGCTGTAGCTTACGAACCGCAAAGGCATGGTCGATCTTGGTTCGGCCTGTAAACGACGGATGGTAAGTGATGAGCGGCTCAAGCGCGATGTCCTCGATCGAAATGCGCTCTTTGCGCACCAGCGCATGGTCCACAGGCAACACCAGCATGTGTTGCCATTCGTAGCAGGGCAGGGTGACCAGCTCGCCGTAGTCAGCCAGTGATTCAGTGGCAATGCCTATTTCGGCTGTTTCGTCAATGACCATTCGAGCCACCTGGTCGGGTGCGCCCTGGTGCAAGCTGATATTCACCTTTGGAAAGGCCGTGCGCAACTGGGCGATTTTTTGCGGCAACACGTAGCGGGCCTGGGTGTGGGTAGTGGCAATCGACAAGGTGCCACTGTCTTCTGCGCTGTACTGTTCGCCAATGCGTTTGAGGTTGTTGACTTCCCTGAGGATCAGCTCGATGCTTTTCACCACCTGCTGCCCAGGCTCTGTTATGCGCTTCAGTCGCTTGCCGTGGCGCGCAAAAATGTCGATACCCAACTCTTCCTCCAGCTCAATGATGGCCTTGGATACGCCGGGCTGAGACGTGTGCAGGGCCTTGGCCGCGTCCGTCAGATTGAGGTTGCGTCGAACCGCTTCGCGAACAAACCGAAATTGATGCAGGTTCATAATGAATGACTACTAAAAATGTCATTCATTATGCGTTAATCGTTATGTACGACTTCGGTCAGTGCAATCTTTGCCAACAGGGTGATCAGGCGCTGGTCCTCGCTTACTGCGGGGCGCAGTTCGAATTGAATTGTGGGGTTTTGCGCGCGCAGTGCGTCCACCAACACCGGCAAATCTTCGCGCGCATGTCGGCCCACCCCCAAAAACATGGGAACAATCACAATGGTTTGCACCCCTTGCTGCAACAACGCGACCACGGCCGTGGCCAAGTCAGGGGTACTGAGCTCAAGATAAGCGCATTGGACCGGCGTAAGCGGCGCCAACTGCAGCATTTGCTGTGCCACTGCCTCCATGGGCTTGTGCCACAGCGGATCCCGAGAGCCGTGGGCAAATAAAACCACTCCGTGTTTCGTCATGAATGCTTCACCTTCGTAAAACCAACCACATGAACGCCGACAAAGAGGCGATCGAATAAATCAGACCTGGCAACGCTGCGGTCAAGAGCGGTAGCCACCCGCGCAGCGCACCGAGATCGCCGAGCACGTTGTTCAACAGAACAAAGCTGATGCCCGCCATGACGCCGCCAAACACATAGGTTGCGATACTGCCAGACCGAAAATGCAGATAGGCAAAAGGCAAGGCCAGCACCACCATGACCAGGCAACTCAACGGGTAAAAAACTTTCTTCCAAAACTGAATTTCATATTTCAGGGCCGATTGCCCGTTGGCTTGCAAGTGCTGCATATATTGGAACAGATCGATGGTCCCCATGCGGTCGGGGCGCAAAACGGCGGCGGCGACCATTTCGGCGCTGATCTGTGTCGGCCAGAGCAGGCTCTCCAACACCGCGCGGTCCACTGTGTTGGCTTGACTCGCCACGAGCGCAAACTCGGTTTTTTTTACTTTTTCCAGTTGCCAGGATGCCTCTGTGCCGAAGCTGGCAGACTCGCTCTGTACTACCGACAGCAAATGCCCCGAATGATCAAACGCATAAATCCTGATATCCCGCATCGTGGCATCGGGTGCAAGTGCACCGACATTGACCGCGGTGTGACCAAGGGCATGCTTCTCTTTCAACCAGGCACCAGTTTTCCCGACAGTGATACGACCCTGTTGGCGCGACTTCAGAAGTTGTGCCGTTCTATCTGCGAGAGGCGCAAGGTAATCGCCGACCATAAAAGTCAGCAAGACAAACGCAAGCCCTATCGACATTAAGGTGCGCAATGCACGCCAGGGTCCAAGCCCGCTGGTCCGTAGAATCGTGAACTCTGAGCTCTGGGCCAAGCGCGACATCACAAATATCGTTCCGATCAATACCGTAATGGGTAGCAGCTCATACAAATGATTGGGAACCATCAATCCCACATAGAGCAAGGCCTGCGGCACCTGGTACCGCGATTCGGTGTGATTTCCTACATTTTTCAGTTCATCGACAAAGTCAAAGAAAAAAAACAGGGCAACGAAACCGAGTGTGACAAGTGCCACTGCGGTGAAGACTTCTGCGTAAAAAAATCTCCGAATGGTTTTCAAGCGGAATTCCTCTTCGGCCATCGAAGCGTCCAATTCCGATGCCGTTTGAGCAAGAGCAACACCCCGATCAACAACGCAGTGCCATGCAGGGCCAGCATAAAAATCACAAAGTGCACCTTTCCTGCCTGAATCCAACTTTTGCCGAGCACCAGTAAATTGAAGTAAACGACGAAGGCAAGAAAGGCAAACCCAATGTTAGCTGAGCGTCCAACGCGCGGATTCACGCCCGCGATTGCCAAACCAATCAAAACGAAATTCATGGCCGCCAAGGTCACGCCTAATCGCCACGAAAGCTCGGCCCAATGGACATTGTTTGGCGCCTGCAGCAAGGCGAGTGTTCCCTTGGCGTTGGTCGGTACATAGCTGCGCGCTGACTGGTCGTCCGCCCCCACCCGCACGCCATAGGTGCGGAAGGTACTGAGCGAAAGATCGCGCTGATCCGCGGTTTTTTCCAGTCGCTGACCGCTTTCAAGGATCAAGAATCGGTCCGTCCCGATGACTTCTATGCGGCCACTTTGGGCCGCGGTAAGAGTTTCCTTCCCATTCTTTTCCTTGGTGGCAATAAACACGTTGCTACCACTTTGGACAACACCCGAGTTTTTTTCTATGAAATACACCCGGTCTCCTTCGGCCGACTCCTGAAATTTTCCGGGTTCGATGCGTGCCAGATCTCCGCGCTTCTCGTATTGATCGCGGTAATCTTCAATGCGACCGAATGCCCACGGAAGAATAAAAAAGGCCAAGGTAAAAATAATGCCCCAAATTGGCCAGGCAAAACGGAAAAGTGGCTTGATGAGTGATGCCAGGCCACGACCGCTGCCGAACCAGATCACCATTTCGCTATCGCGAAACATGCGTGTCAGCACGTTGAGCACAGAGATGAATAGACAGATTGACAACAGGGTGGGCATGTCAGACAGGACCGTGTAGCCCATCACGACCATCACATCGCTTGGGTTAAAGTTGCCCCGAGAGGCCTCACCCAGGGTGCGTATCAACGTCATGGTCACAACCACGGTTACGAGTACGACCAGCGTCGCACCAAAACTGCGAGCAAGCTCCTTGCGAATAGAAGAATGGAATAACATTGCAGCAAAGGAAAATCCGAATTATGAACTTTGAACTTAAATCGTTGGGTCTTGTGGGTGTCAGCACGGAAAAGTGCGATGCCTTGGTGGTGTTGGTGCATCAGGAATTCAAATCGGCGAAAGATGCGCTTTCGACCCTGGTAGCGGAGGCAGTCAAGGCAGGGGATCTCGAAGCCAAGGCAGGCAAAGTGTGTGTGCTTTACAAGCCAGCGCAAGCCAACGCCAGCCGGGTGGTGCTGGCAAGCATTGGCGAGGGATCTGGTCGCGACATTCGCACAGCAGTTGCTGCTGCGATGGCGGCAATCAAAAACCCGAATCTGAAAAAGCTGCTGCTGTGTTTTGCGCAAGCGTCTTCGGGTGAAGCGGTTCGCACAGCGGTGCTTGCAGTAGCGGACGCTTCGTACGTTTACACCACGACCAAGTCCAAACCCGAGCCTAGAACTCTTCAAAAGGCGGTGATTGCAGCCACCAATGCCGCTGAGCTTCAAGAGGTATTTCTGCGTGCTGTGGCCACCGTCATGGGGGTCGAACTGGCCAAGGAGTGGGCCAATCGGCCAGCCAATCACGCAACGCCTACCCTGCTGGCCGAGGCGGCCCAGGAGCTTGCCAAGCTGCCCAAGTTTCGCTGCAAAGTTTTGGGTCCCAAAGAAGTGGCAAAACTGGGTATGGGTGCATTTATGGCGGTGGCGCAGGGGTCAGATCAGCCTTTACGCTTCATTGTGTTGCACTACGATGGCGCATTGAAGTCACAAGCTCCCACGGTGCTGGTCGGTAAGGGCATTACCTTTGACAGCGGTGGCATCTCGATCAAACCTGCACCTGAGATGGACGAGATGAAGTTTGACATGTCCGGGGCCGCCAGCGTGCTCGGCGTATTCAGATCTCTGGCACAACTCAAGCCAGCCGTCAATGTGGTGGGCCTGATACCGGCTTGTGAAAACCTGCTCAGCGGTCGTGCCGTTAAACCTGGCGACGTGGTAACCAGTATGAGCGGACAAACGATAGAGATTTTAAATACCGATGCCGAGGGCAGACTGGTCTTGTGCGACGCATTGTGTTACGCGGAACGATTTAAACCGGCAGCTGTGATTGATATTGCTACCCTCACGGGTGCCTGCATGATTGCGCTCGGAGGTGTTCGCAGCGGATTGTTTGCGACGAATGAAGATTTGGCAAACGCTTTATCAAGTGCCTCTGATGTGTCGCAAGACCTGTGCTGGCGGATGCCGTTGGACGAGGACTACGCCGAAGGTCTAAAGACGAGTTTTGCTGACGTTGCCAACGTGGCGGGTCGGGCCGGCGGTGCAATTACTGCGGCAAAATTTCTGCAACGCTTTGCGACCAAGTATGCGTGGGCGCACTTGGACATTGCTGGCACGGCATGGAAGACCGGCAACCAAAAAGGGGCGACCGGTCGGCCGGTTGGCTTGCTGGTGGAATACTTGCTGTCCAAGGCCGAGGCGCGGTGACCGAAATCGCGTTTCATTTCGGCGTCCCCGATAAAGTCGCCTATGCCTGTCGGTTGCTTCGCAAGGCATTAACTAGGGATGCGTGGGTAACGGTGGCTTGCGAAACATCGACACAGCCATTCTTGAGTGCGGCCTTGTGGTCAATTGCTCCGAGTGATTTTGTCGTCCACTGTGGGCAAACTGACGACACTGCCATGCAAATGCTGTCCCCCTTGCTTTTGACCACGGACCTGGACGTCAAGCCCGGCAAGCGCCGAGTTCTGGTGAATTTACGTGATACGGTAGTCACTGGATACACTCAATTTGAGCGTCTGATTGAGGTCGTTAGCACTGACGCGATCGACCGCGAAAATGCGCGGAGGCGTTGGAAACACTACACCCAATTGGGGTATGCCATCGTTCGTCACGATGTGAATGTGAAGGGCAGCCAGACATGAAAACTGCCAAAGGCGCGCCTAGATTGCTGCCGACTTTGACAGAAGTCGTAAAACCTAGAAAATCTGGCCCACCAACATCACAAGCGCAACGGTTCATGGTCGATCAGATCTCGGAAAATCTACTTGCGCAGGTAGAAGTTCGGCTCCGAGCAGCACTGGAGGATTCACTCCAGAAGCAAGTGTCCGAGTTGTCCAGCACGATTCGCAAGGAGGTAGAAATAGCCCTCCAACAGGCACTCGCGCAGCAGAACGGCGATGAAAGCTCAAGTGTTTTAAAAAGCATTTCCGGAGCAGTCGACGGTTAACTCACAGGTTGTTGCGATCGGCTTGATAAGCTTTGGTCAGGCTGACCCTGTGGAATGTGGAATAATCCCGCTCTCATTTTCCTTTGTTCTCAATTTTGGAGCTCCTATGCAATTCACGGTGAAAAGTACTTTGACAGTTTTGGCAGCGGCGACATTGCTGGTTGCCTGCGGCAAGAAAGAAGAAGCCCCAGCGCCTGCCCCCGCACCAGCTGCGGCCCCCGCGCCTGCAGCACCCGCTGCTGCGGTCGTCAAAATTGGTCACGTCGGTCCCACCAGTGGCGCAATCGCCCATTTGGGCAAAGACAATGAAAATGGCGCACGCATGGCCATCGAAGAGCTCAATGCGGCTGGCGTCATGATAGATGGCAAGAAAGTTACCCTGGAACTGATGGCAGAAGACGACGCCGCTGATCCCAAGCAGGGCACTGCAGTTGCCCAGAAGCTGGCAGATGCCAAGGTTGCTGGTGTGGTGGGTCACTTGAATTCCGGAACCACCATCCCCGCCTCCAAGATCTACAGCGATGCGGGTATTCCCCAAGTGTCGCCATCGGCAACCAACCCCAAATACACACGCCAGGGTTTCAAGACCGCGTTTCGCCTAGTGGCTGACGATGCACAACTCGGTGGCACGCTCGGCAAGTACGCTGTTGGTACCCTCAAGGGCAAGTCCATTGCCGTCATCGACGACCGTACCGCCTATGGGCAGGGCGTTGCCGAGGAATTTACCAAGGCAGTTGAAGCTGCGGGCGGAAAAGTGGTGGCCAAAGAGTTCACCACCGACAAGGCCACCGATTTCAACTCCATCTTGACCACCATCAAGGGCAAGAAACCCGATGTGGTGTTCTTCGGCGGCATGGATGCCGTTGCCGGCCCGATGCTCAAGCAAATGAAGTCCCTGGGTATCAAGGCCAAGTTTATGGGTGGCGACGGCATTTGCTCCACTGAACTGGTGAAACTCGGTGGCGATGCCATTGCAGACGACCAGGTCTTCTGTGCTGAAGCGGGTGGTGTCGAAGGCGAAGCCAAAGCCGGCATGGAAGAATTCAAAACCAAGTTCAAAGCCAAGTACAACGCAGACGTGCAGGTGTATGCACCCTACGTCTACGATGCTGTGAAAATTATCGTGGCGTCCATGGTTAAGGCCAATTCTGCAGATCCTGCCAAGTATCTGCCTATCCTGGCTGCCACGGCTGACTACAAGGGCGTGACCGGCCCCATCTCTTTTGACGAAAAGGGCGACATCAAGAATGGAGCACTGACGCTGAAGACCGTGCGCGCTGGCAAGCTTGAAACCCTGGCCGTGATTCGTTGATCCTGAAAGAATCAAGCTCTTAAACTTTTGTTTTTCCTACGAAAAGGCACCCGTTTTGGGTGCCTTTTTTGTTTTGACGGCAGGACTTTAAGTGCAATACAAGGTTAAAATCACAGGCTCTGGAGCGGTGGATGAGTGGTTTAAGTCACACGCCTGGAAAGCGTGCGGGGAGTAAAATCCCCCGGGGGTTCGAATCCCCCCTGCTCCGCCAGAAATTACCCTAAGTGATTGATTTACTTAGGGTTTTTTTTGCTCTCCCCTCAACCTATACAGGCAAATCCGAACAGTTTCGAAATTGGCTTGCACAGGGTGGGGTACCATTCGTGTCAGAGACACACTGGAGTAAATCATGTATTTCCTGGGTATTGGGCTGATTCTGCTGGCTTTGAAATTTATGGAGATTGACCCGGTTGCTACCTGGAGCTGGTTGCTGGTGCTGGCGCCATTTGGCCTGGCGGTGGCTTGGTGGGCCTGGGCGGATGCGTCGGGATACACCAAGCGCAAGGCAATGCAGGCGGAAGAAGCTCGCAAGCAAGCCCGCCTGGACAAGAGCCGCGATGCCATTGGAATCAAGCGCAATACCAAGCGCTAGAAGCTGGAAACGAACCCGGATTTTTTCAGATACAGCTCCTAGGTTGACAGCGTTAATTGATTTTGCGGAAGTTCTTTAGATCTGGTTTTCTGTCGCGATCAACCGCAGGCACAATGCAAACATGCTGATTCATCCCGCTATCAATCCAGTTGCGCTGCAAATTGGCCCGGTCGCTGTACATTGGTATGGGCTGACCTATCTTGCAGCCTTTGGTTTGTTCATGGTCTTGGGCAGTCGTCGCCTACGTCACCCGGCTTACAACGGCAGCCAGGGTCAGGCTGCATGGGCCTACCGCGATGTCGAAGACATCCTGTTTCTGGGGGTGCTTGGGGTCGTGCTGGGCGGGCGCATTGGGTATTGTCTTTTTTACAAACCCGGCTACTACCTGACGCATCCGCTGGAGATTTTTGCGGTATGGCAAGGTGGCATGAGTTTTCATGGAGGGATGCTGGGTGTGATCGCCGCGATGGCTTGGTTTGCTCACAGCAGAAAGCGAACATTCTGGCAAGTGACCGACTTTGTCGCGCCGTGCGTGCCGACGGGGCTTGCGGCAGGACGGGTGGGCAACTTTATCAATGGGGAGTTATGGGGCCGCCTGGCGGATCCTGGCCTGCCTTGGGGCATGGTTTTTCGTGGCGCTGGAGATTTGCCTCGACATCCGTCGCAGATGTACCAGTTTCTTCTGGAAGGCCTGCTGCTATTTGTCTTGCTGTGGTGGTATGCGCGCGCACCGCGCAGACCAGGCCAGGTGGCGGCGATATTTTTGCTGGGGTATGGGACGTTCCGGTTTATTGCCGAGTTTTTTCGTGAGCCCGATGCCCACTTGGGCCTGCTCTCGTTGGGTATGAGCATGGGGCAGTGGTTGTGTATCCCCATGGTTGGTGGCGGAGCGCTGCTGTGGTGGCTGAAATCCAAACCATGAATCCCAAAATGCATGGAGCAGGGGCATGTCAGGCACTGTGACGTGGCAACTTGCGCCAGACCAACAACGTGTTGCCTGGGTAACACTGGAAAATGAGGGTAAATTCAATGCCATGTCTCGCACCATGTGGCGCGATTTGCAAAGTGCATTTGAGCAGATTGGTGCACGGACGGATGTTCGCGTTGTGGTGGTGCAGGGCAAAGGCGGACATTTTTGTTCTGGCGGTGACATCTCAGAGTACCCATCCTTTCGGTTTGATACTGAGAAGTTGCGTAATTTCCACGAAGTCGAAGTGTGGTGTGCCTTGCAATCCTTACTCGCCTGCGATGTCCCTGTGATTGCTGGCATTGAAGGCAATTGCATGGGTGCAGGATTGGAGATTGCGTGTTGCTGCGACCTGCGGCTTGCGGGTGCCACCGCTCGGTTTGGTGCCCCGATTGCGCGACTGGGCTTTCCGATGGCACCCAGGGAAGCGGCGTTGGTGGCAAAAGGTGTGGGGACAGCAGTGGCGCGTGCCATGTTGCTTGCTGCCGAGGTGCTGGATGCCCCGGCTTTGCATGCACAAGGGTTTCTGACCCAGGTGGTGCATGACGGTCATTGTGGTGAGCAGGCACGCGCAATGGCGGTGCGAATTTCCACACTCTCGCCCCAGGCCACGCGTCTGAACAAGCAAGCTTTGCGCAGGCTTGATGCGCTGCTTGGGCCGCATAGCCAAGCGCTTTGGGTTGAGTCCGTTCAAAACCAAGACACCTTTTTATATGCCGACAGCGCAGAACACCGTGAAGGCATTGCGGCGTTCCTAGAAAAACGCAGTCCCCACTTTTAAGCCTTTCATGACTTCAGTCTCCGTACCGCAGCTAGGTCCCAAAGATACTGGTGTAATCGACCATAACCTGTTCAGTGCGCTGGCAGCGGCGTTTCCGCAAGATACCAGCCAGTGTGCGGTCGAGACCGATGCCGGCCTGTTTTACAGCTGGCAGGACTTGCTGGATGCCAGCGCCATGGTCGCCAATATGCTTGAATCACTTGAATTGGCGCCTGGCGCACGTATTGCCGTACAGGTTGAGAAGTCAGTCGAAGCACTGATCCTCTATTTGGCAAGCCTGCGTGCAGGCTTGGTGTATTTGCCCCTCAATAGCGCCTACCAAAGCGCGGAAATGGCCTATTTCCTAGGGGACGCCGTGCCTGCCGTTCTGGTCTGCAGTGGCCACCATTTTGGCGAGCTCAGCAAATTGGCGTTTGCGGCTGGAACGACCCACGTGTTTACCCTGAACCAGGATCGCACCGGAACCTTGCTAAGCCGTGCGGCACAGTTTTCGCGGGCACACGCAGTTGCCCAAGCGCATTCCGACGACCTGGCAGCCATCATTTACACCAGCGGAACAACCGGCCGAAGCAAGGGCGCAATGCTGTCACATGGCAATCTGCTAAGCAACGCCGAGGTTTTAAAGGCCTATTGGGGTTGGCGCAGAGCAGAGCAGGGCGGCGATGTTCTGATTCATGCTTTGCCGATATTTCATGTGCATGGCCTATTTGTTGCAATCCATGGCGCGCTGCTCAACGGTAGCAAAATGATCTGGCTTGCCAAGTTCGACACCAGGACCGTCTTGCGCCACCTACCGCGGGCGACTGTGTTCATGGGTGTACCCACCCTGTATGTCCGACTTTTGGCTGAGACCGGTTTAAACCGCGCGGTCGCACAGGGAATGCGCCTTTTTATATCAGGGTCTGCGCCCTTGTTGCTCGATACCTTTGCACAGTGGCAGCAGCGCACCGGGCATACGATTTTGGAGCGTTATGGCATGAGCGAAACCGCGATGTTGACTTCTAATCCTTACTTGGTCACCGATGGGGTGCGCAAAGGCGGTACTGTGGGGCGACCCTTGCCGGGAGTGCAATTGCGCATCTTTGATGACGGGGACAAACTCTTACCTGCCGGTGAGGTGGGCGGCATTCAGGTCAAAGGGCCCAACGTCTTCCAGGGCTATTGGAATATGCCGGATAAGACCTCAGAAGAGTTCACAACAGACGGGTTTTTCAAAACGGGTGATGTGGGGTATATCGATGCCGACGGCTACGTCACTATCGTGGGGCGTAGCAAAGACCTCATCATCAGCGGGGGCTATAACGTGTATCCGGCCGAAATCGAGAGTTATATCAATGCGATCCCGGGTGTCGCCGAGAGCGCAGTGGTGGGTGTGCCTGACGACGATTTTGGTGAGGTGGGCGTGGCGGCGGTGATCGCCAAACCGGGTGTGGAACTTCAAACGACCGCGATTCTAAGCCAGCTCAAGGCGATACTCGCAAACTTCAAGGTGCCAAAAAAATGTGTTGTGTTGTCAGAATTGCCGCGCAACACCATGGGCAAGGTTCAGAAGAATGTGCTGCGCCAACAGTTCCAAGAGTGAGTCTAGTCGGCGATTGTGCGTTAACCCAGCCCACTAATAGTTTCTATCTCTCGTCTGTAATACATCAGGAGCTCCACAATGCGAGTCGAACAAGCTCTTTTTCGAACCGTCCAACCCAGTGTTGCGGATTTTGCGGTGCTGGCTGCCATCGAGCCAACCCTGGTTCTGTCCTTTGGCTCGGTGCAGGCCATAAAAGACGGGGCGCAGGCAATTGCACAGGCTTTTCCTGCAGCGCATCGCGCGGGCTGTTCGACTGCTGGGGAAATTTCTCGGGCCGGGGTGGAGGACGGCAGTCTGGTGGTGACGGCGGTGCGTTTTGAAACGACTCGGGTCAAGCAGGTCAGCACGGTGCTGTCCACCATGGAGGACTCATTGGATGCCGGGCGGCGACTTGCCAAAGGCCTGCCCAACGAGGGGCTTAGAGCCATTTTGATTTTTGGCCAAGGTGTTCGGATCAACGGGAGCGCGGTATTGGCGGGGATGACCGAAATTCTTGGAAACCAGGTGTCGATTACCGGAGGTTTGGCCGGGGATGGCGGGGCTTTCACCCAAACCTGGGTGTTGGACGATCAAGGTCTTAGCAGCGATCGCTTGACCTGCCTAGGACTTTATGGTGCGGACCTTGATTTTTCACATGGGTCTTTCGGGGGATGGTCCCCGTTTGGGCCATCGCGCAAGGTGACACGGTGTGAAAACAATGTTCTTTACGAATTGGACGGCGAGCCGGCGCTGGACGTCTACAAGCGCTATTTGGGTGATCATGCAAAAGGTCTACCCGCCTCCGGATTGCTTTTTCCGTTCGCAATGTTGGGTAGCGACCACAACGAGGTCGGCTTGATTCGCACCATTTTAGGTGTGGATGATGTGTCAGGTAGCGTGACATTGGCAGGGGATATTGATCCCAATGGTTACCTCAAGCTCATGCATGCCAGTACCGATGCGTTGGTGGATGGCGCGGAGGCAGCGGCAGCGGCTGCAAAATCGATGTTTTCAAGCCCGAGACCCAGCTTGGTCTTGCTCGTTAGTTGCGTGGGGAGGAAGTTGGTGATGGGTGGACGCGTCGATGAAGAGGTTGAGGCGGTCGGAGGTGTATTTGGACAAGCTGCAGTTTTGGCCGGGTTTTATTCTTACGGTGAAATCAGTCCTTTAAATAACGCAGTGGAGTGCAAGTTGCACAACCAGACAATGACCATCACCTATATCTCCGAGTCTGTCTAAACGCCAACATGCGACGCTGTTCCCTGTCGTTATTCAATGCATAAACTTCTCGCTCGCCAGATCAAGCGCACCTTGGATCTCTCCACGGACCAATGGGTAGCGACGCTGGACGAGTTTCGGCAGTTGGCTACGAAAGGCGATCTGCCGCCACAGGTGGCCCGCGTTTTGGGTGGATTGGGTGCTTTGCTAGATCGTGTCGACGATGCATATCAACAAAATGATCGGGATCTGGAGCTCAAAACCCGTAGTCTTGAAGTCAGCTCGATCGAACTCACCCAAAGCAATGCCCGCTTGCGTGACGAGTTGGCGAGTCGAACCCGTGCCATGGATTCCCTTCGGCAGACGGCACGTGAGCTGATGACTTCGGTAGATACCGAGCACACCCTCGGTGTCGACGACAACCTCGAAACCATTTCGGTCATCATGCGTGACCTGGTGCGCCAGCATGAGGAGAGTCAACTTGACTTGCGTGAAGCACTGACTGATCTCGCTTATCAGAAGTTTGCACTTGATCAGCATGCCATTGTCAGCACTACCAATCTCGCGGGTGACATCATTTATGCCAACGATAAGCTTTGTGAAATCAGCGGGTATACGCGGGCCGAACTAATGAGTCAAAACCACCGGATTGTCAATTCCGGGCGGCATGACAAGGCATTTTTTGCCGAAATGTGGCGCGCTATTTCGTCCGGTCAGGTGTGGCATGGCGAAATCTGCAATCGGGCCAAGGCGGGTCACTTATATTGGGTATCAGCGACCATCGTTCCGTTGTGTGATGACGCTGGCAAGCCATCGATGTATGTCGGCATCCGGACTGACATCACAGAGCGCAAAAACATGGAAGTGTCCATGAAGGCAGCCGAGGCGCGACTGCGGCACATTACCAATACGGTTCCTGGTGTGGTGTTTCAATGGCACGTTGGAGCTGACTACTTTCGCTTTACCTTCGTGAGTGAACGAGTGCGCGAAACCTTGGGGTATGCGCCCGAAGAACTGAAGGCCAACTCCAGTCTGGTGTTCTTGCAAATATACGAGGAAGATCGTCGGCGGGTCCGCGATGGGGTGCAGGATGCGGCAAGTAAACGCAGT
>JAIPCE010000107.1 GCA_021738345.1 Rhodoferax sp. | reverse complement strand
CTAACCCCCCTGCACCAGACTAATCGCCACCGCAGCACTCTCATCCCCATTGGTCAGCAGCATCGTAATCCCCAGCTTGTCTTCGGTCTTGGCCGCTACGCCGCTGAGTTGCGTTGCGGCACCGGCACAGGTCTCGGTTGCTGCAGCCATCACTACCGCCTTTTGCTCAGGCCGCACACTGAGCTGCCCGCTGTAGGTGCAGCCCGTGGTGCGGGTACCGGTAATTGCGCCCGTGGCACTGATGTTCCAGCGCAAGAAATGCGCGACGCACTATCGGGTATTTGATCCGTCGTTCGTGTGCGACCTCGACCGGGAGCACGACGACGGTGCCATCGTGCGCGCCATTGTGCAAATACGATCGGTTCCGCTGGAATTTTGAGCGTGACCCACCGCTCTGGCGATATGGCACGGCAAGTCGTGCGAAGATGGAGCCATGTTGTTTCAGTGAAGGAGATGCGCGTGCAACCGCAAAAGAAGTTTCATTTGGTGTTTTCCTGTGTCATGGGTGCGATGATGATTCTCGTCATGACCTTTGTCATTACGATGGTCAACGTGGGCTGGGGCGAGCACTTTATTCAAACCTGGCTCAAGGCTTTTGTGATCGCCTATGTCGTGGGCGTGCCGGTTATTTTTTTCCTGGCTCCGATCGCACGCAAACTGACCGCAAAGCTATTGGGGGTTTCGCCCCCTTGAGGTTGCCCGTTACAAATCCATTTATCCGCTGTGCTTGGCAAACGCCTGCAGCGCATCAGCGTCCAGCGGTCTGCTGAACCGATAGCCCTGATAGGCGTGGCAACCCAGGTGGGCCAAAAAGTCAGCTTGCGCCTGTAACTCCACCCCTTCGGCAATCACCGACAACCCCAGGCTTTCGGCCAGCACCACGACCATTTTGGCGATCGCTGCATCGTTGGCATCGGTGACAATGTTGCGCACGAAACCCTGGTCAATCTTGAGCTGATCCAGCGGCAGGCGTTTGAGGTAACTCAAGCTCGAATACCCGGTACCAAAATCATCGAGCGAAAAGCCGACTCCCTGGTTTTTGAGTGCGCTCATTTTTGCGATGATGGCTTCCACATCATCCACCAGCATGCTCTCGGTCAATTCCAGCTTGAGCAACTTCGGAGTGGCGCCGGTGCGCGCTAACGTGGCAAGCACACTATCGACAAAATCCGGCTGCCGGAACTGACGTGCGCTCACGTTCACTGCCATCGTCAGGTGGGCGAGCGCAGGGTCTGCGGCCCAGACTGCGAGCTGAGCGCATGCAGTGTCAAGCACCCATTGACCAATCGGGAGGATCAGCCCGGTTTCCTCGGCCAACGGAATAAATTGGGCCGGCGACACCATCCCGCGCTGGGGATGCGGCCAGCGCAGTAGTGCCTCCACCCCGGTCATGCGGCCGGCACCGACCACCTGGGGTTGGTAGTGCAGCAAGAATCCTTGCCTGGACAGGGTCTCGCGCAGATCGGCCTCCAGCGCGGCATGGGCCGACACCTGGGCCTGCATCTGGGTGTCAAAAAACCGCAGCGAATTGCGCCCAGCCAACTTGGCCTGAAACATGGCCAACTCGGCGCGCTTGAGCGGCTCTTCATTACGCTCCACAGTTTCGCCACCGAATAAAGTTACGCCAATGCTGGTGGTGCTGTGGTGTATGCCACTGTCAAGCGGGTAATCCTGGGCCAGTGCGGCCAGTATTTTTTCGCCCACTGCTTCGGCCTGGTTGGCGGCCTCCTGCTGGTTTTCGCTGAGGTCTTCGAGCATCACGACGAATTCATCGCTGCCCAGGCGAGCCACGGTGTCGCCCTCGCGAATGCAGGCTCTGAGGCGTTGCGCCACCTGGCTCAACAGCAGGTCGCCCTGGTGGTGGCCCAGGGTATCGTTAAGGGTCTTGAAATTGTCCAGGTCGACAAACAAGAGTGCGCTCTTGCGCTTGTGGCGGGTCGCCGCATGCAGTGCCTGCTCCAGGCGGTCAAGCAGCAGGCGCCGGTTGGGCAAGCGCGTCAGCGGATCGTAAAAAGCGAGTGTTTCAATTTGCTCCTGGTCGGACTTGCGCTCACTGATGTCGGAAAAGATAGCCACAAAATGGGTGGTCAAGCCGGCATCGTCCTTGACCGCACTGATGGACAACCACTCGGGATAGACTTCGCCGTTCTTGCGCCGGTTCCAAATTTCGCCGGCCCAGGCACCCGCTTGGTCCAGCGCATTCGCCAGCGTGGCATAGAAGGTCTGGTCGTGCCGTCCTGAAGACAACATCTCGGGATATTGCCCAAGCGCTTCGCCGGCGCTGTAGCCGGTGATGCTGGTGAATGCCTGATTGACCCGAAGAATCATGCGTTGTGCGTTGGTGACGACCATGGCCTGCTGTGCTTCAAATGCAGTGGCGGCAATGCGCAGGGCTTCCTCGGCTTGCTTTTGTTCGGTGATGTCATGGATTGACACGTGGATGGCGGGCGTGCCGTCGTAGATGACCGAGGTGCCCTGCACGCGCACGTCAAAGGCTGTGCCATCGAGTCTGACAAACCGGGATTGCGTGGAGGGTAGCTGCGGCGTGCCATCGATAAGACTGCGCATGCGCGTTGCCAGACTCTCCCAGTCGTCGGGGTGCACCAGTTGTATGGTGGCTTTGCCAAGCAACTGATCGGCCTGGCTTGCGCCAAACAGCGCCACAGCGGCCGGGTTGACGTAAATGACCTGTCCCGACCGGTGCACCAAAATGGCTTCGGGGGACCACTCGGTCAGCGTGCGAAAGCGCTGCTCACTGAGTTGCAGCGCGGTGGCATGCTCGGCAATTTGCTGGTGGTAGCGCTGGAACAATTGACCCGACCAACTTGAAAATCCCCACGAAGCCAACGCACCCACGGTCAACGCAGCGGCCAGGGCCAGCAGCACGTCAAGGAACGCTTCGCGGCTGGTGGAGCCAAAGCGGGTAATTTCCTGCTGCAGTGCAGCGCCTTGTTCAGCGTCCGTGGTGGTGATCGCCAACAACCAGCCCCAGGGCTCGGTCTGGCGTACCAGGGCGGTCTTGCTGATGCGTTGCACAGAAACCGGATCGACCGAGTCATAGCGCAGGTAGCCGCCCCCTTGACTGCCCAGCTGTTGCATTTTTTGAAGCGCCTCCTGTTCGGTCGCAGGCAGGTCCCCGGGCTGCACGCCTTCAAGCGCGACGTTCGACGGAGATATCAGGGCACGGCCATCGCGGTCCATGACGGCGAGATAGCCGCTGGTCCCGAAGCGGACACTGCGCAGTCGGGAAAGGGCTTCCGCCTTTTGGCGATCCTCCCATTCGGCGGTGTAATCACCGGTCCCGATGAGCCAGTCAAAGGGGGCAAAGTGGCGTACATAGGCCAGTTTGTCGGACATCTTTTTAGTGTCGCCCGGGCTGTACCAGCGATAACTGGAAAAGCCTTCTCCTTGCGGCTTGGTCGCGGCTTCGATCAGGCCACGCATGATGTAGTGCCCGGTGTCGTCCTTGTTGTTGAGCAGTGTCTTGCCCTCCAATTGCGGGGCAGTGGGCAGCAAGATGAACTTGCCCTGCATGTCGTCGATGAAATAATAGCCACGCCCTTCAAAGAAACGCACCGGACGCAGCGCCTCGATCATCAGTTGCTTGACCTCATGTTCTGGTTTGCGTGGCGACTCTCTGGCATAAATTGCCTCCACGATCTGCATCGCGGTGTCGACCTGGCTGGTCAGGCTGGCACGCAGCACATGGTCGGTACGGGTGCGGGCAAACGCGATGTAGTCCAGTACCGATGCCATCTCGGCAGCCAATCGGACATTGTTATGCGCCACTACCGACTGACTGATGCGCTCCAGCGAGACCCGGTGGTTGACAATGCTGCGCCAGGAAAAAAACGCACCAAGCGTCACCGTCAGCACAACGATGATGGCAATCGTTCCTGCCAGATGGAGCCGCGGTATATTGCTTTCGTTGACATCAAGGCGCATATCGGCTCGCTATTTATCTAACACACTCAATCTTTTAGATAATGGGAAGAATTCGAACATCAAAATCATTCGCGGTGGTTCGGTTCCGGCTTGTCCGGCTTAAGTGTTTTGCCTCTCGTCGGCTCAGGAGTCGGGTCTGGGGGCCTGTCACGATGCTACAGCAGCTCGCACCTCAATCAAGCATGAATAGGGATTCAGGGCACCATTTTGGTGATTTTTTCCAGCCAGGTCAACGCAAAGTAACGGAAACGGTGCGTAAGCGAAGCGCTTGAATAACCGGCGGTCATCCCTTGAGTCTGAATCGTGCAAAGGGCAGGTTGAGAAGGTCGGAGTAGGAAAGCCGCGTGAGGATAGGGTGTGCGAATGCGTGGATAAGCTAATCCTAGATTCCTCGGTTGACCGTTTATTTTTGATGGTAAATCCTTATGAGCGCACATTTCTTGGGCTTTGAAGTGCATCACCGTTAGGGTGACAGCGCTACGCACCCGATTGAGCCGCTGGCAACGCGCCTTGCATTGCATCCCAATGCAGCGGCCAAAAGTCCAAGTTCAGATTGCTTCAGCATCCCTTAGATTACCGATTAAGCATAAAACGCTATCAAAACAGTAGCTTGTTGATACGACTCAATCCATGAGCGCCACCGATTTGACCAGCGCCCAGGCCGTCTGTCCGGCGTGCAATGCCAGGGCCTGGCAGGAGTATCGGGTGATTTCCGCCAGCAGAGTCTGGCCATCCGCCAGTTGGCACACCACGGTGAAGCGCCCGCCTGGCTGCGGGTGTAGTGCAGTGATCGTGACCGGAAACTGGTTCAAAATGCTCAAGCGCTGCGGCTGCAGTGTGGCCAGGCTCACGTCGCGCGCCAGCACCCGCAGCCGCGTGGCGCTGGCTACGGTGCCCGGCGGCAGGCTCAGGCGCACGCGCAGCGCTCCGTGAACAAAGGCACTCAGGCCGTCGCCATCCGCCGGTTCAAGCTCGCCCTGCAGGACACTGACCGGCCCATGGTCATCAAAGAGCGGTGAGTCAGGCCTCGCCAGCGCATCTTGCAGTGAAACGACCGGTGCGGTGCGCCCCGCATGCATGAAAATCACGCGGTCCGCAAGGCTTACCACCTCTTCTATCGCGTGGGTCACCAGAATCACTGGCAGCGCCAGTTGCTGTTGCAGTCGCTCCAGGTAGGGCAGGATCTCTGCCTTGCGGGCACGGTCCAGTGCGGCCAGAGGCTCATCGAGTAACAACAGGCGCGGACTGCTGGCCAGAGCCCGGCCGATGGACACCCGCTGACGTTCGCCCCCCGAGAGTTCATGGGGCCAGCGCCCCAGCAGGTGGCCAATGCCCAATAATGCCAGCGTGGCGTCCCAGCTTTGGGTGCGCTGATGGTGCGGTGTGCGTCGAAACCCGTATTGCAAATTGTCTTCCACGTTCAGGTGCTCAAACAGGCTGGCCTCCTGAAACACATAGCCCACGGCACGCTGGTGCACTGGTTTGAAGATACGCTGGGCGCTGTCTTGCCAGACCTCGCCTCGCACACAGATACGCCCGCGCGCTGTGGGCTCCAGTCCGGCCAGCACGCGCAAGGCAGTGGTCTTGCCCGAGCCAGAGGCACCAAACAATGCCGTGATGCCGCTGGCGGGCAGTGCAAAAGCCATGTCCAGCTGGAAGCCCGGGCGCTGCAACACCGACTGGATAGAGATGTCAGACTCTGCTGACGCGAAATCTGTTATCGGAGTCATGCGCCCGACCCTTTACGTCGCACACCGTTATAGAGGTGCAGCGCAAGCAGCACGCAAAAGCTAAAACCCAGCATCACGGCCGCCAACCGGTGCGCTGCTGCGTATTCCAGCGCCTCCACATGGTCATAAATTTGCACCGACACCACGCGCGTGACACCGGGGATGTTGCCGCCCACCATCAGCACGACGCCAAACTCGCCGACCGTGTGGGCAAAACACATGACGACTCCGGTGAAAAATCCCCGCCTGCACAGTGGCACCACCACACTGAAGAATGCGTCCAGCCTGGAAGCGCGCAGGCTGGCCGCCACCTCCAGCGGGCGCTCTCCCATGGCTTCAAACGCATTCTGGATCGGCTGCACCATGAACGGCAGCGAGTAAAAAGTCGAGGCAATCACCAGTCCGGCAAAGGTAAAAGGCAGCACACCCAGCCCCAGCGCCTGCGTCCACTGGCCCACGGTACCGTGCGGCCCCATGGCCACCAGCAGATAAAACCCGAGTACGGAAGGCGGCAGTACCAGCGGCATCGACACGACCGCCGCTACCGGCGTCTTCACCCAGGACTGCGTACGTGCCAGCCACCATGCCAGCGGGGTACCAAGAAGCAGCAACACCATGGTAGTAAGCGCCGCCACTTGCAGTGTCAGCCCAATAGCTTGCAGGTCCCCGTCGTTCAGCATGGCGTGAATCAAATGTCGTAGCCGTAGGAACGAATCAGATCTTTGGTCGCGGGTCTTTGCAGCAACTTGACCAGCGCCAGTGCGGCCGGGTTGCTGGCGCCGCGCTGTAGCAACACCGCTTTTTGTTCGATGGGTTTGTAAAGGGTTTGCGGCACCAACCAGATCGAGCCGCTCTTTAGCTTGCCGTGTTCAAGCACCTGGGACAGCGCTACAAAGCCCAGTTCGGCGTTACCCGTGAAGACAAAGTTAAATGCCTGACCAATGCTCTCTCCCTGCACCAGCTTGGGTGCCAACGCGCTGCTTAGCCCGAGTTGGTCGATGGTTTGCAAGGCGGCATCACCATACGGAGCGGTTTTCGGGTTGGCATAGGCGAGTTTGCGAAAACCAGTGCCTTTGAGCACCTCACCTCTGGCGTCCACCAACGACGGGTTTGCAGACCACAGTACCAGTTTGCCGTTGGCGTAGATAAAGCTGCTGCCCGCTGCAGCAAGGCCCTCCTTTTCCAGCGTTTGCGGGACTTCCGCATTGGCGGCCAACAGCACATCGAATGGCGCGCCGTTTTTGATCTGGGCATAGAGCTTGCCAGTGGCGCCCAGCGTCACGCGCACGGTGTGTCGGGTGGTTTTTTCCAGCACCGTAGCGATGGCCTTAATGGGTTCAGAAAAGTTGGCTGCAACTGCAATTTGGGCTTGTCCGGCCATCCCAGAGGCTGGAGCCAATGCGGTCAGCACGGCAGCCGCAAACAACTGGTTCAACAATTTCATGGAAAGTTCAAGGGAGAGTGGTCGTTATTCCATATTTGAACCTAGATTCCTCAGTTGACCGCATACTTTCGATGGTAACTCCGCATGAACACTCTCTGAATTGGCCTTGAAGGGTATCACCTGTTGGGTGACAGCGCTACGCACCCGATTGAGGAATCTAGGTTAAAAACGAATTGCAAGCCGGTTGGTACACGCGTTGGCCGGGAAAGGCCAGGTCCGCGGTTTCGCGGGTACGGCACCATTGCGCCGACCAGACAGCGCCGACCGCAATGCGTTGTTTCCTGAACTCGGCCCCAATTCGGCCGCCTTGCGCTTTGCCCTCTGTGCTGAGCTTGCGTTGCGTACTGCAGTCGTTGAGCTTGAACCCAGGCGGATCGCCTCCGCCCGGCGCCTGGGCGTGGCGGAACAGCACGATGGTCACCGTCGCCACACTGCTCCAGCCCTGAGCGGTGGCAGCCGTTCCGTGAAAGCCCATGAAAAACTGCAACTCGGTGCCTTGTTGCCAAGCCTGCCAAGGCGACCCAAGACAAGAATTATCACCGCGATCACAAATTGTGATTTGCCTTTCCAAGACGAAGACCTTACAGTCCCGATCAAGCGTGTCACTGTCACTACGGTGTGCCTGAGGCCGGATTCTCAAAGCGCTGTGGTGCGCAAATCCCACCCAAGCTTCAAGCGTGACCGCCATGCCAGCCTTTTACTTTTAACTACTCAGGAGAACTTTCATGCGCCTTATCAAATTGCTTACTCTGTGCACGGTGACCGTGGCCTTAGGTGTTTTTTCCGCTGCCGTCAGCGCACAACAGAAACTGTATGTGTACACCTCGATGAAAGAGTCGATGATCGGCGACCTGAAAACAGGATTCGTCAAGAAATATCCCGACATCAAACTCGACTTCCAGTCAGCCGGGGCGGGCAAGCTAATGGCCAAAATTGCTGCCGAACGGGAGTCTGGCAAGATTCTGGCTGACGTATTGTGGACCAGCGAGGTGCCTGATTTCTACCAAATGAAAAAGCAGGATTTGCTGCTGGCCTACATCCCCACTGAATCCAAGCTGTTGCTCAATCCGCTGCCCGATTACGATGGCTCATTCACCGCGGTGCGGCTTGGCACGCTGGGTATTGCTTACAACACCCGCCTCATCAAGGAGGCGCCGAAGGTCTGGGCTGACATGCAAAAACCCGCGTTTAAGGGTGCATTCGGCATTGCCAACCCGGCTTTGTCGGGAACGGCCTACATGAGCGTTGCCGTGCTGTCCAAGGCCTTTGGATGGAGCTACTTCGAAGCCTTGAGGGCCAACGGTGCCAAGATGGGCAAGGGCTCTGGCCAGGTCGTGGACGACACTGCGTCAGGCGACCTGCTGGCCAGTCTGGCAGTGGACTACATCACGCTGGACAAGATCGACAAAGGTGCCACACTGGCATTGGTCTACCCACCCGAGATGCTGGTAATTCCCAGCCCAATCGCCATCATCAAGAATAGCCCCAACACCGACGCGGCGAAAAAGTTTGTTGACTACGTGTTGTCAAAAGAAGGTCAGACGGTGATTGCCAATGAAGGAACGCTACCGGTTCGTTCGGATGTCAAGGTACCAGAGCGCTTCAAAATGCCGTTAGTCGAGGATGCGGTCAAACGTGCCATGAAGATCGACTACCAGGCGATCATGGCCGAGAAAGAAGCCACTATCAAGAAGTTCACCGACATTATGCAGAAGTGATGTGAACCATGGCCAATGTTCAAATTGACGGCATCAGCAAACAGTACGCCGGCAAGCCGGTGTTGTCGGGTCTGTCACTGGACATCCATGACGGTGAATGCTTTACGCTGCTGGGTCCCTCGGGCTGCGGCAAGACGACCTTGATGCGCCTGATTGCCGGGTTCGAGTCACCTGACACCGGCACCATCTCGATTGGTGGTGAACCGGTCGCCAGTGCCGTCACCGGCCTGCTGGTGCCAGCGGACAAGCGCGGCCTCGGCATGGTGTTTCAGGACTACGCGGTCTGGCCGCATATGGGTGTTTTCGACAACGTCTGTTATCCGCTCAAACTGGCGGGCATCCCAAACGCAGAGTTGCAGGAGCGCACCTTGCGCGTGATCGGGCTGGTTGGCCTGAACGGACTGCAAGCGCGCATGCCGTCGCAATTGTCCGGAGGACAACAGCAACGTGTGGCTTTGGCCCGCGCACTTGTGTCCGAACCCAGGCTGCTGTTGCTCGATGAACCCCTGAACAACCTGGACGCGAACCTGCGAGAAGAGATGCGTTTTGAGATCAAGGCATTGCAGCGCAAGCTGGGCATCACCATTCTCTATGTCACCCATGACCAAGAAATTGCCTTGGGTATTTCAGATCGCTTAGCGGTCATGGATGCGCACGGTGTGCTGCGCCAGGTGG
This sequence comes from Rhodoferax sp., assembly GCA_021738345.1. Taxonomy (GTDB): domain Bacteria; phylum Pseudomonadota; class Gammaproteobacteria; order Burkholderiales; family Burkholderiaceae_C; genus Allorhodoferax. The sequence goes on along the minus strand of JAIPCE010000107.1, from coordinate 5,165 downwards.
GGGCACCTGAAGAGGTATACGAGCATCCGGCGGATGATTTTGTCTTTCGTTTTCTGGGTATTGCCAATTTCTTGCCGGTTCGCCGCGAGGGGGCTGCCTTGTATGTGGGCGGCTCCACAGCCGCTTGGGTCGGTCCGAGGCCAGACAAGACCGACGAAACGCTGACCGCTGGGTTTCGACCCAGCGATGTAATTTTGGCGCGCGAAGGAGATGGCTTGCCGGGTCAGGTGGTGCGCGCTAGTTTTTTGGGTGCCCAGGTCGACTATCTGATCGATATTGCTGGCACCTTGGTCCGGGCTGCCTTGCCCAGTCACGATTGTCTGGCGCACAACTTGTTGTTTGAACAAGGTGATAGCTGTCGCGTGGGACTCGCCACAGTGCAATGGTTCGGGGGCAAGGTACTTGCCGGTGCGAGGGTTTAGCAATGAGTAGCATTAAATCGGATTCACGTCTAGGCACGTCACAGCTTTTGTTTGCCCTGTCCGTGGGCATTTTGGTCATCGTTGTGGCGGTGCCGATGCTGTTGATTTTTTTCAACGCCTTCTGGGTTGACGGCCATTTCAACCTGGCCGATGTGGTCAAAGTACTTCAGCGGCCAGAAACCTACAAAGCCCTGTTCAATTCACTGGTTCTATCGGCAGGTGTCACGGTCACCGGCACCATTGTGGGCACCTTCTTTGCCTGGTTGGTGACGCGTACGGATCTGCCATTCAAAAAAACCATGAAGTTGTTGTTCCTGGTGCCGTTCATGTTGCCAGCATTCATCGGTGCCCTGGCCTGGAAAATGTTGTTGTCGCCACGGGCCGGGTATATCAATCGGTTTTTCATGGACGTGCTGGGCTTCGATGGGCCGGTGTTTGACATCTACACCTACGCCGGAATCATTCTGGTCGAAACCATGTACCTGTTTCCGTTTGTGTTTATCCAGGTCAGCGGTGCGCTTGAGCGCATGGACCCCACGCTGGAAGAGTCAGCGCGCATTTCGGGGGCCGATCTGTTCACGATCACGCGCAAGATCACCATTCCCCTGGTATTGCCCTCAATTTTGTCAGGCGCGTTGCTGATCATGCTGTATTCGATGGCGCATTTTGGCACCGTGGCGGTCTTGGGTATCGAGGTTGGCATCTATAACATCCCAACCTTGATCTACGAAAAAATCCACCAAAGTGCAGGCAGCTTTGACTCAATTCGTGCAGCAACTGTGTTGGCAACGGTTCTGGTGATTGCAGCGGCGCTGATCCTGTGGCTACAAAACAAGATCCTCAGTAAAGGTCGCTATCAGATCATTGCCGGCAAGAGCTTCCGACCGACCGAACTCAAATTACGTGGCCTGCGCGTCCCCATGTTTGTCCTTTGCGTGGTCTACATCGGTTTCACCATTGTCTTGCCGACAGCGACGATTTTCATGGTGGGTGGTCTGAAAACGTATGGCTTGCCAATGGTTGCAGCCAACCTGACCTGGTCCAATTACTACCACATTCTGTTTGAATGGGATCTCACACGCGATGCCATCTGGAACAGTATCAGTCTGGGTCTGTCGGCCGCGCTGATCACCATGTTTGCCGGTGTCATCATTTCATATGTGATCGTCAAGATGAAGGTGCGTGGCAAGGGCATTCTTGAGTTTCTGGGCATGCTGCCGTTCTCGGTACCCGGATCGGTGATTGCGCTGGGTGTCATTCTGGCCTGGAGTGGCAAGTTTGGCATCAACTTGTACAACACGGTCTGGATTATCCTGATCGCCTATATTGCCCGCTACATGGCGTTTTCGCTCAAGGCCAATTCGGCTGCGCTAGAGCAGGTGCATGACTCGCTGGTCGAGGCAGCACGCGCATCCGGTGCCTCCATGTGGCAGGCGCTCAAGGACGTCGTGATTCCGCTGGTGCGCCCGGGCATGGTGGCAGCTTTTTTTCTGATCTTTTTGCCGGCATTGCGTGAATTGACCGTCTCTGTGCTGCTGTATGGGCCAACCACCCGCACCATTGGCGTGGCGATCTACACACTTAACGAAGATGGGGAAACTGTCTATTCAGCCGCGCTGGCAGGCATTGCACTGATCATCATCGTGCTCGGTGAAGGCCTTATCAAACGCCTGGTTTCCGGCAAGACAAGTTCCTGAGGGGTTCCGTCATGGCTTACATCCAACTAAATCAAGTCACGAAACGCTTTGGCAATGTCAGCGCCGTTGACAAGCTCGATCTGCAAATCGAAAAAGGCGAGTGCGTCGCCATGCTCGGCCCCTCAGGCTGTGGCAAGACTACCACGCTGCGCATGGTGGCAGGCTTTGAAGACCTTGACGATGGCGACATTCGCGTTGGCGAACGGCTGTTGTCATCCAAGCGTGAAAAGTTCTACCTGCCACCCGAGCAACGCAACTTTGGCATGGTGTTTCAAGCCTTTGCGGTCTGGCCGCACATGTCGGTTTTTGAGAACGTTGCTTTTCCCTTGCGTATTCGCAAACTTCCAGCAGCAGAAATTGCCTCGCGTACCGAAGAGGCCCTCAAGCACACCAATTTGCTGGCGGTTGCCAGTGGTAGTCCAGACGACTTGTCAGGCGGTGGCAAACAGCGGGTGGCGTTGGCGCGGGCGCTGGCAATCCGGCCTGATGTGATGCTGCTCGACGAACCCCTGTCCAGTCTGGATCCACATTTTCGGGAGGAAATGCGATTTGAAATCAAGGATTTGCAGCGTCGGTTCGGCTTCTCCATTCTGTATGTGACGCACGACCAGTCCGAAGCCATGGCCCTGTCCGATCGCATTCTGGTCATGCGTGCAGGTGTGGTGCAACAGATCGGCACGCCCATCGGGGTTTACGCAAACCCCTCCAATCGGTTTGTATTCGAGTTCATCGGTCTGTCGTGTTTCTTACCCGCTGGGTTAACCCCGTCCGGGATGCAGATTGCCGGAGCGACCCTGCCCTGGCCGGGCAATGTCGAGCCTCCCGCCGCATTGATGCTCGCCGGCCGTGGTTTGCTCGCCGCACGGCCGACGGAAATTGACTTTGTGAGCGAAGGCGGTGTGCGCTGCGAAGTGGTCAACAAATCCTATCTGGGCGAGACCATTGACTACCGTGTGCAGGTGGGTAAAACCGAGTTGCGCGTACAAAAGACCCGGCGCGTTCCCGGTCCGTCCATAGGGGATCACCTGGGGCTCAACTTCACCCGACCCCATTGGTACCCGGTCGATGAGCCTGCATGACAGGGAACAGGCTGGCTGGCGGGTTTGCACAGGGAAGGATTGGAGCGAGCATCCTCATGAAATGGCGGGCGTTATGCATCTTTCTGTGGGTGACTGCGCTATCTGCGACCAGTGCGGCGGCCTTCGAGTCAGTTGTGGTGGCGTCGTCATTTCCAAAAGAGGTGCTGGTTGTCTACAAAAAGGCGTTTGAGCGACGCAACCCGCAATACCGAGTGGAGTTTGTCAATTTCCCTGGAACCAACACAGTCCCTTTTTTGACTGATCGCAAGACCGGTTCCAGGCCCGATGTTTTCTGGGGCTCCTCACCTGACAGTTTTCGCACCATGCGCACCCATGGTTTGCTGCAGCCGCTTGTAAATGGGGATGCCGTGGAAGCGGTTTCACACGCTTCAACGCACGGCATCGATGATGAAGAACGTTTTTATAAAAGTCAGGCATTGTCCGGTTACGGCGTCATGTGGAACACGCGTTACCTTGAGGCACGTGCCATACCAGCCCCGACAGGCTGGGGCGATTTGACGCAGGCGGTCTATTTCGGGCACATTACCATGTCGTCGCCTTCGCGCTCAGGCACCACCCATTCGATCGTCGAGTCGATACTGCAAGGCTTTGGGTGGCGCGACGGATGGTCACTGATACTGCGGATTGCCGGTAACTGCGGCACCATCACCGAGCGGAGTTTTGGTGTCCCAAACAGCGTCACTCGTGGCCGTTTTGGCGTTGGATTAGTGGTTGATTTCCTGGCGTTGTCGGGTAAATCCACCGGCTTTCCGGTAGATTTCATCTATGCTTGGCCGTCCATCAGCACGACGGCCAGCATCGGCCTTATCACCGACGGCAGAAATCCGCGGGGTGGGCGAAAGTTTATTGAATTTACCTTGTCGGAAGAAGGGCAGACATTGTTGCTGCAACCCACCATCAGCCGGTTGCCGATTCTTCCAGCGGTTTACGCCAAGTCAACGCTTCCCGACGACTATCACAAACTGTTCCTGCAGGCAACGCAACAAACGTCCAGGTACGACCTTGGGCTTTCGGAATCGCGCTACCTCGCAGTGGGCATTATTTTTGACCAGCTTGTCACTTTCCGGCATCGGCAACTGGTCAGGGCGACCGAAGTCATTCACTCGGCTCAGCGCTTGTTGCAACACCGACCCCATGCACAGGCCCAGTCCTTGGTCGATCAGGCAATAGGACTGGTTTACCAATCCCCAATCTCTGAATCTGACGGGTGGGTCGTGAGCGGCGCAACCATGCCAGCTGCAAGCAGGCTTTCGTCAATGGCGATCCAAGAGGCTGAATTGGGGAGGAAGATCAGCACGAATTACCTTGCAGCACTCGGATTTGCGCAACAGGCGCTAGCTCTTCTGCAGTAGTTGACACCTAAAAAATGGCAGCCACTTTGCACCCCCGATCGGCGATGCCCGCCGCAGCTCATCGGCTTCAGGTGGCGCTTCTGTTGGTCTATTTGCTGATTTTCTTGCTGCTGCCGGTGGGTGCCATGGTAATTCATGGTCTCACCCAAGGAAACCATACGAATTCGCCGCTTGCCCTTCTCGTGCAAAACCCCTTGTATATAGGAAGTCTGCTGAACAGTTTTGCCACGGCTTGCGGTGCCGCATTGTTGGCGGCGGCAGCGGCCCTGCCGTTGGCCATGGCGGTATGGCGTTTTGGGGTATGTATCCCCTTGTTTATCAAGTTGTGCGGTTTTTTACCCTTGTTTGTTCCGCCGTTTGTGCTGGTTGTCTCGCTGCAAACTTTGCTGGGCAGGGGCACGGCGCTGGGATTATTGCTGCAGCACGTCGGGGACCTGGATCCGGCGTTTTGGGGCCTTCCAGGTGTGGCTGTTGTTGAGGCACTGCACTACTTCCCGCTGGTCTTGGTGACCTTGATCATGACCACCAGTGCGTACATTCGGCAGGCCCATGAGGCAGCCGGTTTGGGTGTCGGATGGTCGCGACTGGTGATGC
>JAIPCE010000106.1 GCA_021738345.1 Rhodoferax sp. | reverse complement strand
TTGGGAACATTGGCCAAGGGTGCCGCCACACCTGGTTGTGCGGTGATGGCAAAGTTCTTGCCGTACAGCAGCATTGCGTCCTTGCTTGATGCCCAATCGGCCAACTTCTTGGCAGCGTCGAGCTTCTTGGTGCCCTTGTGGATGGCAAAGGCTTCGAGGTCCCAGCCCAGACCTTCTTTGGGGAAGATCAAGTCAATCGGGGCACCTTTGGCCTTGTTGGCATTGGCACGGTACTCAAAGGAAATGCCCATGACAAATTCACCACTGGCGGCCATGTTGCAGGGCTTGGAACCTGAGTGGGTGTACTGCGCGATGTTCTGGTGCAAGCCATCCATATAAGCCCAGCCACCGCCTTTGCCGTCTTTGTCGCCAAACAGCGTCAGCCAGGCGACCACATCAAAGTAGCCGGTGCCACTCGATGCCGGATTGGGCATGACGATCTGGCCCTTGTAGACCGGCTTGGTCAAGTCTTGCCAGGTGGTCGGTGCCGGGATATTTTTCTTTTTGGCCTCGACGGTGTTAAAGCAAATCGTGGCGCCCCAGACGTCCATGCCAAACCAGGCTGGGGGCTGCTTCTTGTCGCGGTACTGGCTCATGATCGCGTCCAGATTCAAGGGCGCATAGGGCACTAGCATGCCGTGCTTGTCCATCAGCGCCAGGCTGGTGGCGGCCACCCCCATGACGGCATCGGCCTGTGGATTGGCTTTTTCGGCCAACAGCTTGGCAGTGATGACGCCAGTCGAGTCGCGCACCCATTTGAGTTCAATGTCCGGGTAGGATTTGTTAAAGCCCTCCTGGTAGGCCTTGAGCTGGTCGGTCTCCAGCGCGGTGTATACCAGCAACTGGGTCTTTTGGGCAGAAGCGGTGGCGGCAACCGCAAGCAGGCCGATCAGAGCCAAGGATTTGGACAAGGTAGACAAACGCATGGAAGCTCCTAGGATTTAAAAGTGGCGATGATGCGAAAGAAATGTGTCAGTGCGATGACATGGTACGCGAACATTTTATTCGAACCGGACATCTTCATTTTGTCAATTGTGTTTTGCCAATTGTCAACAATCAATCTATACTGAAATGCCGTCATGTCCACCGCTCTTCATTCCACCATTGCATTGCTGCAAAGCAGCTCGCTCACCAGCTTGGTGCAGCAGGAGATTGAGCGCGCCATTTTGGTGGGAGAGTACCCGCCAGGGGCTAAACTGAACGAGGCGGTCCTTGCTGAAAAGTTGGGGGTTTCACGCGGTCCGGTGCGGGAAGCCTTTCGCATGCTCGATGAAGCGGGGCTGGTACGCACCGAGAAAAACCGCGGGGTGTTCGTGCGCACCATTCCAATTTCTGAGGCACTGGAGATCTTTGACCTGCGCGCCGCCATGGACGAGTGGGTCGGCAAGCGCCTTGCCGCCAGCATCAGCGATGCCCACTTCAAGGAGATCAAGGCCATGGTCGCGGAGATGGAGAAGGCCGTCAAGGCGCAGGATGCGCAGCAGTACCACGTGCTCAATCTCAAGTTCCATGACCGCATGGTCGAGATGTCGGGCAACCGCAAACTGACCGAAACCTACCGCAAGCTCATCAAGGAGCTTTCCTTGTTCCGCCGACAGAACCTTGCAGACAGCAAGCTGATGCGCACCTTCCTTGAGGAACATAAGCAGATTGTCAAAGCCATCGGCTCGGGCGATGGGCAAGCTGCCGCTCAGGCCATGCACGACCATGTCATGCAAAGCCGCCAGCGCACCATCGACAACGACCGGCGCCAGCAGTTGGAGTCGCAGGCGGCCACCCAACCGAGCAGCCCGGGTTCTGAGAGCAGCGAATCAGGCGAATGAAAGCATCCACTTCACCCGTCAGCCGTCCGTCCCAAAGCGAGGGCGACATCAACCAGTCGCCGCGCCGTAGGCTGTGGCAAGACCAGCATCTCGACGCCACCACCCGCACATTATTGGCGCGTGACAGTGCAGCCTTTTTGCACCAGTCGGTGTCTACGCCCTGTTTGAGTGCCATCGCACGGGCCGAGGGCATCTGGATAGAAGACACGGCGGGGCGGCGCTACATGGATTTCCATGGCAATAACGTCCACCATGTGGGGTATGCGCATCCTGAGGTGATCGTTGCAATCAAGCAACAACTCGATGCCCTGTCCTTTGCGCCCCGCCGATTTGCGACGGACCGGGCGGTCGAACTGGCCGAACAGCTGGGCGCACGTTTCAAGACCTTGACCGGTCTGGGCGGAAAGGTCTTGTTCACGACCGGCGGCTCGGACGCCGTGGAAGTGGCGATCAAGCTCGCGCGCGTGGCGACCGGCCGCTTCAAGACACTCAGCTTCTGGGACTCTTTTCACGGCGCCGGGTTTGGCGCATCGAGTGTTGGTGGCGAATCGCTGTTTCGCAATGGCCGCGCCATCGGGCCGCTGCTGCCTGGCACCGAACATGTGGCGCCTTTTGGATGCTATCGCTGCCCGTATGGCCATGCAGTCGATGCCGACGGTCAACCCGACATCGCCGCCTGCAAGCTCACATGCGCCAGCATGGTTCGCTATGTCCTTGAGCGCGAAGGTGATGTGGCAGCCGTGATCGCCGAACCGGCGCGGGCGGTACCCTTCATTCCACCACCAGGCTATTGGAGATCTGTGCGCGAGGCCTGCAATGCCCATGGCACCCTGTTGATTTTTGACGAGATACCCACCGGCCTGGGCAAGACGGGGCGCTTCTTTGCGGCCGAACATGACGGTGCCGCACCCGACATCGTGGTGCTGGGCAAGGCGCTCGGTGGAGGCATCTTGCCAATTGCCGCCTGCATCGCACGTGCCGACCTTGACGTGGCGGGCCACTTCGCCTTTGGGCATTACACCCACGAAAAAAATCCGGTAACGGCCGCTGCTGCCCTTGCCACGCTGCAGGTCATCGAGCGCGAGGGGCTGGTCGAGAACGCGGCGCAGGTCGGTGCGGTTGCGCTGGCGCGCCTGCAGGAGTTGCAGCACAAGCACCCTATCGTTGGTGACGTGAGGGGCCGTGGCCTTTTGCTCGGGCTCGATCTGGTGGTCGACCGTGACAGCAGGCACCCGGCAAATAACCAGGCCGAACGCGTGTTGTACGCCGCCCTGTCGCGCGGCTTGTCGTTCAAGACCACCATGGGCAACGTGTTGACCCTGACGCCTCCACTCATCACCACACGGTCCCAGATGGATCAGGCGCTCGACATTCTTGACGATTGCCTGACCGAGGTCAGCCGCTCGGACTGACCCGAGCTCTCAATAGTCTTGCAACCTTAAGGATTTTCGCCGCTGGCCAGCCGTTGATTGATGTCGGCTATGACCGCCGGCAGGTCGCGCAGATCGTCGATTACGTAGTGGGCGCCGCTCTCTTGCACGAGTTTTTCCTTGGACTGCAACTCCTTGGCCGCCAGCTCGGCAGGGTCCATGGCCTTGACCGCATCCCAACTGTCGGCCACGTAGTTGCTCCACTTGGACACGGCGACGCGCCAGCACAGCGGAGCGCCCTCACCCGCGCCCGACACCGTGTCGTCGACCTTGACGGTGCGGCGCATGGCATTTTGCAGGTTGTACACGCCCATGCGCTCCAGGTTTTTGATCACCATATAGGGCGTGGGACGCGGCATTTCGACCTCGTCACCGGCGCATGAGGTGTCCGGGACAAAACCCTGCCCGGCGGCACCAGCCAGCAGCAGGTCCAGCATGTCGCGCGTGAAGCCGGTGGTAACACCGAGCTTGATGCCTTGCTGCTGCAGGCCCTTGACCACATCCGCCACACCCGGCAGCAGGTCATGGTAGTTACCGGCGCGCAGCAAAGCGAGCTGGGTGGGTACAAAGTCGGCAAACATGGCTTCGACGTCCGAGGCGTTGGGTGCACGGCCAAACTTTGCGGTAAACCGCTCGCGCACCGCCGGGATCTCGGTGATGGCCTTGATGTGGAGATCCTTGCGCAAACCCATGGGCTCACGCGCCTCGGGCATGGTGATTTCCAGACCGTACTTCTTGAAAACCTCGACAAACACGATGGCCGGCGCGTCCACATAACGGTCCATGGTGGTGCCCGAGCAATCGAGCATCACATAGCCGACGCTGCGCTGCGTGTTCTCTTCGTCAAACTTCTTCTGTTGCTTGGCGGCGTGACGAAGGGCTTCGGGGACACGCCCGACCGCAGAAAGTTGGGACACCACTGAATCAGTCATATTTTCTCCTTGGATGAAAACGCCCAGGTGCTCTGGCGAAACCCGGCCGTCAAATGAAATTTGCGAATGCCGTACTCTATCGCATGCGGCAGCATTTTGTCAATAGTATTTCGTAGATTGTAAACAATTTGCAAACTGTCATCAAAATGTCATAATGTTGGACTGCTCCTGCGAGCCAATCAAACCAAAGGAATCCCGTGAATTTTTTCATGCACGAAGCGCTGACGCAGCCATGACCCTGAGTTGGACCGTGGTCTGTGCCGTGCTGTTTGGGGCATTGCTGCATGCCAGTTGGAATGCGCTTGTCAAATCCAGCAGCGACAAAGACCTCGACATGGCGGTCATTCACCTGATCGGGTCTTTGCTGGCTATTCCGCTGGTGGTGTTTGTCGGCTGGCCCGATGCCGCCGCCTGGCCCTATATTGGCGCCTCGGTGGTCATTCACATAGCCTACTATCTGGCACTAACCGGTGCCTACCGCCATGGCGAGTTAGGGTTGACCTACCCGCTGATGCGGGGCATCGCACCGCTGCTGGTAGCGCTGTCAGCCACCCTGACCCTCGGTGAGGACCTGTCGGCGCTGGCCTGGGCGGGCGTGCTGGGCATCAGTTGCGGTGTCTTGCTCATCGGGCTGCACCGAGAGGCGTTCAAAGTCCCCAAAGCGATCGGCTTTGCGCTGGCCAATGCAGTCGTGATTGCAATTTACACCGTCATCGACGGTCTTGGCGTGCGCGCCTCTGGTAACGCGCTGCAGTACGTTGCCACGCTTTTCTTGCTGGATGGCTGGCCGTTTGCACTGCTCATGTTTGCAACGCGCGGCCGAGCTCTGGTGATTTATGCCGGCCATCGCTGGCGCATTGCCACGCTGGGTGCCTGTGCGTCGCTGGGGTCGTATGGCATCGCCCTCTGGGCCATGACCCAGGCTCCGGTGGCAACCGTGGCTGCGCTGCGTGAAACCTCGGTGCTTTTTGCGGTGCTGCTCGGCGCCTGGTTCCTCAAGGAGTCGTTCACGCTGCGCCGCATGGCGGGCACCTGCATCATCGTCGCGGGCGTCATGGCTCTGCGACTGGGTTAGTTTGTCAAAAAGGAGTGCACTGTGAGTTTTCCGGCAGATGTTCAAACCGTGGTCGTCGGGGGCGGCATTGTCGGCTGCTCGACCGCCTACCACCTCGCCAAAATGGGGCGTACCGACGTACTCGTGCTGGAACAGGGCAAGCTGACCAGCGGCACCACCTGGCATGCTGCCGGACTCGTGGGCCAGTTGCGCCCCAACCGCAACATGACCCAGATGAGCAAGTACGGCATCGAGCTGTATGCCGGGCTCGAAGCGCAGACCGGACTTGCGACCGGCTGGAAGCAATGCGGCAGCGTCAATGTGGCGCGCACCGCGGAGCGCATGCAGGTACTCAAGAAACAGACGGCGATGGCAAGCGCCTTTGGCGTCGAGTGCCACCTGATTTCCCCACAGGAGGCTGGCGCCCTTTATCCGCTCATGCGTACCGACGACCTGCAAGGAGCCATCTGGTTGCCCGGCGACGGCAAGGTCAACCCCTCGGATTTGTGCATGTCTTTGGCCAAGGGAGCCAGGCAGCGCGGGGTGCAGATTGTCGAAGGGGTCGAGGTGACCGGCGTGGTGACAAAAGACGGCGCCGTGGTCGGTCTGCGCACCACCCGGGGTGACATCCGCTGTGAAGTGGTGGTCAACTGTGCCGGCCAATGGGCGCGCCAGTTTGGTACCCTGGCCGGCGTGAATGTGCCACTTTTTTCGGCCGAGCATTTCTACATCGTCACCGGCAAGATCGATGGCGTCCATCCCAATCTGCCGGTCATGCGCGACCCCGATGGCTACATCTACTATAAGGAAGAAGTGGGTGGACTGGTCATGGGCGGGTTCGAGCCCCACGCCAAGCCCTGGAAGGTCGACCCGATCCCCAGCACCTTTCAGTTTGAGCTGCTCGACGAAGACTGGGACCAGTTCGAACCCCTGATGCAAAACGCCTTGCACCGCACGCCCTGTCTTGAGACGGCTGAAATCAAGATGTTGCTCAACGGCCCCGAGAGTTTTACCCCCGACGGCAACTTCATCCTCGGCGAAGCCCCAGAGCTGCGCAACTACTTTGTCTGCGCCGGCTTCAACTCGGCGGGCATTGCCAATAGCGGTGGCGCCGGGCGCCTCATGGCCGAGTGGATCATGGGCGGCGAACCCAGCACCGACCTGTGGGACGTCGATATTCGACGCTTCAGCGCCTTCACTGGCAACCGCCGGGCGCTTGCCGAGCGCACCGGTGAAACCCTGGGCTTGCACTATGCCATGCGCTGGCCACGCCAGGAACTCGAAACCGCAAGGCCGCTGCGCACTTCACCCCTGTACGATGTGCTCCTCTCCCAGGGTGCTGAGTTTGGCAGCAAGAACGGTTGGGAGCGCGTCAACTACTTTCGACCCGATCTGCAAGCCCGACCCGCCTACGGATTGAGCAAGCCGGCCTGGCTGCCCTGGGTGATCGAAGAACAGCAGGCGACGCGGCAGGCGGTGGCCCTGTACGACCAGAGTTCTTTCTCCAAGTTGCTGCTGCAAGGGCGTGACGCGCTGGCGGTGCTGCAGCGGCTATGCGCCAATGACATCGACGCGCCGGTGAACAAGATGGTTTACACCGCGATGCTCAACGCGCGCGGCGGATTCGAGAGTGACCTGACCGTGATTCGGCAAACGCCTGACCGGCACGGTGACCGCTTCCTGATCGTCACCGGGTCGGCCCAGACCGTGCGCGATCTCGACTGGATATCGCGCCACATCGACACCGATGAGCACGCGGTACTTAGCGATGTTTCCGCACAATACTGCGTGCTGTCCGTCATGGGACCGAAAGCGCGTGAGTTGCTGGCACGCGTCAGTCCGGATGACCTCTCCCCGGCTGCGCTCAAGTTTTCCTGGACCGCCATGATCGACCTGGGTTTTGCACGGGTGCGCGCCGCCCGCATGAGCTATGTGGGCGGACCCGGATTCGAGTTGTATGTACCGGTCGAAATGACACGCCATGTGTACCAGACGCTGCGACAGGCGGGCACCGATCTGGGTCTGCGTGACGCCGGCTACTTCGCGCTCGACGCCCTGCGCGTCGAGCAAGGCCGTCGTGCCTGGGGCGCAGAGTTGGGCCCCGATGAAAACCCCTGGGAAGCAGGCCTGAGCTACGCCGTGAAGCTGGATAAGGCGAGCGACTTTATTGGCAGGGCAGCGCTGCTGGCGAACAAAGACCAGCCGCTGCGCAAGAAGCTGGTCACCCTGGTTTTTGAGTCCGCCGGCGACTATGCCTGGGGTGGCGAATCCATCCTCCTTGGCGACCAGCCGGTAGGCGAAATCACCTCGGTCGGATGGAGCCCGCTGGCCGGTTCCTGCGTTGCGTTGGGCTACCTGCGCGGCGATGCGGCAAACCGCGCGCATGCGGGAACCGTCGCCTCGGTCAGTCTATGGGGGGACCCGGTTCCGGTACGCCTGCATGAGCGGTGGCCGGTCTGAATCGGCACGGTCACTGCGCAATGGCAGTGGCCGGCGCAGGGTCTTGCGCGTGGCCGGCTTGCGCAGCCAGGAGGCCTGCAAAAAGCAGCGGGATCAAAAAACGGACAAGATATTTCAAGATACCTGCTTATCCGGGGTGCGATTCAAAGTGATGTGGACTCCTATTCCCTCGCCCCAGCGGGGAGAGGGTTAGGGTGAGGGGTTGATGTTTTGCATGATTGAAAGAAATCTGGAATCTGTCGCAGCACCTCACACTAGCCCTCTCCGCGCTGGGGCGAGGGGGCAAAACCGAATTGCCACATCACTTTGAATCGCTCCCGCTTATCCGAGGCCGTTGCAATCCTTGCACTAAGGGATGCGTCGGCTCTTAATTCAGTCGGGCAATAGAATGAAGCGGTTCACCACGTAGCGAATATCCCCAATGGAGTCATGCCATGGAAATACCACGGGTTCAGCTTGCTTCGCTTCAAACCATGGGTACCCACAGTACTGAAATCCTTGCGACGCGCGAAACCCTCCCCGGATTGCGGCGCAGATCCATGCTGGGGCTTGGCGCTGCCGCGTTGGCCGGGACGTCCCTCACCGGCTGCATGACCACTCGCTTTGTCACCAGGCCCTCGCCGGTGACGTTGTTGCAGGAGCCCGGGTTTGACGGTCTCGCTACCCACGTGCAGCGCAACTGTGCTCTTGTGTTGTCAGGCGGAGCAGCGCGTGGATTTGCACATTTGGGCGTGTTGCGCGTCCTGGAGCGCGAAAACTTGCGGCCAGATCTGGTGGTCGGCAGCAGTGCCGGGGCCATTGTGGGTGCGTTGTGGGCGTCGGGATTGCGTGTGGCCGACATTGAGGCCGCTGCAGACCAGCTCGACTGGAGCGTTTTGCTGGACTTTGATCCGATGCGTGCGGTGCTCGGTGGTCTGGGCTTGGGTCTGATGGAAGGGGATCGACTGGAGCAGTTTCTGCGGCGCTATCTGGTGCAAGCGATTGAGGATTTTGGTATTCCATTTGCCGCTGTCGCCACCGACATGGAAAACGCCGAGATTGTGGCGATCAACAGCGGGGATGCCGCCCGTGCAGTGCGTGCATCGTGTGCGGTACCCGGCCTGTACCAACCGGTGCGCATCCGCGGCAGACTGCTCGCCGACGGCCAGATTGCGAGCCCCTTGCCGGTTGGCACGGCACGCCAGTTTGGAGCACGCAATGTGCTGGCCGTGGACGTAATTTTTCCACCGCAGCACGCGCAGATGACGAATCCGGTGTCGATGCTGTTTCAGTCCTTGATTGTGTCGGGTTGGCGCCATCTGGTGGCCGAACGCAAACTCGCCGATGTGGTGGTGTCCCCGGACATTCGCACCGCCGCCCAACTTGGTCTGAGCAGCCGCAGTTGGGTCAGCGAAGCAGGAGAAAAGGCCGCCATCGAAAACCTGCCTGCCATAAGGCAGCTATTTGCGAAGACCGAATCTGCGCCATCGCCGCAATTGCGCTGAAGGGGTCATAGTGTTTGCAGTCTCGCCATACATTGGCCGAGCCATTGGCTACGATGCCGTCCAAGACCTCACCGTTCCAATGAAAGGTAATTCAATGAACACGCTTTCCCTAGACCGTAGACGATCACCGCACTATTCGACCCTGCTCACGGTCACTTTGGCATTCATTCTCACAGCCTGTGGAGGCGGTAGTGGCAGCAGCAATGCACCTGCAGGCGCAACTGCAGGCAGCGGCAACAGCGGGGGTGGAGGAAGTTCAACCCCCACTCCAACCCCCACTCAAACGCCGGACCCGGTCAGAACATTGGCGTCACTCACAGCCAAAGATACTCCCACGCAATGGCCCAGCAATTTCAAAGCGGTGGTGGTCAAAAGGACAGATCTGGCGACCGATGCCGAACTGGCACAGACCACCAACCCACCGAACGCGGTCTTTATTCAAATCTGGTATCTGGACCAAGACCAGCAGCGCCAGCCTGTTGCCGTACTCACCTTGGGCGCCCTTGCTCGCAAGGGCTCGGTCCTCACCCTGACCGGCGTTCCCAAAGGCGTCAGTGTGCTGAAATCCGAGGTCTACACCGCAAGTGGCGGCGCTCAGAAAACACTGGCCAGCAAGGAGATCGCGGCATGAAACTCTTGCGCTACAGCACCAAATTCATCGCGACTGTCGTGACCATGGCGGGCCTGGCCGTCGGCTGGACGGTTTTGCATGCGGCACTCACGCCCGCGTCCTACCAGCTCACCGACGTCATCACCGGTGGTTCAGGAACCGGCGCGGGCAAGGGAGCCATCAATGTCTTCAAGACCAAGCAGCTAACCCTGAGCGGCCCGGACCTGGAGGCTTTCAGGGCCGACAGCGCCGACGGTAAAACCCTGAGTTTTGTCGTTGATGTGAACGAAAACGCCAGTGGCCTCGAAACTTCCCGCGCCATGGGAATTGCCATCAAGTCGGCAAAACTGCAGGTCGTGCAGAGCGGAGCCAGTATCGACTACACCCATTTCTGGACTGAAACGCAGGCCTTGATTGCAGAGCGGGGTTCAACGGAGCGCAGGCTCTGGTACACCTTGCTGGGCGATGCTGGTTCCAACGAGATTACTGGCCGAAAGATCGGCACCACGGTGTACGACAGCACGCTGAAATTTGAGGTGACCCAGCCGCTGACTGCTGCCACCAAGGCCACGCTGGTAATCGAACTGCTGACAACCGACGCAAACTTTGGTGAGCCAGAGAACTTCTTTGACTATTCGGGCGGCTTCGAAGACCTGGCGCTCATCACCAAGGAGAAGTCAAAGGTCTTTGACGTCTACGTCCCTTACCATCCGGCCGTTGGCTTTCGTACCGAATCCCCCGGCTCCACCTTGAGTACCGAGGGAACCAGCACCTTGACAGCGGCTGCAGGCGAGACCTATACCGACACCGCAACGGCCACGACTTACACCATTCCCAGCGATTTGCTCAGCAATGCCATTCTTGGTGACCTGGGGGCGGCAGGTTACCAGATCGTCGCCTTTGAGGACAGGTATCCGGATACTGGCGATTACGACTTCAATGACGTGGTCGTGGCGCACCGCCTGCTCAATACCCTGGACAGCGCCGGCAATGTGGTGGCGATTAGCGGCGACGCCTACCTGGTGGCACGCGGCGCCGGGGGCTACAACCACCGCTGGAGCCTGGACATTCCGATCAACCAGGCAGGCGTCAACGCGGGTGCCTTTATATGCAATGTGCGACTCCAGGCAGACGGCGCGGAGATCGCCAACTCCGACACCACCAAAAGCAATGATTCGCTGGCCTGCGTGGTCGAGAATGTCGGTCAGGTCGCACGCATTGTCGGCTTCCGGGATACGCGCTTGATGTTACCGTCCATGAACACCAACGCGGGTGAGCAGCCGGGTTTGGGTTCTGTGCCGCACCTGAACTTCAGCATCGCCTTGTCTGCACCGGTTCCGGTGTCCGCAGTGGGGGTTGCCAGTCCCTGGATCGAGATCAGTCGCGCCCAGTCACCCATGTCTGCGATTCCCTTGGGCACTAGCGCCCTTCAGGTAGGACTTTCCAGCCGTGACCCGCAAAACAAACCCTACGCCATGCTGATTCCATCGGATTGGCGAGTGCCGGTCGAAGGCACAGATATTGGTTTGGCCTACCCCAACTTTCCAAGCTTCGTGACGTCCGGTGGCAGTACCAATGCCAACTGGTACCAGTTGGCCGATGCAAAAAAGACCGTCAACTGGCGCGTCAAGGACGTCGCTCAGTAGTTACTCACTTCGGCGCAGGCAGCAAATTAAAAGGCTCGGGCAGCGGCCGCAAGGGCAGGCAGTGTGGAAAGTAAGCTCGAGCGACGGGCCGCAGGGCGACGCGGGTATTGACGTGGCGACTCATATAGATTGGCTATCAATAGCTTAAGAAGAATGCATCATGAAAGCGATAGTTCGGCCCTATGATTCATCCCATCGGTGCAGCACTTTCGCGGTATCGAAACATTGTTCAACCCTTTTGGAGTTTCCCATGTCCCTGATCAACACCCAAATCCCTACCTTCAAGACCCAAGCCTTCCACAACGGCAAGTTCGTCGAAGTGTCCGACGCCAGCATGAAAGGCAAATGGTCGGTCGTGATCTTCATGCCGGCGGCCTTCACTTTCAACTGCCCGACCGAAGTCGAGGACGCTGCCGACAACTATGCCGAATTCCAAAAAGCCGGCGCAGAAGTCTATATTGTCACCACCGACACCCATTTCTCGCACAAGGTATGGCACGAAACCTCGCCCGCCGTCGGCAAAGCACAGTTCCCGCTGGTGGGTGACCCGACCCATGCGCTGACCAATGCCTTTGGCGTGCACATCCCTGAAGCCGGTCTGGCCCTGCGCGGCACCTTCGTGATCAACCCCGACGGCGTGATCAAGACCATGGAAGTGCATGACAACGCGATCGCCCGCGACGTCAAGGAAACGCTGCGCAAGCTCAAAGCTGCCCAGTACGTCGCTAGCCACCCGGGTGAAGTCTGCCCTGCCAAGTGGAACGACGGTGCCAAGACCATCGCCCCATCGATCGACCTGGTCGGCAAGATCTGATTGCTTTGACCTGATCCTCACCCTGCCCAGGCGGCAGGGTGTTGAGGACAGTGCGGTGGCCCCTAGCGCCTCTGTCCCTGTGCTGCCCTCAGCACCCCCCCAACCCATACACCCAAGGCCTGCGTCGCAAACGCCTGGCCCTGGATGCGTGCCACCCGAAACAGGAGAACACCATGCTCGACGACACCCTCAAATCCCAATTGCAACAGTACCTGGCCTTGCTGCGCCAGCCCCTCACGCTGATTGCCTCGCTCGATGCCAGCGAAACCAGCACCGACATGCGGCAACTGCTGGAAACCATCGCCAGTCTTTCTGACAAGGTCACGCTCGACACCAGCGGCGCGGACAGCCGAATGCCATCGTTCGTGGTCGCACGCCAGGGACACAGCCAGGGCGTGCGCTTTGCCGGTTTGCCGCTGGGTCACGAATTCACCTCGCTGGTGTTAGCGCTGTTGTGGACCGGTGGCCATCCGCCCAAGTTCGAGGCCGAGCTGCTCGACCAGATCAGGGCGCTTGACGGCGACCTCGATTTTGAGGTCTACATGTCCCTGACCTGCCACAACTGCCCCGACGTGGTACAGGCGCTGTCCCTGATGGCCATCCTCAACCCCAGGATCAAAACCACGGTGATTGAAGGGGGTGCCTTTCAGGACGAAGTGACACGCCGCCAGATCATGGCCGTTCCGATCATCTACCTCAACGGTGCGGTGTTCGGTTCCGGCCGCATGTTGCTCGAAGAAATCGTCGCCAAACTCGACACCGGTGCCGCTGCCCGCGACGCCACCCGGCTCAGCGCCAAAGAGGCTTACGATGTGCTGATCATCGGTGGTGGCCCGGCCGGCGCTGCAGCCGCCGTCTATGCCGCACGCAAAGGCATCCGCACCGGCGTTGCCGCCGAGCGCTTTGGTGGCCAGGTCAACGACACGCTCGCGATCGAGAATTACATCTCGGTGCTGGAGACTGATGGTCCGAAATTTGCCGCTGCACTCGAAGCGCACGCGCGCGCCTATGACGTCGACATCATGAACCTGCAGCGCGCCGAAGCGATCAATCCGGCGGCCCAGCCGGGCGGCCTGATCGAGGTGAAGTTGGCCAATGGCGGCACGCTGAAATCCCGTACCGTGATCCTCTCCACTGGGGCGCGCTGGCGCAATGTCAATGTGCCCGGCGAAGCCGAGTACCGGAACAAGGGCGTAGCCTACTGCCCGCACTGCGACGGTCCGCTGTTCAAGGGCAAGGATGTGGCGGTGATCGGCGGCGGCAATTCTGGCATCGAAGCTGCCATCGACCTCGCGGGCGTGGTCAAGCATGTGACCGTGATCGAATTCATGCCCGAACTCAAGGCCGACGCGGTGTTGGTCAAAAAATTGCACAGCCTGCCCAACGTGACGGTGCACACCAACGCGCAAACCACCGAAATCACGGGTGCCGATGGCAAGGTCAATGGTCTGCGCTACAAGGACCGGGCGAGCAACGCAGAGCATCTGGTGCCGCTCGCAGGCGTCTTCGTGCAAATTGGCCTGGTGCCCAATACCGAGTGGCTCAAGGGCACGGTTGCGCTCAGCAAGTTTGGTGAAATCATGGTCGACGCCCGAGGCCACACCGATGTACCGGGTGTGTTCGCCGCAGGCGACTGCACCACAGTGCCATTCAAGCAGATCGTGATCGCTGCCGGCGACGGTGCAAAAGCGGCCCTGAGCGCCTTTGACCACCTGATCCGCTCGCCGGCCGTCTGATCAGGCGCGGTGCGCAGCGACAAGACATTCCTGCAAGGCGCGGGTCGCACGCGCCGGCTGCGGCGAGCGGCGCTGAATGGCAAAGAACTGACAATCGTAGCGCAGCACCGCGCTGCCAATGGCGCGCATCTGGCCCGTGCGGACGAAGCTCTCGGCATAGTGATCGGGCAGGAATCCGAGGAATTGACCCGACAAAATGAGGGTGGCAATCGATTCCTGGTCAAAGCCCGTGGCCTGGCGCGGCAGGCGTTCGCGCTGGGTGATTTCCATATTGGGCGAGTGGTAGCCCAGGCCGGCAAAACGGTAAGCCCGTAAGCCCTCCCAATCAAGCGGGGGCGACCCTGGCCCAAACAGCACATGGTCCCGACCGCAGTACAGCGACATGGCCTCTTCAAACAACGGGGTGTAATCCAGCAGATCGGAACTGCGGTGCCCTGGAATGATGCCAATCTGGAACTGCCCGTCGAGTACGCCACGCTCGATGGCGGTAAGTGTTGCCACGTGCAGATTGAGCGCCACATCGGGTGCCTGCCGGGTAAATAGCGCAATCGCCTGGGCAATGTGGCATTGCGGATTGCTGGCGGTCTTGTCAAACACCGCTAGGTGCAATTGCCCGCCCATGCGCTGGTGAATTTCGTCGACCCCGCTGCGAAACGCCTCCGTGGCGGCCAGCAACTGCACGGTTTGGGCGTAAATTTGCGTACCCTCAGGTGTCAGGGCGAAACCCGCACGTCCGCGCCGGCACAAGGTCAGGCCCAGGCGGGTCTCCAGGTCCTTGACGTGTCGGCTCACTGTGG
>JAIPCE010000105.1 GCA_021738345.1 Rhodoferax sp. | reverse complement strand
CGCAACCCCTATGCCACCCATGCCTGTATTGCAGACGATCTGCCGGCGCATGACGGAGAGCACATCACGGTACCGGCCTCGTTAGAAAATGGCATGGGCGCGCAATTGCTGCGGCATCAGAACCAATTTACCCGGCTTGGGCACCTGGAGTGGCTGCAGCACACGCGCATGGACTACCTGACCACCACGCCCCAGTGGTTCGAGGCGGTGCTCAATGACGCGCGGCTGCACCATATCGAGTTGCCTGAAATTCGCCAACTGCTTACCTATGGCGCCACAGCCCCCAGCACCTTGCGGACCAAGGCGCGCAAACAACTCGGCGCCAGCGTGCGCCACCGTTACACCTGCCTGGAGTGTGGGCCGCTCGCATTTCAGTGCCCGCGCAGCGACGATTTTTACCATGTGGCGGTCGCCAATGTGCTGCTGGAAGTGGTGGATGCGGCGGGCCAGCCCTGCCCCGCAGCCGACGACGCCAGCACGGCGCAGACCGGGCGCGTGCTGGTGACTGCACTGCACCAATACGCCACACCGATGTTGCGGCACGACATCGGCGACCGCGCCGCGCTGCTAAACCACTGCCCCGGCTGTGGTCTGGATCTGCCCACGCTGTGTCGTTTGCTGCAAAACGTCTGACGCTTGGCGAAAAGCAGCCAGACATGAAAGCGCGGACTCCCCCTCCTCGCTGGATTTCAAATCCGCGCCACGGCGACGGCGATGCTTGTGAATCGTATCCGGCCATGAGCATCCATCCAACACGTTCTTTTGGCTCATTCAAGTGCGGGTTGCGGCATACTCCACGATCGCACACTCCGAGCAAACAGAAAGACAAGTGCCAGTGAGTCAAGCAAAAAAGCTTTTCGCCGAGTTCCATGGCGGAATCGAGTCTTCATTAATGGGGTTTTCCACCTCGATTGGCCCTGTTCTCTTATTTGTCGGACTATTGGGAAGTCAATCGCTGCCCGCAGCCTACTGGGCAACGCTGATTACCGCGGCCGCCGCACCTTTGATGGCGTTGGCATTGCGGGGACATGCAGCGATACTGTATGGCACAAGAACCGCGTCGTTGACCACCTATATTGCGATCGCTCTGCAACTTGGTGCCGCTTCCACAGGGCATCCGGACAACCCGGTAGGCGTGCTTTCCCTGCAACAACTCACACTGGGACTGGCAGCCGCCAGCCTACTGTTTGCTCTGGCAAGTACCCTGATCCTGCTGACCGGACTGTTAGGGCTTGGTTCGATTTTCAAAATGATTCCCAGCACCGTGACTGCCGGCATCGGGAATGGCATTGCCATGGTTTTGGTTTGGTTGGCCATCAAACAGGTAATGCAAAACACCTGGCTGGTTGCGGTCATCGCGGTCGCCATGCTGCTTTTGTTCAATATCTGGCCCATTGTGCAGGTACGTGTCAAGGCACTGAAGCACTTGCCGGGCACTTTGCTCGCCATGGGCCTCGGGCTGGTGCTGGCAAGCACCTTGGAACCTGTGATACCCGGCACTGCGACGGCGCTTTCGCTAGATGCCGGTTGGATTTCCATGCGACTGTGGCCCGATCTATGGAACCACCAATTGGGTCATTTGATCGAGGTCGGTTTGCCCGGGACGCTGGCGCTGGCGCTGATCATGATTCTGGAAACCTTTACCGCCATTGGCGTGATGGAGACCCGTTTTGGTCTGCGTCTGGACGCCAGTCGGCAACTCGTGGCGCTGGGTGGCTCGAACCTGGTGAATGCGCTGTTAGGCGGCGTGCCTTGCACCGGCGCGCCTTTGCGCAGTGTGGTCAGTTGGACCGCTGGCGGACGAGGCAGCCCCGCTGCAGTTTCCGACATCGTGATCACATGTACCTTGGTCGTGGCGCTCGGCGACTGGCTCCTGCGTTTGCCTGCTGGCGTTATCGCGGGGCTGTTTTTGCTGCAAGCACCCATGATGGTCGACCCAGCTTTCATCAAACGCCTGGGCGAGATGGTGCGCACCCGTCGTCTGCACCGCAACGGTGCGGCGGACCTGGGCTTCTGGATTACGCTGGTGATTTCGCTGGTTGGCTTTTTTGGCAGCCTGATTTGGGCCTGCTTCCTTGGGATTGGGCTTTCTGCACTGGCCGTGTTACGCCGATTGTCGAAGAACTTGACCGCGCAGTGGGCCTACATGAACCATTACCGATCGCGCCGTGTGCGCAGCGCCGATGAAAGCGCCAATTTGGCACGTATGGCGCATCGGGTGGGCGTGCTGCACCTGACCGGTCATTTGTTTTTTGGCAACAGTGCCCGCTTGACGCAATTGCTCGATGAATTGCACGAGGACGCGGTAGCGGTGGTGATTGACGTGAGCCAGGTGCGCGACGTCGACCCCAGTGGCCTCACTGCCTTGACCTGGGTGGTGCGCACCCTGGTTGAGCGCCCGCTCAACGTGGTGCTGACGGGCCTCAGACGAACCGGTTCGCCCGAGCTGCGCGAACATCTTAGTGGCTTGGCGGGTACGACCCAGCGGGTCGATCTGGACCACGGCCTGGAGTTCTGCGAGGAGCTTGTGCTGCAAAACTCGACGGTCCAGTCGCATACCTTGCATACCGTCGCCATCGAGAAGAATCAGCTCTTGCAGGACCTCAGCGAGGAAGACATCACGGCGGTCCTGATGCTCGGGGAGCGCCGCGAAATCGCCAAAGGCGATGTGCTTTTTGAACGCGATGCGCTGGCGGACGGCGTCTGGCTGCTAGAGCAAGGCGCGGTGAGTATTCTGGCCGGAACCTCGCTCGCTGGCGCATCTCGGCTCGCCACCTTTGGGCCGGGACAGTTCGTGGGCGAAATGGGTTATGTGGACGGCAAGGTCCGCTCTGCCACCGCCCGCGCCGATAGCGTGGTGCGCGCCCTGCTGCTGGACAAGGCCGCCATTGCCACACTGATCGAGCGACAGCCCACGGCCGCACTCACCATCACGCGCAACATTGCAAGGGAACTGTCCCAAAGGGTCCGCAACACCTCGGCCCGTCTCACTGACGAGTCCACCGAAGCCGCCGCGGGTTGGTCCAACAGCTCCTTGAGCAGTCTTTCTCGTTAGGACTGCTAAACCAGCACCCGCTCAATCCCCCCGGCGTTGGCGGTTTGCACATATTCTGGCAACCAGTCGGTGCCCAAAATCTGCCTGGCCATTTCGACCACGATGTAGTCGGCTTCCAACAGGCCGTTGTTCAGGTCGTTGCCATAGCGCGTAAGCCCTTGCAGGCAACTCGGGCAGCTTGTCAAGATTTTGACGTTGCCAGTGTGCGCAGGCGCATCTGGTGCGGTTTTTTGCAGCTTGCGCAGCGCGGTTTCGCCCTTTTTGAGTTCTTCTTCCTTGCGAAAGCGCACCTGCGTGGAAATGTCGGGGCGTGTCACACCCAGGGTGCCAGACTCGCCGCAGCAGCGCTCGTTTTTCAGCACGTGGTCGCCCACCAGCGCCTTCACGGTCTTAAGCGAGTCTTGCAACTTCATGGGGTTGTGGCACGGCTCATGGTAGAGGTAGCCCGCACCGGCACCCCCGTCGGGCACCAGGCTAATGCCTTTTTCAAGCAGGAACTCGTGAATGTCGATGATGCGGCAGCCCGGAAAAATGTCTTCAAACTTGTACCCTTGCAACTGGTCATAGCAGGTGCCACAGCTCACCACTACGGTGCGAATGTCAAGGTAGTTCAGCGTATTGGCAACCCGGTGAAACAGCACCCGGTTGTCGGTGATGATTTTCTCGGCCTTGTCAAACTGGCCCGAGCCGCGCTGCGGGTAGCCGCAGCACAAATAGCCCGGCGGCAGCACGGTTTGCACCCCTGCGTGCCATAGCATGGCCTGGGTCGCCAGACCGACCTGGCTAAATAACCGCTCAGACCCGCAACCTGGAAAGTAAAAGACGGCTTCCGTGTCGGCGGTGGTGGTGTGCGGGTTGCGAATGATCGGCACGTAGTTGGCGTCTTCGATGTCCAGCAGCGCGCGTGCCGTCTTCTTGGGCAGTCCACCGGGCATCTTCTTGTTGATGAAGTGGATGACCTGCTCTTTCACCGGGGGCAGGCCCACCGTGGCCGGGGGCCGGGCAGTTTGTGCCTTGGCCGCCAGCCGCAGCACCTGGTTGGCCAGTCGCTGCGCCTTGAAGCCAAGGCCTACCATACCGGCGCGCACCAGCTTGATGGTCTCGGGCTGGGTGGCACTCAAGAAAAACATGGCCGCCGCACTGCCCGGTCGAAATGACTTTTTGCCCATTTTGCGCAACAGATTGCGCATGTTCATGGTCACGTCGCCAAAATCGATCTTGACCGGGCACGGCGACAGGCACTTGTGGCACACGGTGCAATGCTCGGCCACATCTTCAAATTCTTCCCAATGCCGGATGCTGATGCCCCGGCGCGTTTGCTCTTCATACAGAAAGGCCTCAACCAGCAACGAAGTCGCCAAAATCTTGTTGCGCGGGCTGTAGAGCAGATTGGCGCGCGGCACGTGGGTGCTGCACAGCGGCTTGCACTTGCCGCAGCGCAGGCAGTCCTTGACCGAGTCGGCTATGGCACCAATGTCGCTTTGCTGCATGATCAGCGACTCGTGCCCCATGAGTCCAAAGCTTGGGGTGTAGGCGTTGGTCAGGTCGGCCAAGACAGATTCCGTACCGGCGGGGGCGCGCAGCAACTTGCCCTTATTGAAGTGGCCTTCGGGGTCAATGCGCGCCTTGTAATCGGTAAAAGGCTGCAGCTCGGCATCGCTGAGAAATTCGAGCTTGGTGATGCCGATGCCATGCTCGCCAGAAATCACGCCATCGAGCGAGCGGGCCAGCGCCATGATGCGCTTGACCGCGCCGTGGGCGGCTTGCAACATGTGGTAGTCGTCGCTATTGACCGGGATATTGGTGTGCACATTGCCATCACCCGCGTGCATGTGCAGCGCCACCCAGACCCGCCCCTTCAGTACGCGCTGGTGAATTGCAGCGCACTCCGCCAGTACCGCCTCGAATGCACCGCCAGTGAAGAGGTCTTGTAACGGGCTGCGGAGCTGAGTTTTCCAGCTTGCGCGCAGCGTATGGTCCTGCAACTGCTCAAACAACTCCTCGACACACTCCAGCCAGCCCTGCCATTGCGCGCGCACCTGCGCGACCAGGGCCACGGCCTGTGCCACCCGGTCTTGCAGCAGCTCGCCCGAAGCCACGTCCGCGGCGTCTTCGGACGGATTCAACGGCAGATTACCGCTGGCAAAAAAAGCCGTCAGCGCATCGCAAAGCGCCAACTTGTTGCTCAGGCTCAGCTCGATGTTGATGCGCTCGATGCCGTCGGTGTATTCGGCCATGCGCGGCAAGGGGATGACTACGTCCTCGTTGACCTTGAAGGCATTGGTGTGGCGGCTGATGGCCGCCGTGCGCTTGCGGTCGAGCCAAAACTTCTTACGCGCCTCGGGGCTGATGGCCACAAAACCCTCGCCGCTGCGCGAGTTGGCAATCCGCACCACTTCGGAAGTGGCACGCGCCACGGCGTCGGCGTCGTTACCCGCAATATCGCCAAACAGCACCATCTTGGGCAGGCCGCCGCGCTTGCTCTTGGTGGCATAGCCCACGGCTTTGAGGTAGCGGTCGTCGAGGTGCTCCAGGCCAGCCAGCACCACGCCCGAGCGCTTTTGCTCGGCAAACATGAAGTCCTTGATTTCAACAATGCTGGGAACGGCGTTTCTGGCGTGGCCAAAAAATTCAAGGCACACGGTGCGGGTATGGGCGTGCTTGCGGTGCAGCACCCAACGGGCGCTGGTGATGAGGCCGTCGCAGCCCTCTTTCTGGATGCCGGGCAAGCCGCTGAGGAACTTGTCCGTGACGTCCTTGCCCAGGCCTTCCTTGCGGAACGATTTGCCCGGAATCGAAAGGGTCTCGGTGCGCAGCCTGGTTTTGCCGTCGGCCTTGAAATACTGCAGTTCAAAGCGCGCCGCGTCCACATCGTGAATCTTGCCCATGTTGTGTTCAATGCGGGTAACCTCCAACCATTCGGCTTGCGGTGTCACCATGCGCCAACTCGCCAGATTGTCCAGCGCGGTGCCCCACAGCACCGCCTTTTTGCCACCGGCGTTCATGGCGATATTGCCGCCGATGCACGAGGCATCGGCCGAAGTGGGGTCCACCGCAAATTCAAACCCGGCGCGCTCTGCTGCATCGGCCACGCGCTGGGTCACCACGCCGGCTTCGGTCCACACGGTTGCCACTGCATGCTCCAGGCCGGGTAGCTGGCGCATCTCAACCTCGGTCATGGCTTCGAGTTTTTCGGTATTGATGACGGCGCTCTTCCAGGTCAGTGGAATGGCGCCGCCGGTGTAGCCGGTGCCACCACCCCGCGGAATGATGGTCAAACCCAGTTCAATGCAGGCCTTCACCAGGCCCGCCATCTCTTCTTCGGAGTCGGGTGTCAGCACCACAAAGGGATATTCGACGCGCCAGTCGGTGGCATCGGTGACATGGGAGACACGGCTTAAGCCATCGAACTTGATGTTGTCCTTGGCGGTGAGCCGGTGCAATTGACGCTGGGTGCGGCGGCGCAAATCGGCCACCACGGCAAAAGAGGCATCAAAAGCCTGCACCGCGTTGCTTGCCAACGCCAGTAGTTGGCCCACCATGGCATCACGTTCTGGATCGTTTTGCGGAGTGCGCCGTTTTTGCACCTCGCTGAGCCGGTGGTGCAGCGCGTCAACCAGCAGTCGACGGCGTTTCGGGTTGTCCAGCAGGTCGTCTTGCAGATAAGGATTGCGCTGCACCACCCAGATGTCACCCATTACTTCGTACAACATACGCGCCGAGCGACCTGTTCGGCGTTCGCCGCGCAACTGATTGAGCAATTCCCAGGCGCGTTGACCGAGCAGGCGGATGACGATCTCGCGGTCTGAAAACGAAGTGTAGTTGTAGGGAATCTCCCGAATCCGTGGGTGCTCTTGCGGCACCACTTCGGGTGACGGCAGCAAATGGTGGTGCAAGGTGGGCGCGTTCATCGGGGAGTTGTCAGACCGACCATATCGATCCGGGGTGCAGCTTTGGTGATCCGGAGATATTACCGCAGTGCAGCAATCACCTGTTTCTCTAGTGGAAACCACTAAGTAGGACGGCGCTGTCACTCGGGTGTAATAGAAGGGTCACAGCAGGTGGGTACCATACGCTGTTCTTTACAGGAGAAAACATGAAATTGAAATTTGCCGCAATTGCCCTTGCATCTGCCTTGTCGCTGGGCGCGCAAGCGCAAACCGAAATCCAATGGTGGCATTCCATGACCGCCGTCAATGGTGAATGGGTCAACGACCTGGCCAAGGAATTCAATGCCAGCCAGAAGGAATACAAAATCGTGCCGACCTGGAAAGGCAGCTACGACGACTCCATGACCGCCGCCGTGGCAGCCTTCCGAGCTGGCAATGCGCCCCATATATTGCAAGTGTTTGAGGTGGGCACCGCGACCATGATGGCCAGCAAAGGTGCCATCGTGCCAGTGGGCAAGGTCATGACTGATGCCGGACAGAAGTTTGATCCCAGTGTGTATGTGCCTGCGGTTGCCGGCTACTACACGGCACCCAATGGCCAGATGCTGAGCTTCCCGTTCAATAGTTCGACCACGGTGTTCTATTACAACAAGGACGCCTTCAAGGCTGCCGGTCTCGACACCGAAAAGGCACCCACCACGTGGCCCGAAGTCGCATTGGCTGCGGCAAAGCTCAAGGCCAGTGGACACAAGTGCCCAATTTCAATTTCCTGGCAGGGTTGGACACAGCTTGAGAGCTTTTCGGCCTGGCATAACGTCGAATTTGCGACCAAGCAAAACGGATTGGCTGGGCTGGACGCGCGCATGAAGATCAACTCACCGCTGCATGTACGCCACATCGAAAACTTGTCCAATATGGCCAAACAGGGCCTGTTTGTCTACAAGGGCCGCGGCAATGTGCCTGAGGCCAGCTTTGTCTCGGGCGAATGCGCCATGATGACCACTTCGAGCGGTTTCTACGGCAATGTCAAGAAAAACGCCAAGTTCAACTTTGGACTCGCGCCCTTGCCGTATTACCAGGACGTACCCGGAGCACCACAAAACACCGTCATTGGCGGCGCCAGTCTGTGGGTCATGGCGGGCAAGAAGCCTGAAGAGTACAAGGGCGTGGCCACTTTCTTCAACTTCCTGTCCAAACCCGAAGTGCAATCTGCCAGCCACAAGCGCACCGGGTATTTGCCGATCACCACCGCCGCCTTCCAGTTGACCGAAAAATCGGGCTTCTACAAGGAAAACCCCGGCACCGACGTGGCGGTCAACCAGATGATCCGCAAGGTCACCGACAAATCACGCGGCATCCGTCTGGGCAACTATGTGCAGATTCGCGCCATCGAGGACGAAGAACTTGAGCAAGTCTGGGCCGGCAAAAAAACCGCCGCAGAAGCGCTTGATTCCATCGTCAAACGGGGCAACGAGCTGCTGGAGCGCTTCGAGAAGGCCAACAAGCAAAAATAGTCTTGCAAGACTGTGGAAAAACGCGTTTTTTTCAAATCGGCATGGCTACCTTGGGTGCTGATCGCGCCCCAGGTGGCCATTATTTCGATTTTTTTCTTTTGGCCCGCTGCGCAGGCGCTGCTGCAGTCGGCCCAGCAGTCGGATGCCTTTGGCACCTCTGTGGAGTGGGTGGGACTGGAGAACTTCCGCAACCTCTGGAACGATGAATCCTATTTGGCGTCGTTCAAGACCACTGCCGTGTTTTCGCTGTTGGTGGCCGTGATGGGCTTAAGCCTTTCGCTGATGTTGGCGGTTTTTGCGGACCGTGTCGTGCGCGGCTCTAATGTGTACCGCACGTTCCTGATCTGGCCCTATGCCGTGGCACCGGCGGTAGCGGGAGTATTGTGGCTATTCATGTTTGCGCCCAGCATTGGCATCGTGTCGTATGGCATTCGCTACCTGGGCCTGTCCTGGGACCCCCTGCTCAATAGCAACAACGCGATGGCGCTGATTGTGATGGCGGCAGTATGGAAACAGATTTCCTACAATTTTTTGTTTTTTTTGGCCGGTCTGCAAAGCATTCCGAAATCGCTGATTGAAGCGGCTGCCATGGACGGTGCCCGGCCCTGGCGCCGGTTCTGGACCATACAGTTTCCCTTGCTGTCGCCCACGGCTTTCTTTTTGCTGGTGATCAACATCGTTTATTCGTTCTTTGACACTTTTGCGATTGTTGATGCCGCCACCAAGGGCGGTCCGGGCAAGGACACGGCCATTTTGGTCTACAAGGTGTACTTTGATGGCTTCAAAGCCATGGACCTGGGTGGCTCGGCCGCGCAGTCGGTGGTGCTGATGGTGATCGTGGTGGCCCTCACCGTGGTGCAGTTCCGCTTCGTTGAGAAGAAGGTGACTTACTGATGGTAGAACGTCGTCCCTGGCTGGATTTTCTTTCGCACGCTATTTTGGTCATTGGCGTGCTGGTGGTGGCGTTTCCGGTCTACATCACGTTTGTCGCCTCCACCCACACCGCGCAGGACGTGGTGCAGGCGCCCATGCCCCTGCTGCCCGGTCCCCATTTTGTGGAAAATTACACCACCGCGCTTGCAGGTGAACGCCAGGGTGGCGGTTCACACGCTGCGGTGGGACGCATGATGGTGGTCAGCCTGATCTCGGCGCTCACCATTTCGTTTGGCAAGATCACCATTTCCCTGCTGTCGGCGTTTGCGATTGTCTATTTCAGGTTTCCATTTCGCATGGCGTTTTTCTGGGCCATTTTTGTCACGCTGATGCTGCCAGTGGAGGTACGCATAGGGCCTACCTACAAAGTCGTGTCAGACCTGGGCATGCTCAACTCGTATGCAGGCCTGACGGTGCCCCTGATCGCGTCGGCCACGGCCACGTTTTTGTTCCGCCAATTCTTTTTGACCGTGCCTGATGAGCTGGTGGAAGCTGCACGGGTGGATGGTGCGGGTCCGATGCGGTTTTTCAAGGACATTTTGGTGCCCTTGTCGGCCACCAGCATGGCGGCACTGTTTGTGATCCAGTTCATCTATGGCTGGAACCAGTACCTCTGGCCGCTGCTGGTTACCACGCAAGAAAACATGTACCCGGTGGTCATTGGCATCCGGCAAATGATCTCGGGTGGCGACGCGCAAACCGAGTGGAACATCGTCATGGCCACCGCCATGCTAGCCATGCTCCCCCCGGCCCTGGTCGTCATGCTGATGCAAAAATGGTTTGTAAAAGGGCTGGTTGATACTGAAAAGTGACATCCTTAGTCTCTAACAAATTCAATCTTTTCAAATCATGAGAAGAATTCAAACATCAAAGTCATTCGCGGCGAGGGCGCCGCTCCAACGGAGCTCTGTTTTTGTTGGAGCGGCGCCCTCGCCGCGAACGGTTGTTCGGTTCTGGCTTGTCCGGCTTAGGGACAGATCTTTAATAAAAAAATATGGCATCCATTGAACTGAAAAACGTCATCAAACGCTACGGCGTGGGCAAATCTGCCAACCAGGTCATTCACGGCATCAATGTGGAGATCAAGCATGGCGAATTTGTCGTGATTGTGGGCCCCAGCGGCTGCGGCAAGTCCACGCTCTTGCGCATGGTGGCCGGGCTTGAAGAAATCAGCGAGGGTGACATTTGCATTGGCGGCAAAGTCGTGAACCAGCTTGAACCCTCGGAGCGGGACATCGCCATGGTGTTCCAGAATTACGCTTTGTATCCGCACATGAGCGTCTTTGACAACATGGCCTACGGCCTGAAAATCGCCAAAGTGCCGACCGCTGAAATCAAGACCCGGGTCGACAAAGCCGCAAAAATACTGGAGCTTGGTCCTTACCTTGAGCGCAAACCCAAAGCGCTATCTGGTGGACAGCGCCAGCGGGTGGCCATGGGCCGTGCCATCGTGCGCCAGCCGCAGGTGTTCCTGTTTGACGAACCGCTGAGTAATTTGGACGCCAAACTACGGGCTCAGACCCGTCTTGAAATTCAAAAGCTGCACCGCGAGCTTGGCATTACCTCCTTGTTCGTGACCCATGACCAGGTAGAGGCCATGACCTTGGCGCAGCGCATGATCGTCATGAATGGCGGCGTCATGGAACAGTTTGGCACCCCGGAAGAGGTTTATACCCGCCCTGCCACCACCTTTGTCGCGGGTTTTATTGGCTCGCCGCCCATGAATCTGCTCAGCAACGCGCCCGATGCCAAGGCCGGTACGATTACCGGAATACGCCCTGAACACCTCGACATTACCCCGACAGGTTGGGCGCTGACGGTCGAGGCCGTAGAGATGCTGGGTGCCGAACGGCTGGTCTATGGCCGTTGGGCGCATAGCAACGCTGACGAGCTGGTCATTATTCGCACCGAAGAATCCCATGGCGTGCCGATGCTCGGAGCCACACTGCACGTCACACCGCGCCCGGACCGTATACACCACTTTGACGCCACAACCGGTCTGCGCATCGAGACGGCATAAACGTGGCTCCATCACGTCTCAGCTCCCAACGAACCGACATGGCGCCCCCCATCCGTCATTCCCGCGAAGGGGAAATCTAGGACCAGCGTGCAATTGCATGGATTCCCGCCTTCGCGGGAATGAAGATAGATGAGTAATTACGCGACACCTGTGAATACAAACGACACCGATGACGGCCTTGCCCCCTGGCCCTATCCGCGCTGGATTGCACACCGAGGGGCGGGCAAACTGGCCCCGGAGAACACGCTGGCGGCGTTTCGGGTCGGCGCCAGCCATGGCTATCGAATGTTTGAGTGCGATGTCAAACTCAGCAGCGACGGCGTGCCCTTTTTGATGCACGACAGCACCTTGCAGCGCACCACCGATGCCCGCGCAAAACTCAGGATTGGCAATAGTGCAGTAGGTGGCGACCACTCTTGGGGTGCCCTGTCGCAGCTCGATGCCGGCAGCTGGCACTCACGCGGGTTCGCGGGCGAACCACTACCCACGCTTAACGCAGTGGCCGCATTTTGCATTCGCAACGGCTACTTTCTGAACATCGAAATCAAACCCACACCGGGTTTGGAGCGCCAAACCGGCGAGGTGGTGGCGCGCCGTGCAGCGCAGCTTTGGAATGACGCAACCCCACCGCTGCTCACGTCGTTCCGACCCGAGGCCCTGCGCGGCGCAATGGAGACCGAGCCCGAACTTCCCCGTGGCCTGCTGCTAGACACCCTGTGGTCCGGCTGGCTGGAAACCGCCCTGACCCTCGGGTGTGTCGCCGTGGTGTGCAATTACGCGCTGTGGGACAAAAGCAGTGTGACGCAGGCCAAAAGTGCGGGCTTGAGGACACTGAGTTACACCGTCAACGACGAGTGGGCCGTCGCTTACTTGCTCGATTTGGGTACCGACGCCATCATCACCGACCGGGTTGACCTGTTTGCCCCGACGGCGTAACTCCTAATCCCGCAGAAACACGCCTTGGCTCACGGTGCAGACCAAAACCATGGCTGCGTAGGTTGCCATCTTCCCATCGCGACCAAAAAACCACAAACCGATGAAAAGAACGACAGAACACGCTACTGAGTTGATAGCGGCTTGCGCCAAAATTCCCGGAGCTTTGGGCCTGGTTCGATAGAATACGCGGGCTGCTAGCGCCATAAGAACGCCCACAACGACAGAAGGAGCGAGAAAGTTCAGCAAATGATTCAGCAGATCGAGCGAACCCATGCGCTTGCCAGTGAGGGCTTTGGTGATAAATTGAGTGAAGTCAATTTTATAATGGCAACGACAGGCAAATGTAAAAGGAAATATGGCAGTTTGGGCTTTAGGTATCAACCACAACACCGCACCGCTGGATATTCGCGGGCGGTTTGCGTTTGCCATGGACCAGATCGAGCCCCACCTGCAGGGCTTGCGCAGTGCGCTGCATCGCATGCCTGAAGCTGCCATTGTTTCCACTTGCAACCGCACCGAGATCTATTGCGCGGGGGATCAACCTGAGCTTGAGCCCACGCTGGACTGGCTGGCGCAGTCCGCGGGAATCGATCCCGGTGCGCTACGCCACCACACCTATAGCTTAGAGAACGGTCACGCCGCGCGCCACGCGTTTCGGGTTGCCAGCGGGCTCGACTCCATGGTGCTCGGTGAGCCCCAGATTTTGGGACAGCTCAAAGACGCGGTACGCGCCGCAGAAGCCGCCGGCGCGTTGGGCACTACACTAAGTCAGCTATTCCAGCGCTCTTTTGCAGTCGCCAAAGAGGTGCGTACCTCGACCGAAATTGGTGCCCATTCCATCAGCATGGCAGCCGCAGCCGTGCGTCTGGCGGGCCAACTGTTTGAAGATTTAGGTGAGGTGCGGGTGCTGTTTGTCGGTGCCGGTGAAATGATCGAACTGTGCGCCACCCACTTTGCTGCCAAAAACCCCAAGTCGATCGCCATTGCCAATCGCACCCTGGAACGGGGCGAAAAACTGGCCACCCATTTTGGTGGCGAGGTCATGCGGCTTGGCGATTTGCCAGACCGTCTGCATGAATTTGATGCAGTCATCAGTTGCACGGCCAGCACCTTGCCCATCATCGGACTCGGCGCCGTGGAGCGTGCCCTCAAGCGGCGCCGCCACCGCCCGATGTTCATGGTCGACCTCGCGGTCCCGCGCGACATCGAGCCTGAAGTCAAGGCTCTGGAAGACATTTACCTCTACACCGTCGATGATCTGGCGAGCGTGGTCCAGACCGCACAAGCCAACCGGCAAGCCGCAGTGGCGCAGGCCGAGGCTATCGTCGATGCCGGCGTGCAAAGCTTCATGCACTGGATTGACCAGCGCAATTCAGTTCCCCTGATTCAACAGCTCAACGCCCAGGCGGACCAGTGGCGCGCACTCGAATTGGCGCGCGCACGCAAGCTGCTGGCCAAGGGCGAAAGCGTGGAAGCCGTGATGGAGGCCCTGTCCAGAGGCATCACCCAGAAGATGCTGCACGGGGCCATGGCCGAGCTGCGTGCCGGCGACGCCGCAGCACGTGAGCGGGCCAGTACCGCGATCGAACATTTTTTCTTGCGCAAAGAGCGTTAGCTGCCCTGTGTGTCAGCGACCCGTCGACACGCTCCGGGTCACCGACGCAACGCCAGCCTCACTGCTTTTGAGGTTCTGGCAGAGCGTTTCCAAGCCCTTATCGCACCAGATCACCCCATATGAAATCCTTTCTTCGCCAACAACTCGCACGTTACGCAGACCGACTCGGCGAGCTTGAGTTTTTGCTGTCACGCGAGGACATCATGAAAGACATGGCGCAGTTTCTGGTGCTGTCGCGCGAGCACACCGAGGTGGCAGCGGTGGCCACGCGCTGGGCGCGCTACCAGCAGCGCGAGGCTGATCTGGCAGCGGGTCACGACATGCTGCGTGACTCTGCTGCCGACGCGGACATGGCTGCCATGGCGCAAGAAGAAATTGACTCTGCCAGCGCTGAATTGACGCAGCTTGAAGGCGAATTGCAGCGCATGTTGCTGCCCAAGGACCCCGACGATGCTCGCAATGCCTTCATGGAAATTCGCGCGGGCACCGGCGGCGACGAATCCACCCTGTTTTCGGGCGACCTGCTGCGCATGTACACCCGCTACTGTGACCGCCAGGGCTGGAAGGTCGAGATCATCAGCGAGTCGCCTAGCGAACTCGGTGGCTACAAAGAGGTGGTAGTGCGCATAGAAGGCCATAACGTCTATGGCGCGCTCAAGTTCGAGTCGGGCGGACACCGGGTGCAACGGGTTCCCGTGACCGAGACCCAGGGCCGCATCCACACCAGCGCCTGCACGGTCGCAGTGCTGGCCGAGCCTGACGAGCAGGAAGCGATCAAAATCAACCCTTCAGATCTGCGGATTGACACCTACCGCGCGAGCGGTGCCGGTG
>JAIPCE010000104.1 GCA_021738345.1 Rhodoferax sp. | reverse complement strand
TTGGCGCCTTCGGTGAGGCCCTGGACCGCAACCAGCGTTTGCCCAGCAAGGTCTGCCCGATCACCCACCGACACCGTGGTGTGCAATACCTGGTCGCCTTGCACCTGTTGCACATAGGGCTGGGGTTTGTCGGTTCGCACGCTGCTCAGTGGTACCGCGATGGCACGCACGGTACCAGTCGACAAGCCACCCTGGGCGAATAATCCCTGGCGCAAACCGGCCTGGCCCGCTAGCGCCAGGTAAGCCAGCACGGCACGGCTACCGGCGACCGCGCTGGGGCTCACCCGGACCACCTTTGCCGCGATGCTTTGGCTTGCCCCCTCGATACTAAGTTCGGCACTTTGGCCGACCCGTACCCGCACCGAGTCGGCCGCGCTGAGGCTCGCCTCCAGCTCCAATTGACTCAAATCGACGATCTCCAGCACACGGGTATCAACCGACACCCGCTCGCCCGGTTGCGCCAGCCGTTGCGCAATGTGGCCTGAGAGCGGCGCCCGCAGCACCGTGTCTTCAAGTGACTTGGTTGTCAGGTCCACACCCGCCTGCGCGGCCTGGAAATTAGCCTCGGCCGCGTTCAAGGTGGCGAGCGATGCGTCAAGTGCTGTCTTTGAAATAAAGCCCTGCTCAACCAGAGACCGGTTATTGGCGAAGTTGCGCTTGGCAATATCAACCTGGGCGCGCGCCGACTCGGCTTGCTGCTGGGCCTGGCGCAAACGTGCCTGGTATTCGGTCGATTCGATGCGGGCAACGATGTCGCCCGCCTTCACGGGGTCACCCTCACGCAATTGAAGACCCTGTAATTCACCGGGTACGCGCACCTTGACGAACGCCGAACGAGCGGCCTTCAGTGGCCCGCTGATTGACAGGGTTTGCGGCAATTCGAGCAGCTGTGCTTGCACCAGGTCGGTGGCTGTCAACAACACAAGCGCTTGCGCCAAGGCCGCTGCCTGTTGCGACTCCAGTAGCGCCTTTTTGGCCTCACGTGCAGCAAGCACCCGCACAGTGATCCCAAGCAGTGCTGCGACGACCGCGACGGCGACGGCCCACTTGATCCATTGTTTCATTTGCTTTTCTTTCCCTGAACGGGGGGCGTCATTGTGGATGCGGTGACGCCATCCCTGACTTGCGTACACCCCGGACCGCTGCGCTGCGCGCGCGGTGACGGGCTTGGTTCAAGGTCTTCATGGGTTGTCGGGTCTGAGTCAGAGGGCTTGCGGAGAGGGGGCAGTGTGGGGCCGGCTGCTAGGCCGTTGAGGATGGTTTCCACCTGAACGGACAGGTAATCTTCTGGCACCAGCCTGCCCACACGCAAGGCATTGGATCCAAAGGAATGCTTCCACATTGCCAGAAAAAGCATGGGTGCGAGCACGGTGTAGACGCCATATTGCATGTCAATCGGGCGAAACTCGCCCTTTTGCACGCCACGCTCCAGAATGGTCCGAATCAGGGCCTCGCCGGGCTCAATTACTTCTTTTTGATAAAACGCCGCCAGGTCAGGGAAGTTGCTGGCTTCGCTGGCCATGAGTTTGGTGATGCCCGATGCCGGTGTGTCGCCGACACGGTCCCACCACTGTTGCATGAAAGTTCGCAACAAATCGGCAGTGCTGCCCTCAAACGCCTCCAGCCGGGCGCGCCATTCGGGGTAGTGCCCGGACAGGTTTTCGCGTACCACGGCCTTGAACAGGTCCTCTTTGCTGGAAAAATAGAGAAACAAGGTGCCTTTGGACACCCCGGCACGCCGGGCGATTTCTTCGGCCCGCGTTGCAGCGAAACCTTTTTCAACAAACAAAGACAGTGCAGCAGCCAGCAGCTCGCCGGGCCGCGCCCCTTTGCGACGTGCGCTCTTGGCGCGCACCGTGGCTGCAATTTTGCATAGGTTAATGGGACCTGGCATGTGTTAATGACTAATTGGTTATTAAGAATTTACCTGCAAGATGCCGCTAAGTCAAGGACTGGACTGAGGGCAAACTTCCGCTACTGTCCCTGGGGGCAACACGGGCACCGCGAATGGGTTTGTGGGGCGGTCTAATCCCGACCATTCCTGTATAGAATCAACGTCTACCGTTGACTTGGATCAATCCACCGGCGCGCCGAAAGGCGTATCGTCCCGCCCAGCGCGAATTTCGCTTCCTGAGCTTCCTCACACAGTCACATGGAATCTGACCTTAACACTCCCGACCCCATCGTTGTCACCCCGAGCGATGCAGTGGCAACTGCGCCTGAGCTGGTGTGCCCAGCGGGCAGCTTGCCTGCTCTGAAGGCTGCAGTGGATCAGGGTGCCGATTGTGTCTACCTGGGATTGCGTGATGCCACCAACGCACGCAATTTTGCCGGGCTCAATTTTGATGAGGCGGCCATCGCAAGTGGAATCGGCTATGCCCATGTCCGCCGCTGCAAGGTGTTCATGGCGCTCAACACCTACCCCCAGGCAAGCAACCCCGGACCCTGGCGCTCGGCCATGGACAAGGCCGCTGACCTGGGTGTCGATGCGGTCATTTTGGCCGACCCCGGATTGATGCAGTATGGCATGGTCCGTCATCCCGGATTGCGGCTGCACCTGTCGGTACAAGGCTCGGCCACCAACTTTGACGCGATCAACTTTTACCGTGACCAGTTTGGCATTGTGCGGGCGGTGTTGCCGCGGGTGCTGTCGCTGACGCAGGTGGCGCAACTGATCGAGAAAACCGAGGTCGAGATCGAAGTGTTTGGTTTCGGCAGCCTGTGCGTGATGGTGGAAGGCCGCTGCGCCCTGTCCTCGTATGTCACTGGCGAATCGCCCAATACCCACGGCGTGTGTTCTCCACCCAAGGCGGTGCGCTGGCAAGAGACATCCAGTGGACTCGAGTCGCGCCTCAATAACGTGCTGATCGACCGCTACGGCAAGGGCGAAAACGCAGGCTATCCTACACTTTGCAAAGGACGTTTTGACGTCGAGCAAGACCACAATTACTACGCCATTGAAGAGCCCACCAGCCTCAATACTTTGGAACTGCTGCCTCAGATCATGAAGATCGGCGTGCGGGCCATCAAGATCGAAGGGCGTCAGCGCAGCCCGGCCTATGTGGCCCAGGTCACCCGGGTCTGGCGTGAGGCGCTAGACCATTGCAGCGCAAACCCGCACCGCTACGCCGCCAAACCGCAATGGATGAGCAGCCTCGACAAGGTCGCAGAAGGCCAGCAACACACCTTGGGTGCTTACCACCGGCCATGGAAATGAAAATCGCACTCGGTCCCCTTCTTTATTACTGGCAGCGAGATGTGGTCCTGGGGTTTTATGATGCCATGGCCGCCGCCCCGATCGACATCGTCTACCTCGGTGAGACGGTCTGCTCGCGTCGCCACGAACTGCGGCTGGCAGACTGGCTCGAGCTTGCGGCACGCTTGCGCCGTGCCGGCAAAGAAGTGGTCCTGTCAACCCAGGTCTTGCTTGAATCGGGTGCCGAGGTCGGAACCATGCACAAGATTTGCGCCAATGGCGACTTCCTTGTGGAGGCAAACGATATGGGTGCGGTGCACAATCTGGCCGGGAAAGTACCCTTTGTTGCGGGTCCGCATCTGAACATTTACAACTTGGCGACCTTGCAGTGGATGGCGGGTTTGGGCGCCAGTCGTTGGGTCATGCCCCTGGAAATGCGCCAGACCGACCTGGCCGCCATGCAGGCGGGTCGTGCTCAGTCCCTGCAAACCGAAGTATTTGCCTATGGCCGCATGCCACTGGCATTTTCGGCACGCTGCTTTACTGCACGCCACTGCAATTTGCCCAAGGACGACTGCCGGTTCAGTTGTTTGTCGCACCCCGACGGACTCATGATGAAGACCCGCGAGAGCGAAGAGTTCTTGGTGCTCAATGGCACGCAGACCCAGTCAGCCCGGGTCTACAACCTCATCGATGCCATTGACAGCCTGCGCCAGTTGGGTGTTGATGTGGTGCGCCTCAGCCCGCAGGCTAACCATACCGCGGAGGTGGTGGCCCGGTTTCGTGATGCCATACAGGGTGTGCTGGCTCCACGTGAAGCCGCAGCGGCTCTGCAGCCCGTCATGCCAGCGGCTAGCTGCAATGGCTATTGGCATGGCCGCCCGGGGCTCGACCTGGTTGAGCTGCCGCTTGCGGCGTAACGCGCTGATCCGAAGCCAAGGACTGGGGAATCGACCGATGCACATGTGCCGCCCAGGGAGGAACTCGCAATGATGGTGCTGCCGCCTTTTGAAATACCGGCTCCGCTTAGCGCGGTGCTGTCGCGTCTGCCTGCGTACCCAGGAGCGGTGTTATTGGTTACGGCGCTCAATCTGGGTTTGGCCAGGCAGATTCCCGCCGACGTGGGCCGCTTGCTCGAGCGCAAACGGCTGCGCATCCATGTGCGGGATGCCGGTCTGGGTTTCGATTTTGTCTGGAGGCGTGGACGTTTTCTGGCCAGCGCACGCCAGGCAGCCACCGATCTGACCATCAGCGCCAATGCGCACGACTTTCTGTTGCTGGCGCAGCGCCAGGAAGACCCCGACACCCTGTTCTTTAACCGCCGGCTGTCCATGGAAGGCGATACCGAGCTGGGGCTGGTGGTAAAGAACACCCTTGATGCGCTGGAACTTCCCGTGCTCGATTTGCAGCAGTGGCTGCCCGCCGGACTGGTACAACGCATGGCACGTCGCGGCGAGACCACGCCGTGACTACGGCGCAGCCACCTCGGCGCATTATTGTGGGGATTTCAGGGGCCAGTGGCGCCGTGTATGGTGTGCGGCTACTCCAGCGATTGCAGCTTGTCCCTGGCGTGGAGTGCCATCTGGTGGTGACCGAGGCCGGGTGGCGCAATGTCGCAGAAGAGCAGGGGCCGCAATGCCCGGACCGCGCTGCCATTGAAGCCCTGGCGCAGCAGGTGCACGACGTGCGCAATGTGGGTGCGGCGATTGCCAGCGGTTCCTTTCAGTGCAGCGCAATGGTGATTGCACCCTGTTCCATGCGCACGCTGGCGGCAGTAGCGCATGGGCTCTCCGACAACCTCCTGACCCGCGCCGCCGATGTCATGCTCAAAGAACGTCGCCGTCTGGTGCTGATGGTGCGCGAGTCGCCCCTGCACTTGGTGCATTTACGCAATATGGTGACTGTCACCGAGATGGGTGGCATCATTTGCCCGCCCATGCCAGCCTTTTATTTGCGACCGCAGTCGGTTGCCGAGCTGGTCGATCAGAGCGTGGCGCGCGTGCTGGATCTGCTCGACATTGCGGACACCCAGTCTGTCCGCTGGACCGGCAGTGCGCGGCCCGCACAGACCGCCTGAAACAAGGCAAGCCGATGGCCTACCTCGATCTGCGCGAATTCCTGACCCAGCTGGAACAGGCCGGCGAGCTGCGCCGTATTCCTCAGCGCGTTTCACCGTATCTGGAAATGACCGCCCTGTGCGACCGGGTGTTGCGGGCTGGCGGTCCGGCCATTCTGTTTGAGAACGTGAGCGACCACAGCATGCCGGTGTTGGGCAATTTGTTCGGAACGTCCCAGCGTGTGGCGCGGGCCATGGGTGTGGAAAACCTCAGCGGCATCCGTCCGTTTGGCGAATTGCTGGCCTCCCTCAAGGAGCCTGAGCCACCCAAAGGCTTCAAAGACATGGTGGGCATGGGTGCGCTCCTCAAGACACTGTGGAACATGGCACCCAAAGAGCTACGTTCTGCTCCGTGCCAGGACGTGGTCTGGGAGGGCAAGGACGTGGATCTGGCGCGCCTGCCGATACAGCATTGCTGGCCAGGTGACGTAGCACCGCTCATCACCTGGGGTCTGGTGATCACCCAGGGGCCGCGCAAGGCACGGCAAAACCTGGGCATCTACCGCCAGCAGGTGATCGCGCCCAATCAGGTCATCATGCGCTGGCTGGCGCACCGCGGAGGTGCCCTCGACTTTCGCGACCATTGCGCTGCGCATCCCGGACAGGCGTATCCGGTGGCGGTCGCACTGGGCGCCGATCCGGCCACTATCCTGGGTGCCGTCACACCGGTGCCCGACAGCCTGTCGGAGTACCAGTTTGCGGGCCTGCTGCGCGGTGAACGCACCGAGCTGGTCAAGGCGCTGGGCAGCACGTTGCGGGTGCCGGCCCGGGCCGAGGTGGTACTGGAGGGGCACATTTACCCGGATGCGAGCCATCCCAGTGGTTTCCAGCATGCGCTCGAGGGCCCCTATGGGGACCATACCGGCTACTACAACGAGCAGGCCATGTTCCCGGTGTTCACGGTTGACCGCATCACCCATCGCACCGACCCCATTTACCATTCCACGTACACCGGCAAACCCCCAGATGAGCCGGCGGTGCTAGGCATGGCACTCAATGAATTGTTTGTGCCGCTGGTACAGCGCCAGTTTCCCGAGATCACCGACTTTTATCTGCCACCCGAGGGTTGCAGCTACCGCATGGCGTTGGTGCAGATCAAGAAGTCCTACCCGGGCCATGGA
The DNA here is from genome assembly GCA_021738345.1 of Rhodoferax sp. Lineage (GTDB taxonomy): Bacteria > Pseudomonadota > Gammaproteobacteria > Burkholderiales > Burkholderiaceae_C > Allorhodoferax. The sequence goes on along the minus strand of JAIPCE010000104.1, from coordinate 8,378 downwards.
CGCCGCATCATGATGGGTGTCTGGAGCCACCTGCGGCAGTTCATGTACACCAAGTTCATTGTGGTCGTCGACGAGGATGTGAACGTGCGCGATTGGCGCGAAGTGATTTGGGCACTGACCACCCGTGTCGACCCCACGCGTGACACCATGCTGGTCGACAACACGCCGATTGATTACCTGGACTTCGCTTCGCCGGTCAGTGGTCTGGGCAGCAAAATGGGTCTCGATGCCACCCACAAGTGGCCTGGCGAAACGCAGCGCGAATGGGGGCGCACGATCGCGATGGACACAGCGGTCACCGCACGGATGGATGCGCTGTACCGGGAGCTTGGCCTGTAGCGTGCAGCGCCGTTGCTGCGCCGCAGACCACCTTACATTTCGCCGGCTTTCAGTATTCCGCGCAGTGCGTTGCGGCTATGGGCACCAAAATTGACCATCAACTCGGCCACGGCAGCTTCCAGTTGTGCACGTTCGGTCTGCGGTCGGCGACCCAGTTCAGTGAGCAGATCAATACCGGGTTCATTTACGCCGAAGTCAAACGACGCGTCGTTGACATACTCTGTGGGCAGGGTGGCAATCAGGATTTCGGTCACTGGCGTACCCGCCTTGTGCGCCTGGGCCGCGACCCAGGTCTTGGTGTAAGCGTCTCCCCAATCCGGGTAGGTCGAGTCCGAGCTGGTGTTGCGCAGGGCGATTTCCAATGACGTGTCTGCTGCGTTCAGTGCGGCCCGGCGCAGCATCTCATTCTGGTATTTTTCAAGCGCAAGGTGGCGGTTGGACTGCAAGGTAATCAGGCGGTCCTTCATGCCAGACAAGCCAGCCAACGCCAGCGCGTTGGCGGACATCAGTTTCAAAGTCGACTCGGCCGGAGCCAGGCTGGCATGGTACGGTTGGGTCAGGTCTTGCACGTAGTGCAGCGCCAGGCCGGCAAACCGCCAGCCCCAGTAGGAATGCCCAGTGCGAAACGCAAAGGCCGCCAGCGTGCCAAACTGGTGGATGCGCAGCAAGGGATAAGTGCGCTTGATGAAGGGCGCCGCCAGGTATAGCAACTTTTTCTCGTGCATGAAGCCCATGTGAAATGGCGCTTGCGACGAGTACGAAAGGGTTGGGTTGCCAAAGGGTTGTGCGCCAAACCCGTACATCTTGCCCCACTCCGAGGGGCTGTCTTCCCACAAATTGAGATCGAGACCATAGTCCGGTTCGTCGCACGCAGACGCCAGTATGCCCAATGCGGCGACCTGATCACCCGATCGCAGGGCAACAAAGCGCACACCAGGGTCGGGCGTGCCTGCGAGCGAGCTGACTGCGCTGTGCGCAAGCAAAGGGGTCACTGGTGCAGACTGCGTGGGATCGGGTTGCAGGTACAACGCAAATTTGACGTTCGGTGCGACCCGCAAGGCCTTTAGAAAGGCCTGTTGGCGCGCCTCGTCGGTGCGGGTCGGGTCGGCCTTAAAGGCCAAATGCGTCGGTCGAGCCGGAAAATCTTCCATATTGGCTTGAGCCCAGGCTTCCTGGCCTGCCAACAGGGCTTCAAGCGACGGCTCCTCGGCCTTGAGAAAGCTCTCCAGCGACTCCACCGCCACGGGTGCGGCATTGATGACCTCGGGCATTCTCTCGAAGGCCCGATAGGCTGCGAGCGTGTGGTTGTTCCAGGCCTGCACCGGTGGTGCCACCACAAGTACCCACAAGGGCAAGAGAAGTAACCTGAACCATGGACTCATGGCGACGGCGCTGGGGGGTGTGATGTTTCGCACATGCCGCATCGCAGTGGCGATGGCGGCAAGCTTGGCGGAAGGTCTTATAAAACCTTGGCGATCGACGCGCAGACGTGGTCGATATTCTTGCTGTTCAAGGCCGCCACACACATGCGTCCGGTGTCGGTTCCATAGACACCAAATTCGTTGCGCAGCCTGATCATCTGGTCTTTGGACAAGCCCGAGTAGCTGAACATTCCGACCTGGGTCGTGATGAAGCTCATATCTTGCGCAATGCCGGCGGCCTTGAGACCATCGACCAGCTTCTGGCGCATGGCTTTGATGCGGACCCGCATCTCGCCGAGTTCCTGTTCCCATAGCGCGCGCCACTCGGGGTTGTTCAAGACGGCCGCAACGACTGAGCCGCCGTGGGTTGGCGGGTTGGAGTAGTTGGTGCGAATCACGATTTTCAGTTGCGACAGCACGCGGCTTGCTTCCTCCTTGTCGGTACATAACACGCTCAAAGCGCCGACGCGTTCACCGTACAGGCTGAAGCTCTTTGAAAACGAGGTGGAAACCAGAAAAGTGAGCCCAGCTGCTACAAACTTGCCCACCACTGCGCCGTCTTCAGCGATACCCTGGGCAAAGCCTTGGTAGGCCATGTCGAGGAACGGGACCAGGTTTTTGGCCTGGCAGGCCGCGACGACCTGGTCCCACTGGCTGGCGCTGAGGTCGTAACCCGTCGGGTTATGGCAGCAGGCATGCAACACAATGATGGTGCCCGGGGCCGCCGCGTCGAGGTCAGCCAGCATGCCCGAAAAATTGACACCGCGCTGGTCGGCATCGTAGTAGGCGTAGCTGTCCACTGCAAAACCTGCGTTGCTGAACAAGGCGCGGTGGTTTTCCCAGCTTGGATCCGAAATCAGGACCTTGGCATCGGGATTCATCTTCTTGAGAAAATCAGCCCCAACCTTGAGGCCGCCCGTGCCGCCGAGCGCCTGAATGGTGGCAACGCGCCCGGACGCGACAGGCTCGCTGTCGGCGCCAAATACCAGTGCCTTGACACCGGCATCGTAGGCGGCAATGCCGTCAATCGGCAGGTAGCCGCGGGCGGTGGGCTTTTCCATCATGGCCTTTTCCGCCGCTTGTACGCACTGCAGCAAGGGCAGTTTGCCCTTGTCATCGAAGTAGACACCGACCCCGAGGTTGACCTTTGCCGGGTTGGTGTCAGCAGCAAACTGTTCGTTCAAGCCAAAAATCGGGTCACGCGGGGCCATCTCTACGGCGGAAAATAGGGACATAAGAAAACCTCTCAGAATGAAAAATGGGACCAAAAGCATGCAGGTGCACGCAAAGGCCCGGCGTTTGAGCGGCCACAGACCTGCTTGCGGAAATGGCGTATTCTTTTGGATTGCCCGCAATTTTACCGGGCGCATTGGGACTTTCATGAAAAACGCCCGCGATATCGCCCCAGGACCGGTGCCTGTACCTTCAATCCCACCGTCTGGCGGTGTGTTTGTGCGCTTTCCGGAGTCGCCCTTTGAGTTGTACCAGCCATACCCCCCTGCTGGCGACCAGCCGGAGGCGATTGGCCAGTTGGTAGAAGGGGTCAACGACGGTGAGGTGTTTCAAACCCTGCTGGGTGTTACCGGCTCGGGCAAGACCTTCACCATGGCCAATGTCATTGCCCGCCTGGGTCGTCCGGCCATTGTGTTTGCACCCAACAAGACCCTGGCGGCGCAGTTGTACAGCGAGTTTCGCGAGTTTTTCCCGCGCAATGCAGTGGAATATTTCGTCAGCTATTACGACTATTACCAACCCGAGGCCTATGTGCCGCAGCGCGATTTGTTCATCGAGAAAGACTCTGCAATCAACGAGCACATTGAACAGATGCGCCTATCGTGCACCAAGAGTGTGCTGGAGCGGCGCGACGTCGTCATTGTGGCCACCGTGTCCGCGATTTACGGTATCGGCCAGCCCGAGGCCTACCACAAGATGGTCATGACGCTGCGCACTGGCGACAGCGTCGGGCAGCGCGACCTGATTGCCCAACTGGTGCGCATGCAATACCAGCGCAACGACATGGACTTTGCCCGTGGGACCTTCCGGGTTCGTGGTGACACGATCGATGTTTTTCCGGCAGAGCACAGTGAAATGGCGGTGCGGCTGGAACTGTTTGACGACGAAATTGAGTCACTGCAACTGTTTGATCCGCTCACGGGTCGCATCCGACAAAAAATTCCCCGCTTCACGGTGTATCCAAGCAGCCATTACGTCACCCCGCGCGAACAAGTGCTGGCAGCCGTTGAAACCATCAAGCTGGAGTTGTCAGACCGCGTCAAGGAGTTTGTCAATCAGGGCAAGTTGGTCGAGGCGCAGCGGCTGGAGCAACGCACGCGGTTTGATCTGGAGATGTTATCTGAGGTGGGCCACTGCAAGGGCATCGAGAACTACAGCCGCCACCTCAGTGGTTCGGCACCGGGCGAGCCGCCGGCGACTTTGACCGACTATCTGCCCAGGGATGCGCTGATGTTCCTCGACGAATCCCATGTGCTGATTGGCCAGTTTGGCGGCATGTTCAACGGCGACCGCTCGCGCAAGACGACGCTCGTGGAGTACGGCTTTCGCCTGCCGAGCGCATTGGACAACCGTCCGCTGAAATTTGAGGAGTTCGAAGCCAAGATGCGCCAGGCCATCTTTGTGTCTGCCACGCCTGGGCAGTGGGAAAAAGACCATGCGGGCAAGGTGGTGGAGCAACTCGTGCGTCCCACTGGACTGGTCGACCCAGAGGTCGAAGTACGCCCCGCCTCCAGCCAGGTCGACGACGTACTGCAGGAAATCCGCATCCGGGTCGAGAAGCACGAGCGGGTGCTCATCACCACGCTGACCAAACGCATGGCAGAGCAACTGACCGACTACCTGAGCGACAACGGTGTCAAGGTGCGCTACCTGCACAGTGACATTGACACCGTGGAGCGCGTCGAGATTCTGCGTGACTTGCGCCTCGGCACGTTCGATGTGCTGGTCGGTATCAACTTGCTGCGCGAAGGGCTGGATATTCCGGAAGTCTCGCTGGTGGCGATTCTGGATGCAGACAAGGAGGGCTTTTTGCGCTCGGAGCGCTCCCTCATTCAAACCATCGGTCGCGCTGCCCGCAACCTGGAGGGGCGCGCGATCTTGTATGCCGACAAGATCACCGACTCGATGGAGCGCGCGATTGGCGAGACCAACCGTCGGCGCAAAAAACAGGTGGCCCACAATCTGGCGCACGGCATCACGCCGCGCAGCATCGTCAAGCAGGTGCGTGACCTGATCGACGGCGTGTATAGCGAGAAAGCAGGAAAAGAGGCCGAACGTCTGGAGCGTGATGCCATCGCACGCGCGCAGGTCGAGGATATGAGCGAAAAAGACATTGCGCGCGAAATCAAGCGGTTTGAGAAACTGATGATGGACCACGCCCGCAATCTCGAATTCGAGAAGGCCGCACGGGTGCGCGACCAGTTGGCAATCCTGAAAGAACAGGCCTTTGGGGCACGCGGCAGTGATGCGCCTTTGTTGCTTTCGGGCGGTGAGAATTAGAAAAATTACCGTTCAGTCGAATACTTGAGTAAATTGATCGGATTCTTGCTATACTTGGGGTCATGGTTCAACCCAACGACTGAAGGAGCACCCCATGCGTCTCACCACAAAAGGCCGTTTTGCGGTCACCGCGATGATCGACTTAGGCTTGCGTCAAAGCAGCGGCCCTGTGACTTTGGCGGCAATCAGCCAACGCCAGGAAATCTCCTTGTCCTACCTCGAGCAGCTCTTTGGCAAGCTGCGCAGGCATGAACTGGTGGAGTCTACCAGAGGCCCTGGCGGTGGCTATACCTTGGCACGTAAGGCGTCTGACATCACTGTGGCCGACATCATTCTGTCGGTGGATGAGCCGATTGACGCCACCCAATGTGGCGGCCATGAGAACTGCCATGGCGAGGGTGCCCAGTGCATGACGCACGATCTGTGGGCCGCGCTCAATACCCGCATGGTCGAGTTTCTTGACTCGGTCAGTTTGCAAAAGCTGGTCGACGACCAATTGGCAAAAGGATTGCAGGTCGAGGGCAAAACCAGCATCAAACGCGCCATTTCGGCCATGCCTGCGGTCAAGCCCATTCGCATCAATGCGCCCAACTCGGTGTTTGCGCTGGGCAACGCGTTCTCGAAAAGCTAAGCGCTAAAGGTCACTCATGGACTCGACTCCACACTTTCCGATTTACATGGACTACAGCGCCACCAACCCCTGCGACGAACGGGTGGTGGATGCCATGGTGCCCTGGCTGCGCAGCCATTTTGGTAATCCGGCATCGCGCAGCCACGCCTGGGGCTGGGAGGCAGAAGCTGCGGTAGAAAAAGCGCGTTGCCAGGTTGCCGACTTGATAGGTGCGGACCCGCGCGAGATTGTCTGGACCTCCGGTGCCACCGAGTCCAACAATTTGGCCCTCAAAGGTGCGGCGCACTTTTACCAGTCCAAGGGCAAACACCTGATCACGGTCAAAACAGAGCACAAGGCCGTGCTCGACACCTGCCGCGAACTTGAGCGCCAAGGCTTTGAAGTCACCTATCTCGACGTGCAGGACGATGGGCTGGTCAATCTGGAGACGTTCAAGGCCGCGATTCGCCCAGACACCATCCTGGCCAGCGTCATGTTTGTGAACAACGAGATCGGGGTGATTCAGGACATTTCCGCGATCGGGGCGGTGTGCCGTGAAAAAGGCATTGTTTTTCACGTCGACGCAGCGCAAGCGACGGGCCGGGTCGATTTTGATCTGACCAAGCTCCCGGTAGACCTGATGAGCCTGACCGCGCACAAGACCTATGGCCCCAAGGGCATCGGCGCACTGTTTGTGCGTCGCAAGCCACGGGTGCGCCTGGAGGCGCAAATGCACGGCGGCGGGCATGAGCGTGGCATGCGCAGCGGTACGCTGCCAACCCACCAGATCGTGGGCATGGGTGAGGCCTATCGCATCGCCAAAGAGGAAATGGCGGCAGAAAATGTTCGCATTCGTGGCCTTCACGACCGCATGCTGGCGGGCCTCAAGGACGTGGAACAGGTATTCATCAATGGCCACCTGTCCCAGCGCGTGCCACACAACCTCAATATGAGTTTTAACTACGTCGAGGGCGAATCGCTGATCATGGGCATCAAGGGGCTGGCCGTCAGCAGCGGTTCGGCCTGTACCTCGGCGTCGCTGGAGCCCAGCTATGTTTTGCGCGCCTTGGGTCGCAGCGACGAATTGGCCCATAGCAGCTTGCGCATGACGATCGGTCGCTGGACCACTGAAGCCGAGATTGACTACGCAGTCGACACGATCAAGAAGAACGTTGCCAAGCTACGTGAGTTAAGCCCCCTCTGGGAGATGTACCAGGACGGTGTCGACATTTCCGCCATTCAATGGGCGGCGCACTGACCGTCGCAGGGCCTGAATCCAACAATTGTGAAACCGAAATATTAGGAGAAACGTATGGCTTATTCAGAGAAAGTCGTGGACCACTACGAAAATCCGCGCAACGTGGGCAGCTTTGAAAAAGGCGACGATTCTGTGGGCACGGGCATGGTCGGCGCGCCAGCGTGTGGTGATGTCATGAAGTTGCAGATCAAGGTCAACGCCAGCACCGGCGTGATTGAAGATGCACGCTTCAAAACCTATGGTTGTGGTTCCGCCATCGCGTCTTCGTCTCTGGTGACCGAGTGGGTCAAGGGCAAGACGCTCGACCAGGCGGCGGCCCTCAAGAACAGCCAGATTGCCGAAGAACTGGCGCTGCCACCGGTCAAGATTCACTGCTCCATTTTGGCTGAAGATGCCATCAAGGCCGCAGTGGACGACTACAAGAAAAAGCACCTGGACGACGGGCGCGCTGAGCCAATGCTGGCGGCAGCCGCCGCCTGAGCACCATGGCAGTTACTTTGACCGAAGCGGCGGCGCGCCATGTGACGCGTTACCTGAGCAAACGCGGCAAGGGCGTCGGCGTGCGTCTGGGTGTGAAAACCACAGGTTGCTCCGGCCTGGCCTACCAGTTGGAATATGTCGATGAACTTGCGCCTGAAGACCTCGTGTATGAAGGCCATGGTGTAAAAGTGCTGGTCGACCCCAAGAGTCTGGCCTATATTGACGGCACCCAACTGGACTTTGTGCGTGAGGGCCTTAATGAGGGCTTTCGCTTCAACAACCCCAATGAGCGCGACAAATGCGGCTGCGGTGAGTCGTTTCGGGTGTGAATCTCCAATCCAATGATTTTGTGCTGCTGGGCCTGGAACAGCAGTTTGCCCAAGACCTGTTACAGATCGATGCCCGCTGGAAGGCCTTGCAGCGCCAGGTGCACCCAGACCAGTTTGCAGCCCAGGGCGCAGCAGCGCAGCGTGTGGCCATGCAATGGTCTGCTCGCATCAATGAAGCCCACCAGCGCATCAAGGACCCGCTTACGCGTGCGGCCTACCTGTGCGAGTTGGCGGGTGCCTCGGTCAATGCGCACGTAAATACTGCCATGCCTGGCGCATTCCTGATGCAGCAGATGGAGTGGCGCGAGGCACTCGACTCCGCAGTTGGGTCCGTCGAGCTGGAGGCTTTGCTGGCCGAAGTGCAGGGCGCCCGAAAAGCGGCATTACAGCAATGCCAAGATCTGTTGGACCGCGTGCATGATTACCCG
>JAIPCE010000103.1 GCA_021738345.1 Rhodoferax sp. | reverse complement strand
TTCGGACCCCATCGTGCTTCGAGCACCAATTATCTATGGGCTTGGCCCAGACGGCTCGATCGGAGTCACCTTACCCCAATTCGAGTCGGCACTCGTCAGCAACAATATCACTCGTCGGTCTGAGGCGTAGCCTCGTTAGGATTATTGGTGGCTCCAGTCGAACAGCCTGACCCACTGAGGGATGGTATAGAAGTCATGCATCCGCTCATGGCTGTGCATTGGGTCCAAGGCGCCGCGCGCGCTCAATGATGGCCCGTCGCGCACCATGTAGCAAACCAAGCGGCTCAAGACTCGCTTTGCACCAGCACCAGCAGTCGCGCCAATGCATGCTGCACGGTGGCGTTGCGCACCGCAGTGCGGTCACCGGTAAAGTGCAGCAGCTCGGTGACCACACCCTGCGGCGTGGCCCAGGCAAGCCAGACGGTGCCCACGGGTTTGCCGGGGCTGCCGCCGTCCGGGCCTGCAATGCCGGTCACGGCCACGGCCACCTGGGTGTGCGAATGCAGCAGTGCGCCGCGCACCATGGCCTCTGCCACCTCCTGGCTGACGGCGCCGCAGCGTGCGATCAGGGTGCGGTCGACGCCCAGCAACTCGGTTTTGGAGTCATTGGAATAACTGACAAATCCGCGCTCGAACCAGGCGCTGGAGCCCGCCAGATCGGTGCAGGCTGCGGCAATCAGGCCGCCGGTACAGCTTTCGGCGGTGGCAAGCAGCCATTGGCGCTGAACCAGCAACTGGGGTAAGGCCTCCTGCCAGGGCTTTGTCGCGGGCACCGGCGTCATACGAAAAACTTCCAAAGGGCCAGCACCAGCACCGTGCAAAAGGCCGCGACCAGATCGTCGAACATGATGCCAAAGCCCGCTTTGCGCCAGGCCTGCGGGTCGGTCACGGGGTCCACCCCGTGAAACAGGCGATCGGCCCAGCCCACCGGGCCAGGCTTGACGGCGTCAAAAAACCGAAACAGCACAAACGCTGACAACTGGCCGAGCCAGCCGGTGGGCATCACCAGCCACAGCACCAGCCAGAACGCGACCACTTCGTCGCACACGATGTTGCCCGGGTCTTGCACGCCCATGTTGCGCGCGGTGACGGTGCTGGCCCACCAGCCCACAGGCAGCGAAATGCCGATCAGCAGCGCCCAGCGCACGTCGTTCATCCACGGCGACAGCGCAATGAAAGCCAGCCAGGCCCAGAGGGTGCCGACGGTGCCGGGCGCCATGCGCGACAGGCCCGAGCCGAATCCCAGTGCCAGCAGGTGGGCCGGCTGGTCCAGCATGAAGGCGGCGGTGGGGCGGAACATGGGGCGCTTGCGCGGGGGAATCGGTACACCAGGAAACAAGGAGAAAGGTGCAATGGGCGGTTCGGACATGGTGCAATTATCCGTGACCCGTCAGGGAATGGTGCTGCAGGTTTTTCCGCACAAATGCCACCAGCGCGAGGCCAATCACGCCCACCAGAACGTATTGCACCGCCAGTGCCTCGGCGAAGTCCAGGCCCTCGGTGGCCAGGGGATACGCGGCGGCGGTGACCAGCAGTGCGACTGCCCGCAAACTCCAGGCGCGGGGCTGCAAGTGGCGCGCGTGCATGCGAGACAGCAGGCGGTTGCCAAGCAAGCCCGCGAGCAGACCGAGGCAGGCACCCACTGCGACGTCGGCGGGCCAATGGGCACCCACCGCAATCCGCGACAGCCCGGTGCCAGCCGCCAGCACAAACAGCCAGCCATGGCGCCAGCGGCGGTCACTCGGTAGCGAGAAGTAGATGGCCGACGCTACGGCGAACGCCGTCAGGGTGTGGCCCGACGGCATGGACACCAGTTCCAGCTTTTCGCCGACGATGCGCATCTGGGCATTGTCGATCACCGCCGCCGGTCTGGGACTTTCAATGAGCGCCTTGCCGACCCGTGCAAACACAATCGCAAACGGCGCTGCGCACAACCAGGCCCACATCTGCCGTGGCGCCCAGACCAGTAGCGGTGCGGTGACGCCCAGTACACCCCAGGCGTTACCCAACAGCGACAGCCCGGCCCAGAACGTTGCGTGGACTGGCTCAAACAGGGCGTTGAGGCTCAGAAACAGCGACGGCTCCCACACGCCCAGCCACAAGGGTGTGCAGAGCACGAAAAGCAGCAGAGGGAGCGACCAGACAAACCGGGACGCCTGCGGGGTGTGCAAATCTTGCGCGGGCACGTGGGTTGAGGTGGTGTGCTCGCTTGCTCCATTCAGCGGGCGCGGGCTCATGGCGCGGTCCCCAATAGGCGCGGCCTGGGGTCGCCGGACCAGCCCTGGCAGGCGTGGAACGTAAATTGGGCGATCGGCACGCCAAAGCGTCGCACTTCCTGTTGCTCCAGCGCTTTGCAACTGGTAAACCCGTGGGCACCCAAGGGGACCTCGTAGGCCAACTGTGACCAATCCACCAGCAAGGTGGCGCCCCCGGCGGGCAAGTCACCGGCCCACAGATCGAACTGGTCGAAGCGGTCCTCGAGCACCAACACGGGCAGTGGCCGGGCGTACCAACCCAGGCGACTGGCAAGGGTCCAGTTTTGCACCGCCACACTGTTTAGTCCGTTTTCAGCCGCAAGTGTCCGTGCACGCTGGCCTGCCGCATCCCAGCCGAACAGGTCGGCAAACGGGTTGGACGGCTGCGTGGCATCGCCGCGCCCGGTGGTGCCGCTGACAAATGGCACGCCCGCGCTTAGCATGAGGCCCAGCAACGCCACACAGGCCAGCACCTGGGCCGATACCAGCGACCCTATCAATCTGCGTTGGCCATGTTGCACCGCGCGTGCCAACGCCACGCCGGCAAATGGCGCCAGGGTGACCCAGGCGGGTGCGGTCCAATGGGGCAAGCTGCTGCCGCCACCGGCCAGTGCTGCCAGCACACCAAAGGGCAGCAGAAAAAACAAGCGCAAAGAGCGTTGCGCACCACCGCTGTCGCGCACAGCACCGACCCAGGCCCAGAGAAGCAGCGGACCAAATGCCACCAGTTGTACGACCAAGAACCGGACCAGCGCCAGCAGTTCCCATTGGCCACCCGCACCATGCTTGGCCTGGTAGCTGAACGATATCCAGTGGTTCTGGTAGTTCCACACCGCTACCGGCATCACCAGAGCCAGCGCGATGGCAACGGCCAGCCACAGGCCGCGCCGGCTGAGCAGGGGCCAACCATGGGCCAGCCACAGGCACATACCGAGCGCGAACGCCATGAATATCGCGGTGTATTTGCTCAAACCCGCCAGACCCAGCAAGACGCCCAGCAGTACCCAGAGCCAGGTGCGTTGCAGCGCATCGGGCTGCATCAGTCGCAGGGTGAGGGCCATGAGGGCAACGCTGAAGAACATGAGCAAGGTGTCTGGCAACAGCCCTATGCCTAGCACATGTACCAGTGGCGAGAGCGCGAACACCAGCACCGCCCAGAATCCGGCAGCGGTTGTGGCCGGGCCGGGTGTCTTGCTGTCCGCCAATTGCAGCGCAATGGAGTGAACCCCGAGGGCGGTCCCCAGCCACAGCGCTTCTGGTACCAGTCGCAGCACCGCGGTCGGCAGGTCCAGCGCCACCAGCGGCCACTGAATCCAGCCGACCAGCGGCGGATGGTCAAAATAGCTCAGGGCAAGGTGCCGCGCATACAAGGCGTAGTGGGCCTCGTCCACCGACAATCCGACCGAGGCGCCCAGTGCAAAGTGCAGAGCACAGGCCAGGGCCAGGAGCATGCGGGTGCGGTTAGCGGTTGGGAGAAGCAAAGTAGGCCGTTGCAAAGCTAGCTATCATCAAAATCTGACAAGTCTGAAGTCTAAACTGCGGACCACTGAACCAGAAAGGAAACAATGCCTACGTACCACATTGAAATGCTGGAGGGTCGCACCCTGGAGCAGAAGAAAAAACTGGTGGAGGAAGTTACCCGGGTCACCGTCGAGGTGCTGGGGTGCTCTGCCGAGGCGGTCGATATCTTGATCGTCGATGTACCACGCCAGCACTGGGCTACCGGCGGCAAGCTGTGGTCGGAGCCGCGCGAATAGGGTGATTGCTCAGAGCCCGACGGTTCAACCTACTTTCGTCAGTTGGACGCGCCCGAGTGGGCTGCTGGCGGCGCGTCTGGGTAGGCGCGACGACGCTGCAGGCTCCTGCCTGCAAGGAGGAGTAACGACCCCAGGCGCGTTGCCTGCGGCTCAATCGGGTGCGTAGCGCTGTCACCCGAAAGGTGATGCTCTTCAAAGCCAAAATAGTGAGTGTTCATAGGGACTTAGTAACAATAGTAAGCGGTCAACTGAGGAAAGTAGGTTCAATGGATCGCTCACCACTGCAACAGGGGGATCAAAGCTTGGGTCGGGTTGCCCGGTAGCTGGGCCAGGGCGCGCAACTGGTTCCAATGGGTGCGCGCGGCCAGCAAGGGCGGTAGCGGATGAATGCATGGGGCCGCAATGCGTACCAGTTCCACGGGGCCGCCCACCCGCAGCAACAGGTCGCCGTCCGGCAGTGCAAGACACAAGATCTGCGATGGCCGTCCATTGGTGGCCAGTTCCAAGGCAGCAGGGCGGTCCGACTCCAGCAAAAGCGCAGAAATGTCCTGCACCTTGGCTGGTTCTTGGACCGTGTTGGCCTGCTGCAGACTGGCGGCAAACCGCACCTGGCTGCCCACCACCCCGAGGCGCCAGTCGCCGACCCAAAACAGGGCTACCTCGAGTGCGTCAACGCGGAAATCGGACGCCATTCAAACGCTCATCCCAGGCCACGCGCGTAGTCGGCGAACATTTTGTCGAGATCGAGCAGCACCACGGATTGCTTTTTGAATTCAAGCACTCCAAGTGCCAACTGCCTCATAGGTTCGGCCAGGGTTCCCGGCGGTACCGCAATCCTGCTGTTCGGCACGTCGATCACGTCCACCACACGGTCCACCCGAATGCCACTGCGCATACCGCCGCCCTGGGCTAACAGGATGCAGGTGCCACGCTCACGCGCCGCAGTGGGTAGGTGCAGCAGGCTGTGTGGCTGTATGACAGACTCAATATCGCCCCGCACGTTGATCACCCCTTCCAGCGAAGCCGGGCAGCCAGGGACAAAAAAAACCTCGGCATGGGACAGGATTTCGCGAATCCGGTCGCCATGAAACGCGAACCACGCATCGCCCAGGCTAAAGATGACCAGTTTGGTGACGGGTTCGTCGACATTGACAATGTCGTGGCTGGTGCTCTGGCGCTGTTCCAGTACCTGATCTAGGGCTGTGCGATGCATGGGGTGTCGATTGCAGTGGTGGTGGTGCCCGTGTCGTCCTGCACGATCCGGTTGCGTCCCTGATGTTTTGCCGCGTACAGCGCCCGGTCGGCCGCACCGCGCAGGGCCTCTGCATCGGCGTGGGCCGGAAAACTGGCCAGACCGGCACTGAAGGTGCAGGAAAAGTCACGCTCTTGGGCATGGAAGATCACGTGTGAAAAATCCTCGCGCAGCGCATCGAGGAGCTCGAAGGCGCTAGCCACCGGGATGTCGTGCAACACAACGGCGAACTCCTCTCCGCCGTAGCGCCCGATTACGTCCGAGTGGCGCAAGCGCTGCTGCAGCACGCGCGACAGTGCCAGCAAAACCTGGTCGCCGGTCGGGTGGCCATAGGTATCGTTGACCAACTTGAACTTGTCCAGATCCAGCATGGCGAAGCAGGTCGTTGTCTGGTTGCGCTGCGCGCTGGTCAGGGCGTTGTCGAGCAGTCGACTGGTGGTTGTATGGTTGAACAGACCGGTGAGGCTGTCGCGCGCCATCAGTGCGCGCAGCGTGCGCATGCGCTCGGCCCGTACCGCCACTGCGGCGACTAGCTCCTGCGGTACCACGGGCTTGGTCAAAAAGCCTTCAGCGCCCACGCGCATCGCCGAAAATTGCTTTTTCCAGTCGGTCTCGCTGGACAAATAGACGATTGGCAGACTGACGTAATCGGGTACCTGACGGATCAGTTTTGCCAGGTCACGGCCCGTGCACAGGGGCATGTACATGTCCATCAGAACCAGGTCAGGCCGGAACTCTTGCAGCACCTGAAACACCTGGGACGGATCGCTGAGCTGGCGTGTCAGCATCTGTGCCTCCTGCAACAGAATGCTGTGGTAGGCCGCGACCTCGGCTTCGTCGTCCACCACCAGGACCCGCAAGGGTTCGGTGTTTTGCTGTCGGGTCAGGGTGTCTAGCGTGGCCACCAGCTCGCTGGCGCGCGCGGGCTTGTGAAAGTAGGCATCGGCACCTGCCTGTACCGCTGCCAGTCTGGCTTCGAAGTCGTTGCGGGCGGACAGGAAAATGGTCGGAATGGGACTTGCCATTTCCTGGCGCAGCTTTGTCAGGGACTCAATGCCGGCGCTGCGACCCTGGGGGAAATTGATATCCAGCACCAGCGCATCGGGTGGCTGCGCCAGCACCGCAGCGTGGAGGTGCTGGGTATCGGTGAAGGTGGCAATTTCATAGCCAAAACAGCGAATCTGGTTGGCGAGTTGTTCCAATGGCAAGGGCTCGTCGTCGCACAGATAGATGCGCCGGGCGCCGAGCTGCGTGGGGTGTTGCTCGCTGTGCGCGGGCAATGTGAATACCGAAGTGGTTGCATTGGATGGCTGCGCGGGCTCTGTCGCGAGCGTAGCAAGGCTGCTGCGGATGTGGTCCATTGCGCTGGCGAGGGCATTTTGCCAATCGGGTGGAGGCGCGGCCGCAGCGGTGTCGATGAACGAGGCGACCACATCTTCACACTCGCCTGCGGCACTGCCCAGGGCATGAAACCCGAAGGAACGGCCGGTGCCCTTGAGGCTGTGCAACTCGCGGTGGAGTTCGGCAGGCTGCGCATCGTCCGGTGCTGACTGCATGAGCTGTGCGCACAGCGACTCGATGCGGGCCAGCCGTTGCGGCAGTTGCGCCACAAAGCTGGCCCGAAGGCGGGTTATTTTTTCACGCGCCGAGGGCGGTCTCGAATCTGGCATCACATGACTCGCTCAGGTTTTCAGGTAGCGCTGCATCACCGCATCGAGCGCGCGCGGCAGCGTCTGCTCCAGATCAAAATCCTTGCGCACACAGGCGTCCAGGCGCGGCTCTTGCTGCAACAGTCCAGCCGGTTCATCTCCCGTGAGCAAAATAAAGGGCAAGTGGCTACCTTGGTCGTGTAGTTCGCGGAACAGGTCAATGCCGCTGACCAGGGGCATGTTCATATCGCACACCACCAGACCGATGCCGTCGTCAGCATTGAGCTGGCTTGCGGCACTGATTGCATCTTCGGCCAGCAGCACCTCGTGTCCCAGGTCTTCCAGTACGGCGCCCGTCATTTCGCCGGCCATGGCATCGTCATCTACCACCAGAATTCGCATGTGTGTTCGTCCATTCCTATTATCCCAGCAAGGCGCGCAGCGTATGTACCAGGCTGTTTTGGTCAAAATCACCCTTAACGATGTAGGCGTCGGCACCGACCTGGATGCCACGCCGTTTGTCTTCTTCTTTTTCGCGCGATGTGATGATCACAATCGGCTTGCTGCGGTATTTTTCTTCCTGCCGCAGGCGCGCGGTGAGTGTAAAACCATCCATGTGGGGCATTTCCACATCGGTCAATACCGCGTCAAACTCACCTGCCATGGCCTTGCGCAGTCCGTCCTGTCCGTCTTCGGCCAGCGTAACGTGGTAGCCGTGGGCCTCCAGGACGTCCTTTTCAATTTCGCGGGTATTGAGGGAGTCGTCCACCACCAGCACCCTGCGCGCCCGGGGCTGGTCTGGCGTCGGTGCTGCGGACGTGTCCGTGCTGGTGCGGGACTTGCGGGCCAATTCCAGCAGTACAGGCGCATGCAACACGCCCACCAGTTCGTTTTTTCCGGTGGTGACCATGCCTGACACCAGGGGCAGGCGGCGCATGTGCGCTGGCAGCGGTTTGATGACCATGTCGCGTTCATCGCGCAGTGCGTCCACTTCGAGCGCAATTTTCTCGTGCCGTACTTTCACCACAAGCAAGAGCAGACCGAGTGCCATGCCTGCGTCGCGGCTGGGGCGGCGCACCCGCGAGGAGGGCAATCCGAGCAAGTCAGCGAGCCGGACCACTGGCACAAATTCATTGCGCAGGATGACAACCTTGCGCTCTGCCACCGTAAGCAAGGTGCTGCTTGGCACTCGCAGCAACTCAGCCACATACTGCGCCGTAAAGCCAAAGGGCAGGCCGTCGACCTCGACCAGTAGCACCCGCATCATCGCCAGCGACAGGGGCAGGCGCAGCGAAAAAGTGCTGCCCTTGCCGGCCTGCGTTTCGACACTGACGACACCGTGCAGATCATCAATGATCGATTGCTTGACGACATCCATGCCGACACCGCGCCCTGACAGGTCGGTGATGATGTGGCTGGTGGAAAATCCGGGCAAAAATATCAGGTCAATGGTTTCCTGCTTGCTCAGGGCTGCAGCGCGGTCCGGGCTCAGAATGCCTTTCTTGATCGCTTTGTCGCGCACTGCATCCAGCGCAATGCCGGCGCCGTCGTCGGCAATGGCAATCACGACCCAGGCACCATCCTGCCGCGCAGAAAGGGTCAGTCGACCCTGCGCCGGCTTGCCATGGGCCAGCCGCTGCGCAGGTGCTTCCAGACCGTGGTCAATGCCATTGCGAATCAGGTGAATGATGGGGTCTGACAACTTGTCAATCATTTGCCGGTCGAGCTCGATGTCGGAGCCTTCTACCGTGCATTCGACCTGCTTGCCCACGGAGTGTGCCAATTCGCGTACCAGCCGGGATGCCGGCTCAAAGACGATGGTCAACGGCAGCATGCGCATTTGCAAAGTGGCGTCGTGCAACTCGTTCATCAGCCCTTCCTGGGCCTGCACATCCTCGGTGAGCTGCAGCGAAAACTGGTGCAGAGCGGCCGCTAGCGCGCCGGCTGGCGCACCATCGGGAGCTGCATGGGATGCGCCGGCCCCGTGCGCCAGTTCCCGAATGTCCTGCAGGCGCTGGCGCATGCGCGCATGGCTTGAGACCACTTCGCCCATGAGTTTGAACAAGGCATCGAGCTTGCCCAGGCGCACCCGCACTGTCTCTGCGGTGTTGAGCCGGGGAGTCGTTGCTACGCCAGGTGGCGCCGCGGGCGCCGTCGCTGGGGGCAGTGTTTGCTGCGGCAGCGTCGGTACCGACCCCACTGCCGAAGGCGCTGTCGCGGCCTCCGGCGTGGGCGCGGTCGCGGTCGCCGGCTCGGCGGGCACGGCAACAAGTCCCCTGGCAGTCTGATCGAGTGCATGACACAGGTCCTGGTCGGGTGGCGGCAGGCTGGCCGGGTCAGAGGTTTCGGCCAGGCGCTCCAACAGGTCAGACAGTGCATCGACGCAGCGGTACAGCAGTTGACCCAGGGTCGGGCCAAACGCCAGACTGCCATCGCGCAGGGCACCCAGAACATCTTCAAGCCGATGCGCAGTTTCGGTAATGGTGGTCAACTTGAGCATGCGCGACGAGCCCTTGATGGTGTGCGCGGACCGAAACAGCGTGTTGATCTGCTCCTTGCCGGCCTGACCCGATTCCAACGCCGACAGTCCATTGCTCAGTTGGCTGATGTGGTCGCGTGCCTCCTCAATAAACCGCGCAATAAATTTTTTGATGTCGATTGCCACGGTGTAGTTGCAATTTAACGCGCGCCGGTGGGCGTGGCTGTCTGGGCCAGCCGACTGCGCTGGTGTTCACAGAGAAAGCGAATTTCACCCGCGACAAGCTCTTGCGGAATGGTGCGGATACCGGTGTCTGATGCATCGCGGGACAAAAGTCCCAATACCGTGCGGTAAGCGCGCTGGGCAAGCTCCGGTTCGTCCTGGTGGCGATACAGCTCGGCCAGGTAAAAATGGGCCGGCCAGCATCCATGGTGTGCATACACTGCCTGCCTGAACCAAGGGATTGCAGCCTCGTTCAGGTTGCGCCACCGGGCCGCCAGCCCTAGCAACAGCAGTGCGTCAATCGACCAGTGGTCGGTCTGAAAAACCTGGTCCGCAGCCTGGTGCGCTGACTCAAACTGTTTGCGATTGAGCAGCACAAAGGCCTTTAGGAGCAGCGCCTGGCGATGGCCAGGTTCTGCAGCCAGGGTGTTGTTGAGCAGGGGCAGCGCCAGATCGTAGTGTTTGTCCAGTACCAGCTCGCGGGCATGTGCCAACTCCGTGTCTACCGGGGGGCAACTCGATGCTGTAGCCAACGGTGTTGCCGGATTTGGCACCAAGGACTGCCGTGCGGGTGGATGCGATGAAAAAATGGCTGCCGATGGGTCTGCCAGAGGGGCTATCGGCAGGGGATAGAAAGTCTGGTTTGGCGCAAGCGGCAGCGACGGTCGCACCAGAGCTGGTGCCAGCGGCGGCTGGCCCTTGACCTTGACAAAGTAAAACAAGCCGTCTTCTTCGACCAACGGCAGTACGCCAAGGTCGTTGGCGAGGGTCTCGGCGGTGCCAATCACCAACACGCCGTCGGGCTTCAACAGGTCTGCCAGCTTGCGTTGGATCAGAGCCCGGGTCGGAGGGTCAAAATAAATCGACACGTTGCGGAAAAAGATGATGTCAAAATTCTGCCACGGTCCGCCGGTTTGGCAGGTGAGCAGGTTCAGCTCATGAAATTGCACTTGGTTTCTGATCTCTTCCTTCAGAACATACACACCGCGCGCCTTGTCAAAATAGCGTTCCCTGAGGTCTGTTGCGACACCCCGAAATGAAAACTCGGTGTAGCTCGCGGCACGTGCTTTGTGAAGCACCTCGCTGTCGATGTCGCCGCCGGTAAAGGAAAACAGCCGGCTGACGGTCTCGCCGTATTTTTCCATCAGCGCCATCACCAGTGAGTAGGGTTCCTCGCCTGACGAACACCCGGCACTCAGAATGCGCACCGGGGTGTTGCCGCTTTGCGCTGCCAGCACGCGTGGTGCCAGCCGGTGCACCAATAGGCGTATTTGCTCGGGCTCTCGGAAAAAATAAGTTTCGTTAATGGTCAGCAGGTTGACCAGCGACTGAAACTCGGCCGCATCCTGGCTCAGGCGTCGGTAATAGTCAGACGCGGGCAGGCTCTGATTTGAATGGCCCGCCGGGCTGTGTTCGCTATTGAGCAGGCGGATGCGGCCCAGCAGTGCCTGTGCCAACTTGTCTTCATTGTTGCCTTCGATCGTCAGGCCGCAACGGACCCGGATCAGGGCTTTGAAAGGTTCCAGATCGAGGGTCATGCGCATACCGCGTTGGGTGGGCTGTGACGCACAGGTGTGCCAGCCCATTGCACCATGGCCGGGGCGATGGCTTCGACCGACAAAACCTGTTGCGCCGAGCCGGCATCTATCGCGACACGGTTCATGCCATAGACCACCGAGCTCGCTTCGTTTTGTGCAATCGTCTGGCCACCCTGCTGCCGGATGCGGGCAAGTCCCTTGCTGCCATCACTGCTCATGCCGGTCAATATGATGCCGACCGCCCGGTGGCCAAAAACCTGCGCTACAGAATTAAGCAGTACATCGCAGCTGGGTCGAAAAATATCGCCGGGACTGCGCTCCAGCAGGCTGATACTGCGTGCCGGGTTCACGCTGCAATGGCGCTCCGAGGGCGCGATGTAGACCACACCGCCCTGCAGCAGGTCGCCGTCCTGGGCCAAACGCAGTGGCAATTTGCACAGCTTGGCCAGCCAGTCCACCATGCCCTGGGCAAAACCGTCAGAAATATGCTGCGCAATGATGATGGGGCAAGCAAAGTTGGCCGGCAAGTCGGGAAGAATTTGCGCCAGCGCCTGCGGGCCACCGGTGGAGCAGGCAATCGCAAACAAGCGCGGATACTGCGAGGCATTGCCAGACAGTGGCGGTGGTGCTGCCGGGGCGGGTGTGTGCTGCAGCGGTGCTGCGGTGCGTGGGCGCATGCGGGTAATCACCATGACACCTGCCAACATGCGTACCTTGGCGACAAATTCGGCCGCTTCTTCGGGCGAAAAATCGGGCTTGCGCATGACTTCCAGCGCCCCGCGGCCAACCGCCGCCAGCGCGTTCTGGGCATCAGCAACGCTGCTCACCACCAAAATCGGGACCGCTTTGCTGCACATGATTTCTTCGATCGCCTCTAGACCACCCATCACCGGCATTTCAAGGTCCATGGTGATGAGGCTGGGTTTGAGTTCGCGCGCCATCTCGACGGCCATGCGGCCATTGCTGGCTTCCCCAACGATTTCAATATCTGGCGCCTCTTCGAGAAAACTCCGCAGCAGACTGCGTGCAAAACTGCTGTCGTCTGCGATGACAATACGGATGGGGCCCATGGCAGCCGCTTAGGCGCTGTCGCTCAGCTTGAACTGGCGCGCCAGTTCGTCCAGGCGTGCCGATAGCCCCGACATTTCCTGGCTGATCTGTGAAATGCGGTTGATCGACTGCGCGGTGTGGGTGCTTGCCACCACAATCTCGCGCAGGGCTACGACCACCTGGTTGCTGGCTATTTTTTGCTGCTGGGTCGAGAGCGAGATTTGCTGGGCCGCACTGCTGGTATGGCTTGCGGTTTGCACAATTTCACCCAGACGCTCGGCGGTGCTGGTGCTGGCTCCGGCGCCGGTCGCAATCACCGCACCGCCTTTTTCGGAGGTAATCACCAGGCGACTGATGGAGTCCTGGATTTCGCTGATCTTGCGGTCGATGTCGCTGGTGGAGTCGGTCACGCTGTCGGCCAGACGGCGAATTTCGCTTGCCACGACCGAAAAGCGTTTGCCGGCCTCGCCGGCGCTGGATGCTTCCAGCGCGGCATTGAATGCGATCAGCTTGGTTTGATCGGCCACCGCATTGATGATTTCCATGACCTTGCTGATCTGCTTGGACTTGGCACCCAGGTGAACGATTTCCTGCAGGCTGTGCTGGTTGTCGGAGCGGATGTCATTCATGCGTGCAATCACATTTTGCATGGCCTCGGTGCCCCTGCGGCTGCCGTCCAGGGTCTGGTTCGCAATGTCCACCACCGAGCGCGAGTGGTCCGCGATTTGGGTGGAAGAAGCAGACAGTTCTTCCATGGTGGAGGTGATTTCGGCGACCGACGAGGACATCTCGGAGGAGGTTGCGGCCTGCCCCTCGACCGCGCCAGCGATTTCCTGGGCCGCGGCATACACTTTGGCCGCGTTGGCGCCGACCTCGGAGGCGAGGCTGTGCAGCTTGCGGCGCATGTCATTGGTGCTGCGTGCCAGGTCTGCGATTTCGTCCTTGCCGTTGAGCACGATGTCCACCGACAGGTCGCCTTGCGCCACCCGGTTGACACCGTCAACCACGGTGTTGATGCGGCCCACCAGATGGCGTGCGATCAGCATCGCCAGCAGCAAGCCGAAGCCGATGGAACCCAGGCCCACCGCAATGGCAGTGCTGCGCGCCGAGGACAGCGCCCGCTGGTAGCTGCTGCTATCCATCGCAATTTCCAAAACGCCAATGGGCTTGCCGGAAAAATCGTTAACGGGTGCGGCATACACCGCCATCAGGATACCCTTGACCTCGATATGCTCCAGTTGCGCGGCGTTTTGCAAGGCCTTTTTAAGCGCTTCTACCGGTAACGCGGGCTCCTTTCCCAGCGTCGAAGCCAGGGTCTTGAAACCCTCCTTCTCGATCAGGTGCAGGCTGGCATCAACACCGTTTTGTTGTTTGAATGCGTCAAAGAAGGGTTGTCCAAAGCTCATGCCAAACTCTACCGAGCCGACGTGTTGTGCCTTATGGAAGACCGGTACGATGCCGCGCGCGCCAAGACCGGCAACTCCACCCTCCAAGCCGCGGGTGGGCTTTTGGGTCTGGTTGGTCCGAACGACGGTGCTGCGGAACGATGACAGGTCGTCGCCAAATTTCTCTGGCTTGTGGGCGCGATAAAACGAGGTGGCTGGCGGGGTGTGAAACTGGAATTGCTCAACCCCGTAGTCAGACGCCAGAACTTTGAACCCCGGCGAAAACAGTGCACTGAGCTCCTTGCGGTCGGCTGCAGCAAACTTCTCTTGTACCAGTGGAATATTGGCAACCAGGGCGCTCATGGTTTCGGCGCTCTGGCTTTGTGCGGCGAGTGCATGGTTAATGGACTTGAAATGCGCATCGAGTGCGTTGCGCTCTGCCTCATGGATGAGGTGACTCATGCTGTTGAGGTTGATGGCGGTCAACACCGTACCGATGATGCCGATGGCAGCGCCCATGACCAGCATGATCTTGGCCCAGAGTCGAAAATTTTGCAGCATGACTTTTCTCAAAAGTGGAGGTTTCAGATTTCCCTGGCCGGACTACCTGGTTTTGCGGCGCATGGCCCGCACGAAGTCCTTGCCAAAGTGCGCCAGCATGGCCCGCACGGGGCTGAGTTGGGCTTGCGGCATCTGGCCGGCAGCCAGGCGCTCGATCTGGTGGTAGTACCAGGCGCCTTGAGCCATATTGTTGAGTCCCCGGACCGTATTGGAGCGGCTGTTGGGGCCCCAATAGCCCTTGCCCAGCACCAGTTTGTCTTCTGCAATGGGGAGCCTCTCGAGCGTGCCTGCCGCCATGCGGTTCGGAAAGTCGGGGTCCAGGCAAAACGGTCTGGCGACGCCGATCAGGTCGGTGTGGCCCGCAGCCAGCGCGGCCTCCATACCGGCCAGGGTACGGAACCCGCCGGTGACCATGATCGGCATGCGTGCCACCGCCTTCAGGGACTGTGCGTAGTCCAGAAAAAGGGCCTCACGCTGGCGGGTGCTGTCTCGCACCTCGTTGGGGTCACGTGCTTTCATGAACTCAAGTTGCTCATAGGTGCCGCCCGAGACCTCCAGCAGGTCAATGCCGGCAGCGTTGAGCCATTCGACGACTTTGGCACTTTCTTCGAGGGTAAAGCCGCCTTGCACAAAGTCGGAGGAATTGAGTTTCACCGAAATCGGAAAACGCGGCCCGACCCGTGCGCGCACCGCAGCAACAATCGCCAACAACAAGCGCGCGCGCTGGGCCAGCGGGCCGCCCCATTCGTCGGTACGTTGGTTGGTGCGCAGCGACAAAAACTGGGACAAAAGGTAGCCGTGGGCCGAATGGATTTGAACCCCGTCAAATCCGGCATCCTGCAGCAAGGCTGCTGTGGTGGCAAAGCGCGCAATGATGTCCACAATATCGGATGCGGTGGCAGCGCGGGGCCGGCCGAAATTGCCTGCGATATGCAGTTGCACTTCGGACGGTGCCAGCGGTGTACGCTGG
>JAIPCE010000102.1 GCA_021738345.1 Rhodoferax sp. | reverse complement strand
TGCCCCCCCGGAGGCCACCCTGGAGTGGAACGACGCGGGGGTGGAAGGCAGCTATCGGTTCTTGCGTCGGGTCTGGAACTTTGGCGTTAAGCTGGCCACCCAGGACCCCGCGACCGCACTCGCCAGCGTGGCCCAGGCGAGCAGCCTCAAGGAAGTGGACTTCGGAACCCAGGCCAAGGCCTTGCGACGCGAGATACACACGGTACTCAAGCAGGTGGACTACGACTACCAGCGCATGCAGTACAACACCGTGGTCTCGGGCGCCATGAAGATGATCAACGCGCTGGAAGACTTCAAGGCGCTGCAAGATGCCGGTGCCCAGGTGGCAATGATCGAAGGCTTCGGTATCTTGCTGCGCTGCCTGTACCCCGCAACACCACATATTGCGCACACGCTGTGGTCTGAACTGGGTTACGCCCGCCAGCTCGGTGACATGCTGGATGTGCGCTGGCCCGAGGTCGACGACTCCGCGCTGCAGCAAGACGAAATTGAGCTGATGCTGCAAATCAATGGCAAATTGCGTGGCTCGATTCTGGTGCCCGCCCAGGCTTCAAGGGAGGTCATCGAACCCGCCGCGCTGGCCAGCGCGGCCTTTGTCCAGTTTGCAGCCGGTGCGCCCGCCAAAAAGACCATTGTGGTACCCGGACGTCTGGTCAATGTGGTAATTTGAGGGTCGGATTGTGATGCGCCGAAGTCTGCTGGCGGCTGGCCTGCTGGTGTCGGGGCTTACCGCCTGTGGCTTCAAGCTGCGCGCCAGCCAGGTGTTCGCGTTCAAAACGATTGCCATCACGCCCGAAAACCCGAGCGCAGTGGCGGCCGAACTGGCCCGGTATTTAGGGGAGCTGCGGGTTCCTTTGGTGCCACAGCCGGGGCAACCCGGTCCCGAGGTGATTTTTGACCTGCTGCAGGAGCTGCGCGAAAAGACCGTGGTGGGCGTCAACGCCTCGGGCCAGGTGCGCGAGTTCCAGTTGCGCATACGCCTGCGTTTTAGACTGCGGTCGCGCCAGGGGCGCGTCCTGATCGCCGAAACCGAATTGTCCCAGCAGCGCGATGTCAGCTATAGCGAAAGCGCAGCCCTGGCCAAGGAAGCCGAGGAAATACTGCTCTACCGCGACATGCAGGCCGACCTCGTACAGCAGTTGCTGCGCCGGCTGGCGGCCATCAAGCAGATTGAGCCGTGATGGCCTCGCCAGCACGGCAACGCCCATGCTCCAAGCCGCATCGATCCGGTACCCCGGCGGCATTGGCATCCCCTTAAACTACGGCCATGCAAATCGCCGCCAATCAGCTCGACGCCCACCTGCAGCGCGGCCTCAGAAGCCTTTATGTGCTGCATGGCGACGAGCCCTTGCTGCAACAGGAGGCACTCGATACCATTCGCCGCACGGCTCGGGCGCAGGGCTACACCGAGCGCACGTCATTTACCGTCGCGGGTGCGCATTTTGACTGGAGTGAGGTGCTGGCCTCGGGTGGTTCGCTGAGCCTGTTTGCCGACCAACAGATCGTCGAAATCCGCATTCCTTCGGGTAAGCCGGGCAAAGAGGGAAGCGTGGCGCTGCAACACATCGCTGAACTGGCGCGCAACAACACCTCGACCCTGACCCTGGTCACCCTGCCGCGGCTGGACAAAGCGACGCAGGCCAGCGCCTGGTTTGCCGCCCTTGAGAACTACGGGGTGTCCTTGCAGGTGACTCCGATCGAGCGACCGGCCTTACCGCAGTGGATTGCACAGCGCTTGGCATTGCAGGGGCAGCGTGTGGCAAGCGGTGAAGAGGGGCAACGCACCCTGCAGTTTTTTGCCGACCGGGTCGAAGGCAATCTGCTGGCCGCGCACCAGGAAGTTCAAAAACTCGCGTTGCTCTACCCGGCGGACGGATCAGATGCCGGGGTGATCGGGTTTTCGCAGGTCGAGGCCGCCGTGCTCAATGTGGCGCGTTACGATGTCTTCAAGTTGTCTGAGGCGGTTCTTTCGGGCCATGCCGTGCGGGTGCAGCGCATGCTCGACGGCTTGCAGGCCGAGGGCGAAGCCGAGGTGCTGGTCCATTACACGCTGTCAGAAGACATTCGCGCCCTGAAACGCGCGCGCGACGCGATGGCCGCCGGACGACCACTTCCCGTGGCGTTGCGTGAGCTGCGCATCTGGGGCCCGCGCGAACGCCTGTTCGAACGTGTGCTGCCGCGCATCAGCGACGCCGCCATCGCCGAACTGCTGCAGTCCGCCCATAGCGTTGACGGCATTGTCAAGGGGCTCAAGCAGGCCGACTGGCCCCACAGTGGCTGGCAGGCCCTGCACCGGCTCGCGCTGCAACTGTGCGCCCTGTGCCGCGGCTCTAGTGGGTCAGCTGCGCGTGCAATGCATGCTGGCTGAAACACCGCGACTGCCCCGGAAACGCATGCGCAGCGAATTGAGTCAGCAGCAATTTCTGCTTCCCCAAGCGAACTTGCACGGCGTTGCCCCGTGATAAGCTTTCGTCCGCCCCGACCAATTTCATCGCACCTATGAACCTGCACCAACTGTCTTACCTGGTGGTCGACGATCTGGAGTTGATGCGCGCCGTCACAGTCAACCAATTGCGCGACATGGGGTTTGAAAAAATCAGGGTGGCACGCAACGGTGCAGAGGCCCTTGACTTGCTGCGTGTCAGCAAATTTGATGCCGTGCTGTCGGACTGGAATATGCCCATGATGTCGGGCCTGGAATTGCTCAAAGCCCTGCGCGCCGATGCCAAACTGGCGCACATGCCGTTCTTGATGATCACCGCTGAAGCAGAACGTCAACGCATTGAAGAAGTCATTTCTGCCGGTGTCAGTGGCTTGCTGGTCAAACCCTACAGCGCTGGCAGCCTACGCTCCAGACTGGAACGGATGCTTTTGCCACAACAGCGACCCGTACCCAAGCCGGCTGTGGTAACTCCGCCACCCATGACCGACCCCCGAGCCGACGACGGGCGTATGCCGGCTGCTGCATTGTCACCGTCGCGTATCCTGATCGTCGACGACACGCCGATCAGCCTCAAGCTGCTGGAAGTTCTCTTCAAGGATGAGTACGAGGTGCAAACTGCCACCCATGGAGCGGCGGCACTGGCACTGTGCCAGGCTGAGCCCCTGCCCGATCTGGTGCTGATGGACGTGATGATGCCCGGCATGGACGGTTTTGAAGTGGTGCGCCGCCTGCGCGAGCGGCATGGCACCGCCCAGTTGCCAGTCATTTTTGTGACCGCCCTGACTGACGAAGAAGCACGTCTCAAAGGCATGGAGCTGGGCGCGGTGGATTTTGTTTCCAAGGGCTCTGACCCCAAGGCCTTGCGTGCCCGGGTGCGCAATTTCATCCAGTTTGTCGATATGCGGCGCAAGCTCCAGGCCGACTACGACGCCATGCTCGATGCCGCGCGCATGCGTGAAGATGCGGACCACATGACCCGCCATGATCTCAAGGGTTCGCTGGCTGGCATCGTGGGCATGGTGCAAAGTCTGGCCGACGACGCGACCATGGCACCCGAACATGCGGCGCAACTGCGCCTGGTCCAGCAGACCGCGCAGCAAGTGATCGACATGGTCAATCTGGCGGGCGAGCTCTACAAGATCGAGATGGGTCGCTTCACCCTCAAACCCGTCGCGGTGGACGTGGGTGAACTTTTGCACCGCATTGTGGACCTGTCGCGCGCCGGATTCAGCGACAAGCGCCTGACGATCGAGGTGGATACCGATGTTGCACTTGGCACGGAGCTGCCACAGGCCTGGTGCGATCCCATGCTGTGCTACTCCATGTTTCAAAACCTCATCAAAAACGCGTGCGAAGCGGCACCCGCGGGCACCCGGGTATTGGTCACGCTCAAAGACGAGACCCCCCTTCGCATCCTGATCACCAACAAAGGCGTGGTACCGCCAGACATTCGGGAACGCTTCTTTGAACGTTTTGCCACCAGCGGCAAGGCCGGTGGCAGCGGCATCGGAACCTATTCCGCCCAGATGCTGGCCAGCGCCCAGAATGGCAGCCTGGCGATGTCGACCAGCGACGCCAAGAACATCACCACGCTCACCGTGACTTTGCCGCGTTACGCTGGCACCGTTTTATAAAATCGAAACCAAGGTAGCAAAGCCACAGGCCCTGCTGCTCAACTTGCTTAACCCTGGATTCCTCAGTTGACCGCTTACTTTTGTTGGTAACTCCGCATGAACACTCACTTTATTGGCCCAGAAGGGTGTCACCTTTTGGGTGACAGCGCTACGTGCCCGATTGAGGAATCTAGGATCACCCCAGGAATCGCTGACGGAAATTGATCCCGCAATTGCGCAATGGACCCGCACAGCCAGATGTCGACAACGCCAGACTCCATGCCAGAATAGACGCATGAACGCGACACCCCTGCTCGAATCCACCCTGACACTCGGCGCACAGGCCAAGGCCGCATCCTGCCTGATGGCGCGGGCCTCGACCACCACCAAAAACACGGCACTGCGCACTTTGGCAACGCTGCTGCGCGAGAATTTGCACGCGCTGCAAGACGACAACGCGCAAGACATCGACCGCGCCGTCGCCGCCGGGTTGGCGCCGCCCCTGGTCGACCGCCTGAAGCTGACACCCAAGGTCATCGAGACCTGTGCGCTCGGTTGCGAACAGTTGGCCGCCAAGCCCGATGTCATCGGCGAAATGATTGGCATGAAACAACAGGCCAGCGGCATCCGGGTGGGTCAGATGCGGGTGCCCATCGGGGTATTTGGCATGGTTTTCGAGAGCCGCCCCAACGTCACCATTGAAGCCTCCAGCCTGTCCATCAAGAGTGGCAACGCCTGCATTTTGCGCGGAGGATCAGAGGCCATCGTCTCAAATAAGGCGCTGGCGCGTCTGGTCCGACAGGCGCTCGAAGTCAGCGGATTACCGGCACACGCAGTCCAGTTGGTGCAGACGACCGACCGCGAGGTGGTGGGCCATCTGATCGCGATGCCGCAGTATGTCGACGTCATCATCCCACGCGGTGGAAAAGGTCTGATTGAGCGCATCAGCCGCGACGCCAAAGTGCCTGTCATCAAGCACCTGGACGGCAATTGCCATGTGTATGTAGACCATCCGTGCGACATCGCCATGGCGGTGCGGGTCGCCGACAACGCCAAGACCAGCAAGTACAGCCCCTGCAATGCGGCCGAGAGTTTGCTCGTTGCGCAGGAAGTCGCCGCCCAATTTTTGCCCCTGATCGGCAAGATTTACGCGGATAAGGGCGTCGAGATGCGTTGCGATGCTGCAGCCCTGGAAATCTTGCAGGCGAGCCTGTTGCCATCGGCCAATGCCCGCCTGGTGTTGGCACAGGAAAGCGACTGGTTCGAGGAATACCTCGCGCCCATCATCAGCATCAAAGTGCTTGCAGACCTGGAGGCAGCCATCGCCCACATCAACCACTACAGCAGCCACCACACCGATGCGATTCTGACCCGTGACCACATGCATGCGCAACGCTTCCTGCGGGAAGTCGACTCGGCTAGCGTGATGGTCAACGCCAGCACCCGCTTTGCAGACGGTTTTGAATACGGCCTGGGTGCGGAAATCGGCATCAGCACCGACAAGTTTCATGCCCGGGGCCCGGTGGGCATCGAGGGACTGACCTGCCTGAAGTTCGTGGTGCTCGGTGATGGTGAAATACGCCTGTAGCCGTTGGGTGTTGCATCGCTTGCAAGTGACCAGTTTGCCCCCAATTAGTTGCGCAGACGTAAAACTCACCTCCCAACGAAGCGACATGATGCCGCCCTCCCATTTATCCGCCATTCCCGCGAAGGCGGGAATGACGACCGGTGAGTAGTTACACCCAGACTTCGATTCCAATTTTTTTCAATGAGGGCCCCATGGTTCCACATTTAGTTACCGCCCTGACTGGGCCGATCAATGAACTTGAACAGCGCCTGCTCGACTCCATGCCAGCCATTGAACGTTGGTTTCGTCTGGAGTGGATGGAGCACACACCACCGTTCTATAGCGCCGTTGATGTGCGAAATGCCGGGTTCAAGCTGGCTCCCGTTGCCACCAACCTGTTTCCGGATGGCTGGAATAACCTGTCGCCCAGCATGTTGCCGCTTGCGGTACAGGCAGCGATGGCCGCAATCGAGAAAATATGTCCGGAGGCGAGGAACCTGTTGGTCATCCCGGAAAACAATGTGCGAAGCACCTCGTACCTCACTAGCCTGGCGCAATTGCGGCGTGTATTTCACATGGCCGGATTGAATGTACGGCTTGGCTCGATCAGCCCCGATCTCAAAAAAAGCGTCTCGATTGCCTTGCCCGACGGCGAGAGCGTTTTGCTCGAACCAGTCGTGCGAACCCGCGGCAGGCTAGGGGTGAAGCACTTCGACCCGTGCACGATCCTGCTCAACAATGACCTGAGTGCCGGCGTGCCGGGCATTCTCGAAGAATTGCACGAACAATACTTGTTGCCGCCTTTGCACGCCGGCTGGTCCACGCGCCGCAACAGCAAGCACTTTAAGTGCTACGAGGAAGTTGCCAAACGCTTTGGCAAGTTGGTCGGGGTCGACGCATGGCTGATCAACCCGATGTTTGAAAAATGTGGGCGTGTGGATTTTGCCCAACCGTCGGGTGCACAGGCCCTCGCCAACGGCGTCGATGCGATGTTGGCCAAGGTCAAGAAGAAGTACAAGGAATACGGCATCAAGGAAAAACCCTTTGTCGTGGTGAAGGCGGACGACAGCCACAATGGCATGGGGCTCATGACGGTGCGCGACCCCCGAGAACTCGAGCCCCTGCGCCTCAAGGTCTTGGCCAAGTGCCAGGAGTCCGGGCTCAGTACGGTGCATGACATCATCATGCAGGAAGGGGTGCTCACCCAGGAACGGATGAACGACGCCGTCGCCGAGCCTGTGGTTTACCTGATGGACCGCTATGTGGTGGGCGGTTTTTACCGGGTCCATGCCGAACGTGGCGAAGACGAAAATCTCAATGCGCCTGGTTCCAGCTATGTGCCGCTTGCGTTTGCCGAAAGCGCGCATTTGCCCCAGGCCGGTGTGCGTCCTGGTGCCAGTGCCCCGAACCGCTTTTATATGTATGGCGTGATCGCCCGGCTGGCCATGTTGGCCGCGAGTTATGAACTCGAAGCGACCGACCCGAACGCCGAATTCAACGCCTGACAGCGCGCTGACTGGCCGCAGTTGCAAGCCTGCGACACTTGAGAAAAAGTAGGGAGTTTTACGTGATTCGCCGTATCCGGGTGAGCCTATAGGCGCAAAATGGCGGTCCCAATTGAAACGGACCCTGACCCTGCGGGCGCTCGGGTGAATTTGTGTCAGCATCCAAATCGTCTCTAGCCGCGCTTACTTTAGGCGCAATCGGGGTGGTGTACGGCGACATCGGCACCAGCGTCCTGTACGCAATGAAAGAAGTGTTTGGGTCAGGTCATGTGCCCTTCACGCCAGACAACGTGTTTGGCATCCTGTCAATTTTTTTCTGGACCCTGACCGTTATCGTATCGATCAAGTACGTGACGCTGGTCCTGCGTGCCGACAACCATGGCGAGGGTGGACTGGTGGCCATGCTGGCCCTGGCCTCACAGTCGGTCAAGGATCGCCCGGTACTGCGCCGCGTGCTGCTGCTGGTGGGGATTTTTGGTACCTGTCTTTTTTATGGCGACGGCGTGATCACGCCGGCCATTTCGGTGCTGTCGGCGGTCGAGGGTCTGGAGGTGATCTCGCCGGCACTGCACCGGTTCATCATCCCCATTACCCTGCTGGTGCTGTTGGCGCTGTTCCTGGTGCAAAAACAGGGGACCAGTGGTATAGGCAAGTTTTTTGGTCCGATCACCCTGGTCTGGTTCGCCTGCATTGCGGCGCTCGGAGTCTCTCACATCGCCGACAACCCCAGCATCCTGTGGGCCATCAGTCCGCACTATGCATTGGGCTTCATCTGGAACCAGCCTGGCACCACGTTCATCATCCTGGGCGCGGTGGTTTTGTGTGTTACCGGGGGCGAAGCGCTGTATGCCGACATGGGCCATTTTGGCAAGAAGCCAATCCGGGTGGCCTGGTTCTGCATCGTCATGCCGGCACTGACCCTGAACTATTTTGGCCAGGGAGCCTTGTTGCTGGACAACCCCGCCGCGGTGAAAAATCCCTTTTACATGATGGCCCCTGACTGGGCACTAATGCCCCTGATCGGTCTGGCCACCATGGCCACCGTCATTGCATCGCAGGCCCTCATATCGGGTGCCTTTTCCGTGACCAAGCAGGTCATCCAGCTCGGCTATCTACCCCGCCTGCAAGTGCTGCACACCAGCGTCAAGGACACCGGGCAAATTTATCTGCCGTTTGTGAACTGGGGCCTGTTTGTTGCTATCGTGTTGGCGGTGGTCATGTTTCGCTCTTCGAGCAATCTGGCGGCCGCCTACGGCATTGCGGTGTGTACCGACATGCTGATCACCACGGTCCTGACGTTTTACGTCATTCGCTATGGCTGGAACTATCCCCTGCCCTTGTGCATCGGTGCGACCGGCTTCTTCTTTGTGGTCGATTTCGCGTTTTGGGCATCCAATTTGCTGAAACTGTTTGAGGGTGGCTGGTTTCCGCTGGCCCTCGGAGGCATCGTTTTCACGTTGATGTTGACTTGGAAAGATGGCCGCAAGCTGCTCAACGACAAATTGCGAGCCGACGCGATTGACCTCAGTAGTTTTCTGGAGGCCGTATTTGTCAGTCCTCCGGCCCGGGTCGATGGCACTGCCGTTTTTCTGACTGCCGATGTTGGCACCGTGCCCAATGCCATGCTGCACAACCTCAAACATAACAAGGTTTTGCATGCCCATAATCTCTTTGTCACCGTGCGCAACCACGAGGTCCCCTGGATCGGCCTCGACAAGCGCCTGGAAGTCGACTCCCTGGGCCACGATTGCTGGCAAGTGGTGATCAACTATGGTTTCAAGAACGACCCTGACGTGCCCAAGGCACTGCAGCAGATCAAGGGGCGCGGCTGCGACCTCGACCCCATGTCCACCAGTTATTTCCTGTCCCGTGACACCGTGGTGCCGAGCATCAACGCGGGCATGGCGCAGTGGCGCGAAAAGCTGTTTGCCCAAATGCACCACAATGCCAGTGGCGCGGCGGACTTTCTCAACCTGCCCAACAATGCAGTCGTTGAGCTAGGCAGCAAGATTGAAATCTGACGCGGGAGCTGCGCCATTGTAATTTGTCGCTGTGTCATGCCCGCGCAGTCGGGCACCCAGGTTGTGTGCATGGCAGGTGGCCTATTTCGGTTAACCTCTGACCCCGTTTACCCTGGAGCATTTCATTCATGGACATATTATTTGTTGCCGACGCACTGGCGTCGTTCAAGATTTACAAGGACAGCACCTTTACCATGATGCGCGCAGCGCAGGCGCGTGGGCACCGGGTCTTTGCCTGCGAGCCCCGGCACATCAGTTGGGTGCGCGGAGGCAGGGTTCAAGCCGAGATTCAAGCGCTTTGGCTCACCGGGGATGCCGTGGAGTGGTTCAGCATCACGGCAAGCGCCGTCACGCCACTCAAAGAGTTTGCGGCCATTGTGATGCGCAAGGACCCGCCGTTTGACAGCGAATATTTTTATGCCACGCACTTGCTGGAACAGGCCGAGCGCGAGGGCGCAAAGGTGTTTAACAAACCCCGAGCGCTGCGCGACCATCCGGAAAAATTGGCGATCCTGGAATTTCCCGAGTGCATTGGCCCGACGCTCGTCACGCGCGACCCTGAGGCCATCAGGCGCTTCCATGCGGAGCACCAGGACATCATTCTCAAACCGCTGGACGGCATGGGCGGCATGGGCATTTTCCGGGTCCGGCAAGACGGCCTCAATCTGGGATCGATCACCGAAACTCTCAACCGCGACGGCGCGCAAACCGTCATGGTGCAAAAGTTCTTGCCGGCAATTGCAGACGGCGACAAAAGGGTGCTGGTAATCGGTGGCAAACCGGTGCCCTACTGCCTGGCGCGCATTCCCCAGGGCGGCGAAGTGCGCGGCAATCTGGCGGCCGGCGGCAAGGGGGTCGCACAGGCGCTAAACGACCGCGACCGCGCGATTGCAGAGGCGCTGGGGCCAATCCTGGCAGCGCGCGGCTTGCTCCTGGTGGGGCTCGACATCATTGGCGACCGTCTGACCGAAATCAACGTCACGAGTCCGACCTGTTTTCGGGAAATTTCAGACCAAACCGGCTTTGACGTGGCGGGTATGTTCATGGATGCGCTAGAGGCGGCGCAAAGCGCCTAAACTCAGACGTCCTGACTGGCTTCCATTGTTGATTGGCGAGATGCCCATGCCCACTGCACTTCATACCTCTTCTCTTGGCTCCCTGACCTTGCTGGCCCGTGGCAAGGTGCGCGACAACTACGCGGTGGGCAAGGACCGCATCCTGATGGTGGCAAGCGACCGCCTGAGTGCGTTTGATGTCATTTTGGGTGAACCCATCCCCGGCAAAGGCAAGCTGTTGACCCAAATGGCGCTTTTCTGGTTTGACAAACTCGGGCCCAAGGGCGCCAACATTTGCCCCAATCACCTGACGGGCGAGGCACCTGAAAGCGTCGTTACTCCCGCAGAGGTACCCCAGGTCGAGGGTCGTTCGATGCTGGTCAAGCGACTCAGACCCTTGCCTGTGGAGGCCGTGGTGCGGGGCTATCTGGCAGGCAGCGGCTGGAAAGAGTACCAACACCATGGTGCCGTATGCGGCGTTCCCTTGCCTGCTGGTCTGCAAAATGCCTCCAGACTTCCGGCTCCCATTTACACGCCGGCGGCCAAGGCGGCCGTCGGTGAGCATGACGAAAACATCAGCTTTGAGCGCACCGTGGAGATGGTGGGACAAGAGTTGGCCACCCGCATGCGCGACATCAGTATTGCCCTCTACCAGACTGCCTGTGCAATTGCCCTGCCCAAGGGCATCATCATCGCCGACACCAAATTCGAGTTCGGTCTGGACAACGAAGGAACCTTGACGCTCATGGACGAAGTGCTCACCCCGGACTCGTCACGTTTCTGGCCCCAGGAGAGCTACCGCGAGGGAATCAATCCCCCAAGCTATGACAAGCAGTTTGTACGCGACTGGCTTGAGCAAGTGCAAATCGACGGCAAGCCCTGGAGTAAAACGCCGCCTGCACCGCGGGTTCCCAACGAGATCATTGCCAGGACTGCCGCCAAATACCAGGAAGCGCTGACCCGACTGAGCGCTTGACCCTACACGTTGCAGGGTCAGCGATCGGGTGTTGACCGCTTGCCTGGACGGGCTGATACTGCGGTCCATGCACCCGATACACGCATGTGACTGAATCTGCATCCCCCGCTGCACCTAGCCCATACCTGACCGAGCCGATGGCTGATTTGCGCGGCTGGCTGCGCTATTTCCTGCAAACCGAGATTCCGGTACTGGCCGCCACTTCAGCGGCGCTCGAAGAAATGCGGGCAATGGAAGACGAGGTCGACGCGGCGATGCTCGGCGCGGTTATTCAGAGCGACCCGCTCATGACCCTCAAACTCTTGGCCCATGTGGCCGCCAAGCGCCGCGCCGGGGACATTACAGAGACCGAGACCGTGATCAGCTCGCTGGTCATGACCGGCGTCTCGCCATTCTTTCGCGACTTTGGCCTGCAACCCACCATCGAAGACCGCCTCGCGGACCAGCCAAAGGCTTTGGATGGCCTGCTGGAGTTACTGCACCGATCCAGGCGCGCGGCGCATTTCGCCATGGCATTTGCCGTGCATCGCGGAGACACCGACGCCGAAGTGATCTCCGAAGCCGCCCTGCTGCATGAATTTTCCGAAATGCTGATGTGGTGCCATGCCCCCACCTTTCAGCTTGAAATACGTGCCATGCAAAAGGCCAACCCGACCCTGCGCACCGCCGCGTTGCAGCGCTTTATCTACAACATCGAGCTCGACGATTTAACCCAGGCCCTGATGAAAATTCACCACTTGCCAGCGCTGCTGCTGCGCATCAGCGACGGCAAGCACCCGAATCACCCCAGCGTGCGCAACGTGTTATTGGCCGCACGGCTGGCCCGCCACACCGCGCAGGGCTGGGACAACCCAGCCATTCCAGATGATGTGAGCGACATTGCTCTGCTATTGAACGCCCAGCCCCGCGTGGCGCTGGCGTTTTTGCGCAAAGTCGACCTTGCGGAGTGAC
This sequence comes from Rhodoferax sp., assembly GCA_021738345.1. Lineage (GTDB taxonomy): Bacteria > Pseudomonadota > Gammaproteobacteria > Burkholderiales > Burkholderiaceae_C > Allorhodoferax. The sequence goes on along the minus strand of JAIPCE010000102.1, from coordinate 3,234 downwards.
ACCCTCAATTGAGCGCCATGCTGAGCTTGCGGCGGTAACTTGCCACCAGTTGGGCCTGGGGATCGATCTGGGCAACCGCCTTGCCGGCCAGTTCAATGCCGCCGGCTGTTTTGGTTCCCGCCTGGGGCGCGGCTTTGGGTTTGGGTGGCGTCAGCAACTCCAGAATCGCAACAAAGGTTTTGCGCGCGACGGCGTCGCTCCAGGCCTTGTCACGCAGGATGATTTCCAGCAGTTCATCCATCGACGCGGTCCAGTCACCGCGCACCATCAGCACCCTGGCCTTGGCCAGACGGGTTTCAAAGTCGCGCTTGTTGGACGCGATCAGCGCATCAAACTGTTCGATGGCCCACTCCCCCCGGGCATCCGTCGCCGCAAAAGAGATCGCATCCAGAAACTGCTTCAGCGCGTCAAAACGCAGTTGCCGTGGAATGGCCGCCAGGGCCGGAGCAAGTGCCGCTTCTGCGTCTTCGAGCAAGTTGTTCTCGATCAGTAACTTGACATAGTCGTAGCGCGCGTCGTCGTTGCCGGGGTTGATCGAAAGCGCCTCGTGCAGCTTGTTCAAGGCGGCCTGAGAATCACCGGCTGCAAGCAGCGCCTGTGCATCTTCGGCCCCGGCTTGTGCTTCAAGTTCGTCTTCCGAGGGAAGATGCTTATCCAGAAAAACTTTAAGCTGGCCTTCGGGTAGCGCACCCGTGAACCCATCGACTGGCTTGCCGCCCGACATCAGGATGCAGGTGGGAATGGAGCGGATACCAAAGGCCTGGCTCAGTTGCTGTTCCTGGTCAGAGTCGATCTTGACCAGCTTGAAACGGCCGTTGTAGGCGACCTCCAGTTTTTCGAGCAAGGGGCCAATGACCTTGCATGGCCCACACCACGGGGCCCAAAAATCCACAAGAACAGGGACAGTGGCAGAGGCAGCGACCACCTCGGCTTCGAAGTTTTGCAGGGTGACATTGATCATGGTTGGTCAGCTTGGGGCGTAAAAGTAAAATTCAAACAGTAATTCTGTGGGAACCCGTGGCACCGGTTAGGCTATCGAACCGGGCAGCGTTGCCCACCTCACTTTAATTGGCAGATTCGGTCTGCCGCTTAGCCACCATTTTATGAACATTCACATCGGGGTCGTCATGGGCTCCAGCTCCGACTGGGACACCATGCAACATGCCGTCCAGATTCTTCAGCAGTTTGGCATCAGCCACGAGGCCAGGGTGGTCTCGGCGCATCGCATGCCGGACGATATGTTTGCCTATGCAGAAACCGCGGTGGAGCGTGGCCTACGCGCCATCATCGCCGGAGCCGGCGGCGCAGCCCACCTACCAGGCATGCTTGCGGCAAAGACGACGGTGCCGGTACTGGGGGTCCCGGTAGCGTCCCGACATCTGTCGGGGGTGGACTCCCTGCACAGCATCGTGCAAATGCCCAAGGGCATTCCGGTTGCCACGTTTGCCATTGGATCTGCCGGTGCCGCCAATGCGGCGCTGTTTGCCGTCGCCATGCTCGCCAGCGACCACCCAGCCTTGCGCAAAAAGCTCGACGCGTTCCGAGCCCACCAGACCGAAGTGGCGCGGGGCATGACGGTGCCCCCAGTGCTATGAGCGAGGTCTCACAGATGTCCGTGGCACTGCCGCCACAGGGTGACCCCAGCGCGCCACACGGTCTGGCGCTTGGCAGCGACACAGAAGTCACGCTCGGGGTCATGGGCGGCGGTCAGTTGGGACGCATGTTTGTGCACGCTGCGCATCGTATGGGATTTTTCACCGCCGTGCTCGACCCCGATCCTAAAAGCCCCGCCGGCCGTGTCAGCCACCACCATGTGGCAACGGCCTATACCGACCCCGAGGGTTTGCAGCAGTTGGCGCAGTGCTGCCTTGCCATTACGACCGAGTTTGAGAACGTGCCGGCAGCGGCCTTGGCAGCGCTGGCCACATCGCGCACGGTATCGCCAGGCGCTGCGGCTGTTGCCATCGCGCAGGACAGAATTCAGGAAAAAAACCACTTTGGACAGTGCGGCGTACCCTGCGCGCCGTATGCCGTGATTGAGAGCGCCGAACAGTTGGCGGCGGTTGCCGATGATCTGCTGCCCGGCATTCTGAAGACCGCACGCATGGGTTACGACGGCAAGGGCCAAGTGCGCGTCAGCAGCCGCGAGGCACTCGCAAGCGCCTGGACCGCCTTGCAAGGCGTGCCCTGTGTGCTGGAAAAAATGCTGCCCTTGCAGCTCGAGTGTTCGGTCATCGTGGCACGCGGCGCGGACGGCACGTGTGTCAACCTGCCGGTGCAACGCAATCTGCACCGCGACGGCATTCTGGCCGTGACCGAGGTGACCCCAGAGGCCGTTCCGCAGGCGCTGGCCGAACGCGCAGTGGCGGCGGCCCGCGCCATTGCCACGCAATTGCAGTATGTTGGCGTGCTGTGTGTTGAATTTTTTGTACTCGACCCCGAATCACCGGTTGGGCAAGCATTGGGCGGCTTGGTGGTCAATGAAATGGCACCGCGTCCACACAACAGCGGCCACTACAGCCTCGATGCCTGCGATGTCTCGCAGTTTGACTTGCAGGTGCGCACCCTGGCGGGCCTGCCACTCACCCAGCCGCGCCAGCACAGCCCGGCCATCATGCTCAACCTGCTCGGCGACCTCTGGCCCGCGCCCAATTTTGCGGCGGTGCTGGCGCTGCCGGGCACCCACCTGCATTTGTACGGCAAGGCCCAGGCGAGCAAAGGCCGCAAGATGGGCCACCTGACGATTACCGGTGCCGACCCGGCCCAGGTACGCGCCACCGCGCTGCAGGCCGCAGCCCTGCTGGGCATTACGCCCTTTTGATCGCCACGGCATGATTCTGTCCGCCAATGACCCCACGTCGATTAGCCTGTGCGCCGATGCCCTGCGCTGCGGTGAGCTGGTCGGCCTGCCTACAGAGACGGTGTACGGACTTGCCGCCAACGCCGACAGCGACACCGCCGTGGCAAAAATATTTGCTGCCAAGGGTCGGCCCAGCTCTCACCCGCTGATCGTGCATGTGTCGGCGCAAGACGGCGGCATGTCGGGTGTGGCGCATTTTTGTGCTCGGGTGCCGTCGTTTGCCCAGCAGCTCATGTCAGCCTTCTGGCCTGGGCCCTTGACGCTGATTTTGCCGCGCCGCAAGGGCCTTGCGGTGGCCGCGTCAGGGGGTCAGGCCAGTGTCGGCGTGCGCTGCCCGTCGCACCCGGCAGCACAGGCGGTCTTGGCTGCCTTGC
>JAIPCE010000101.1 GCA_021738345.1 Rhodoferax sp. | reverse complement strand
GCCGCAAGTTGCTGCAGCTCTTCGAGTGGCAGGGGCGACATGGTACTGCGCGCCACGGTTTGCAGGGAGACCGTTGTCAATGCCCCGGTAATGACGCCCAATCCCACCCAGCCGGCAATTTTCAGTTTTTGGCCCATAAATATTCCTGTATCAGATGAATATACACCTTGGAGGCACTTTCATGTTGCCGGTTCCCGTTGCAGGGACTTTGCCTTAAATCGGTCGAACTGAGGGTGCGCGCAACATGGCTCAGGCCTTGCCCTGAGCCGCGACCGCAGCCGCTGCCTTGGCGGCAGCCTCAGCATCGCCCAGATAGTAGTGGCGAAGGGGCTGAAGTTCGGCATCGAGTTCGTAAACCAGGGGAATGCCATTGGGGATGTTGAGGCCCACGATGTCGTCGTCCGAGATGTTGTCGAGGTACTTGACCATGGCACGGATGGAGTTGCCGTGGGCGGCCACCACAATGCGTTTGCCGGCCTTGATTGCCGGTGCCATGGATTCGTTCCAGAACGGCATGACGCGTGCCACGGTGTCTTTGAGGCATTCGGTCAGCGGCACTTGCTCGGGTTGCAGCTTGGCGTAGCGCAGGTCGGAGCGCTCACTGCGAGCGTCGGCCGGGTCGAGCGCCGGCGGCGGGGTGTCGTAGCTGCGGCGCCACACCAGCACCTGGGCATCGCCATATTGCTTGGCAGTTTCGGCCTTGTTGAGGCCCTGCAGGGCACCGTAGTGGCGCTCGTTGAGGCGCCAACTGTGCACTACGGGCAACCAGGTGCGGTCCATTTCATCGAGACAATGCCAGAGCGTGCGCGTGGCGCGCTTAAGTACGCTGGTGTAAGCGATGTCAAATTCATAACCCTCTGCGCGCAACAGACGACCCGCGTTTTTGGCCTGGTCGATACCGGTGGCGGTCAGGTCGACGTCGGTCCAGCCGGTAAAACGGTTTTCAAGATTCCAAGTGGATTCGCCGTGGCGAACAAGCACGAGTTTGTACATGGTGGTCAAATAGCATCAGGGTTAAATGGGGGCCGGCAGTCGCGGTCACAGCCAGCATTCTAAAATGCCGCCTTGCGTCTCGGGAACCTTACAAGGAATAAAGTGAAATTCATTATTGATAACTGGATGTTGATTTCGATTGCGCTCGCCTCGGGTGGCATGCTGCTGTGGCCGGTGCTTCAGGGCGCGGCCGCCTCGGGTCTGGATCCCAATGCTGCAGTGCAGTTGATCAACCGCGAAAAGGCGGTGGTCATTGACGTCTGCCAACCGCAGGAATTCGCCGCCGGGCACGTGGTGGGTGCCAAAAACGTACCTTTGGCAGACCTCGAAGCCAAGTTGCCGGGCGTGGTGAAGAACAAAAACCTGCCCGTCATTCTCGTGTGCCAGTCGGGAGCGCGCTCCGGGCGCGCTGTCGCCATTGCAAAAAAACTTGGCTACGACCAGGCCCAGTCACTCGGTGGCGGACTATCGAGCTGGCGTGCCGCAAATTTACCTGTAGAAAGAGCCTGAAGCCATGCAAGCCGTGAAGATGTACACCACCGCAGTCTGCCCCTATTGTGTGCAAGCCAAACGCTTGCTGCAATCGCGGGGGGTCGCGAGCATCGAAGAAATTCGGGTTGATGCGCTGCCGCAGGAGCGCGCACGCATGATGGAGCTCACGGGCAGGCGTACCGTGCCGCAAATTTTTATTGGCGCGACCCATGTGGGTGGATGCGACGATCTGGTGGCGTTGGATAGCCAGGGTGGGCTCATGCCGTTACTGGACGCGGCCTGAGATAATGCGGCGTCAAACCTGTTTTTGATCGTCAGCCCGCCGCACCGTTGCGGCGGGCTTTGTTTTACTTTGAAAGAAATTGCCATGGCAGACCAGGATCCCGTATTTCAGATTCAGCGTGTGTACCTCAAGGAGGCCTCGTTGGAGCAACCCAATTCCCCCGCGATTTTGTTGGAGCAAGAGCAGCCCGGAGTGGACATACAGCTCGGAGTGCAGGCCAATCCCATCGCCGAAGGCATTTTTGAGGTCTGTGTGACCGCTACCGTTCACACCAAGATCAAGGACAAAACGGTTTTTCTGGTCGAGGCCAAGCAGGGTGGCATTTTCGAAATCCGCAATTTGCCCGAAGAGCAACTCGGTCAAATTCTGGGCATTGCCTGCCCGCAAATTGTGTACCCCTACTTGCGTGGCAACGTGGCTGACCTGATACAGCGCGGCGGCTTCCCGCCCGTACACCTCACCGAGATCAACTTCCAGGCAATGTACGAGCAGCAGCAAGCCCAGCAGGCCGCCGCGCCGGCCGAGAGCTTGCCACAATAAGGCCGCGTGGCCGTCACCCATGCGTTTACCGGCTTCCCGCCTGCGCGGGAATGACGGTTGTTTGCTTGCACCTTGCATGAAGATCAGCATTCTCGGGGGCGGGGCGTGGGGAACGGCTCTGGCCATCAGTGCCAGCCGCAACCTGCAGCATTCGGTGACGCTGTGGGTGCGCGATGAGGCCCAAGCAAGAAGTTTGGCCAGTGCGCGACAGAACCTGCGTTATTTGCCGGGATTTGTTTTGCCAGATAGGCTGCAAGTCAGCGCCCAACCCCTGTCGAAATCCGCTATGCCGGTGCTTGCAGACACCGACCTCGTGGTGGTGGCAACGCCAATGGCAGCATTGCGTGGCGTCTTGGGTCAATTGCAGGATTGCCGGGTACCGGTGGTCTGGCTGTGCAAGGGTTTCGAGGCCGCAGACGGTTCCAGCCCTGGCTTGTTGGGCCATGAAGTGCAGGCCCAGGTCGCCCCCCATTTGTTGGCCGGTGTTTTGAGCGGTCCCAGTTTTGCCCAGGAAGTGGCCATGGGCAAGCCCACCGCGTTAGTTGCTGCCAGCAGCCATGCACGTGTGCGTGACGCACTGGTGGAGGGTTTTCATAGCCCCAGCCTGCGCGTCTACGCCAATGAGGATGTGATTGGGGTTGAGGTTGGCGGCGCAGTAAAAAACGTGCTGGCAATTGCCACCGGGCTGTGCGATGGCCTGCAGCTGGGGCTCAACGCGCGCGCTGCACTGATTACCCGCGGCCTGGCCGAAATGACCCGCCTGGGGGTTGCGCTCGGAGCACGGGCCGAGACGTTTATGGGCCTGAGTGGTCTGGGCGATCTGGTACTGACTGCGACTGGCGACTTGTCGCGCAACCGGCGTGTCGGCTTGGCGATGGCGCAGGGCCAGACCCTGGCGCAGGCGCTCACGGCGCTGGGCCATGTGGCCGAGGGTGTTTATTGCGCGCACACCGTGGTGCAACGGGCACGCAGCCTGGGTGTGGACATGCCGATCGCGCGGGGCGTGGTCGAGCTGCTGGCTGGCCGCATGCAGGCCGCAGAGGCAGTGGCAGGTTTAATGGGCCGTGACCCGGTCAACGAGCGCCTCTGATTGAACCCGCGCCGCAATATGCGCCAAGGCCTGTGCCACCTGGTCCACCAGAATCAAACACAACTCACCGGTCTGGAGCTTGTCTAGCGCGGTGTCAATGGCGAGAAATTCCCCGTGAATTTCGCTGCAACTTTTGGCGCGCTTGGCATGGGCTAGGCCTTGGCGCAGTAAGGCAATCACCTCGCCATCCTTGCGTCCGCGCTGGCATTGGTCTTCAAACAGAATGAGTTCGTCAAAGGCATCGCCCAAAATCTCGGTTTGCTGGCGAATGTCCTGGTCGCGGCGATCGCCGGCCCCGCTGATGACGACGCTGCGCCGCGTGGCAGGAATGGCCTGTACCGCCTGCACCAGGGCCAACATGGCATCAGGGTTGTGTCCGTAGTCAGCGATCACGGTGGCACCCCGAAACCGGAACAGATTGAAGCGCCCCTGCGCGTTGTCCTTGTCGTTGGAAAAGCTGGCCAGTGCTGCCCGAATCGTATCCCAGGGAATTTTCAGAGCCCAGGCTGCAGCCACCGCCGCCATGGCGTTGTCGACCTGAAAACCAATGGCTCCGTTGAGCGTGACCGGAACTTCCGCGAGCGCAATGGTCTGCTGAAACTCGCCCTTGGTTGCAACAATCTGGTCGTTTTCGACGTACACCACGGCTTGACCCTGAGCCCGATGGGTTGCCATGACCGGGTGGTACTTGTCAGCGGCAAAAAAAGTCACCGAACCGCGCGCCTTGGCGGCCATGGCGGCCACATTGCTGTCCATGGCATTGAGAACGGCCACCCCATTGCGCGCCACGTTTTGCACAATGACCCGTTTCAGCACGGCCAGATCTTGCACGGTGGTGATGTAATTCAGGCCCAGGTGGTCGCCGCTGCCGACGTTGGTGACCACTGCCACATCGCAGCGGTCAAATGCCAGGCCTTCCCGCAGTACACCGCCACGCGCCGTCTCGAGTACGGCTGCGTCCACATCGGGATGCAGCAAAACGCTGCGCGCGCTCTTGGGTCCGCTGCAGTCCCCGGTGTCAATGCAGTGGCCATCAACATAGACCCCATCGGTGTTGGTCATGCCAACCCGAAGGCCATGGTGCGTCAGAATATGCGCAATCAGCCGAACCGTGGTGGTCTTGCCGTTGGTGCCGGTGACCGCAACAATCGGAATGCGACCGTCCTCACCACGCTTGAACATGCTCGAAATAATGGCTTCGCCAACCGCACGTCCCTTGCCGAATGACGGCGACAAGTGCATGCGCAGGCCAGGTGCCGCGTTGACCTCGACGATACCGCCACCGGTTTCTTCGAGGGGTCGCAAAATCGAGTCGCAGACCACGTCAACACCACAAATATCGAGCCCCACCATATGCGCCGCCGCGACCGCACGCGCCGCCACCTCGGGGTGCACGTCGTCGGTGACGTCGGTGGCAGAGCCACCGGTCGAGAGGTTTGCGTTGTGGCGCAAATGCACGCGCTGTCCCTTGGTGGGGATGGCGTCGGCGGTCAAGCCTTGCGTGGCGAGGCAGGCGCGTGCAATGTCATCGAAGCGGATTTTGGTCAATGAGGTTGAGTGACCACTGCCGCGCCGGGGGTCCCGATTGACTTGTTCGACCAGTTCCGTGATGGTGTGCTCACCGTCGCCTACGACCTTGGGCGGTTCGCGACGGGCTGCGGCGACCAGCCTGTCGCCCACCACCAGCAGGCGAAAGTCGTTACCCGGCAAGTAGCGCTCCACCAGAATATGGTCGCGAAACTCGGCCGCAACGGCATAGGCGGCGAGCAACTGCTCTTTGTTGGTGAGATTCACCGTGACACCCTTGCCCTGGTTGCCGTCCTTGGGTTTGACGACCACCGGCAAGCCAATCTCGCAGGCGGCTTTCCATGCATCTTCGGGGTCACTGACCTCGCGGCCCGCTGGGACAGGCACACCTGCCGCTGCAAGCAGTTTCTTGGTCAGGTCCTTGTCCTGGGCAATGGCCTCGGCGATGGCGCTTGTCACATCCATCTCGGCGGCCTGGATGCGGCGCTGCTTGCTGCCCCAACCGAAGCGCACCATGCTGCCCTCGGTCATTCGGCTAAATGGAATGTTGTGTGCCACCGCAGCGTCGACGATGCAGCCGGTGCTGGGTCCCAGCCGTACATCTTCGTCGAGTTCGCGCAGTTGCGCCAGGGCGCCGCCGAGGTCAAACGGCGTATCGCTCAGGGCCGCCTGGCACAGGGTTTCGGCCAATTCCAGCGCCAGTCGGCCCACCGACTCTTCGCTGTACTCGACCACCACCTGGTACACCTGGCGCTCAACCGTAGGCGTTGTGCAACTGAAGGTCACCGGGCAGCCGGCCTGCGCCTGCAGTTCCAGGGCGGCAAGTTCCAGTACATGGGCCATCGGCACCGTGTCGTCATGACCGGTTGGCTGCAGCGGGCTGATTTCTGGAAAACGCGCGCGCAGGCGGGCTTCGAAGCCACTGATCTGACTGATACAGCACTCAGCCTGCGTGCAGGAGACCACCGCCTGTATGGCCGTGTGATGGCTCCAGAGATTGGGGCCGCGCAGGGCCCGTATGCGTGAGACTTCCATGCTGTGCAATCAGTAAGGGGTTTTTTTCGGGTTCGATTCAAAGGTGCGCAATCCGGCACCAATCAATTCTGGTGAAATCTGCAGTGCCCAGGCCGCAGCCACCGCTGCCATCACCATTTCGGGTTGGGATGACTTGGCGGGTTTCAGGGTGGCGAGCGGCAATTGCGCAATTTCGTCAGGGCCCTGTGACATCACAATCAAATCGTCCCGGACAAACACCACGCGCTCGCCGGCATTGCGGTGCGCGGCAAGCGTCGGCTGGCTGGCATCCAGAGCATAAAAAATGATCTTGCCGTCGCACAAGTCGGCCATTTCCACCACTTGGGGGTCGGCTGCGTTGAGCACCGCCGTGCCGCTGGGCAAAATGACGTCGACCTGGGTGCGTGAGACCTTGAAGGTTTGCTCGGCATCGAAAATGTCAAACTCTGCCAGCGACTCCTGCCAAGTGACATCGGTGACGATGCCGACGCTGCATTTGTCGTAGGCCAGACCCTCGGCAAGGATGGTGCGGCTGCTGTTCTCAAATACGGCCGCCTGTACCGAGCGGTTGATGAGCAGGCGTTGCCCTGCATCCCAGTGGTCGCAATTGCCCGCAACCACCTGCCGCCCGTCCAGGTACAGGCCTTCGCTGCAGGCCAACCCGACGTGTTTGCCACTGATATGGGCCAGCCAAGCGACCAGGCGCGCAATCCGACCTGTCCTCTGTGTGCCGGTTATCCCCACGATCGGTATGCGGCCGTCCTTGCTGGAGTTGAACAGGTGCTCAATAATGGCTTTGCCAACCGGGCGCCCCTGGCCTTGGGCGGGCTTGATGTGGGACAACAGGCCCGGGCTAGCGTTCACCTCGATGACGGCAGCACGTTGCTGGTCCATGGGTCGGGTGACATCCTCCAGCACCATATCAATGCCCGCAATATCCAGGCCGACCACGCGGGCTGCCAATGCTGCGGCGGCGGCAACACTGGGGTGTACCTTGTCGGTCACGTCATAGGCGACATTGCCGTTGGGCTGAATCAGGACCGTTTGCCCCTGGAACGGGATGGACTGGGGTGTGAGGCCGACGCGCTCGAGCTCCAGGATGATTTCACCGGTTTCACTGGGAATCACGACGTTGAGTGGCGCATCTTCGGTGGTGCCGCGCCGCGGATCGGTATTGATCTGGGCATCTGCGAGTTGGTCGATGGTCGACACCCCGTCGCCCACCACTGACAGCGATTCACCACACGCCGCCGCTACCATGCGTTTGCCCACAATCAGGATGCGGTGCTCATTGCCCGGAATATATTTTTCCACAATGACCGCACTGCCGCCGCCTTTGCGGTGTGCCAGTGCAAAGGCGGCTTCCACGTCGCCTTGGGTCATCAGATTGAGCGACACCCCGCGCCCATGGTTGCCGTCGTAGGGTTTCAGCACCACGGGGACGCCAATGTCCTGCGCAGCGGCCCAGGCCTGTTCGGCGCTGCGGACCAATTCGCCCTCGGGTACCGGGATGCCGCAGGACTTCAGCAAAGACTTGGTGAGGTCCTTGTCACTGGCGATTTCCTCGGCAATGGCGCTGGTCTGGTCGGTTTCGGCGGTCCAGATGCGGCGCTGGCTGATGCCGTAGCCCAACTGCACCAGATTGCCCTCGGTCAGGCGAATCGAGGGAATGCGCCGCTCGGTGGCGGCATCGACAATATGGGCCGTGCTGGGGCCCAGGCAAAGGTCGTCGACCTGTTCGCGCAGACGGGCAAGCGCGCCTGCCATATCAAATGGGGTGTCGTTGATGGCGGCCAGCACCACCTCGCGCGCTGCCGCCAGGGCGTCGCGACCCACTTGCTCCTGGCGCGTTCTGAACGCAATCTTGTAGACGCCGCGTCGCGAGGTCTGCCGCGCCTTGCCAAAGCCGGTGCGCATGCCGGCGAGGTTTTGCAATTCAAGTGTGACGTGCTCCAGAATGTGTGCCGCATAGGTGCCGTCGCGCACGCGCTGCAAAAAGCCGCCGCGCACCCCTGGGCTGCAATGGTGCTCGATGAGACTTGGCAAAAAGGAGGTCAGACGCGCGTAAAAACCGGGCAAGGTATTGGACGGATGGTCTTCAAGCGCGCCAATGTCGACCCAGGCTTCGATGACCGGGCGATAGGTCCAGATATTGGGTCCTCGAAGATGGGTTACCCGAAGAATGTCAATGCTTTTCTTGTTCGTCATGGCACTTTGTTGGTTAGGCCGTCCACCGTGATGGTGCTGTCTGCGTTATGGATTCTCGCTTATAAAGGCATACGCCAAGTCGCTGCCCGGCGTGCGGTTGAGGTAGCGTAAAGTCTGGGCCTTTCCCGTTGCCAGGGCTGCGCAGTTTGCATGGTTCAAGCAATCACAAAGTATTCTCTCAAATGTCTCATCAAGACCCGGCTGCCGTCGCTGCCCTTACTGAAATTCCTGACCTCTGGCGTGCTGATGTGCATGCGCAACTGAGGCCGCATGAGAACGTTCTGGCGGTGCTTGAGGTTGACCTTGACACCCGATTGCATTTCGTCAAGGGCGTGCTGTTGGTCACCAGTCAGCGTCTGCTGGCGCGTCAGGGTGAAGACATGGCCTGGCAACATTGGGACTTGGCTCCCGGTATGTCGCTGCTGCACCATGACCATGCCGGCGTGGCACATCTGGATTTCGTAAACGGGGCGGGGCGCCTCGCCACTTGGCGCTTTACCCTCGGGCAAAACCTGTCTGCCATCCGGCTGGTGGACCAGTTCAACGCCCAGATGCACAGCAACACCACGGGCAAACCCCTGGTGCAGGCGCTGGGCGACGTGTGTCCGAGTTGCAAGGCGCCGCTGGAACCGGATCAGGACGAGTGCCCGATCTGCACCAAGGTGGTCCACACGCCACCCTCGACCTGGACCCTGTTTCGCCTGTGGCGTTTTGCCAAGCCGTATCAGGGGCAGTTGCTGGCGGGCTTCATTCTTACCTTGCTCGGAACGGCCGCCAACATGGTGCCGCCTTACCTCACCATGCCGCTGATGGACGAGGTGTTGATACCGTTTCAGAACGGTCAGAAGATCGATCCGACTCTGGTGGCGTGGTACATGGGCGGCCTGTTCGGTTCAGCGGCGCTGGCCTGGGGCCTGAGCTGGGCCAAGACCTACATCCTGGCGCTGGTCTCCGAGCGCATCGGTGCTGATTTGCGCACCACCACCTATGAGCACCTGTTGCGCCTGTCACTGGAGTATTTTGGTGGCAAGCGTACCGGCGACCTGATGTCGCGCATAGGTAGCGAAAGCGACCGGATATGCGTGTTCTTGTCGCTGCATTTGCTCGACTTTGCCACCGACGTCATCATGATCGCCATGACGGCCGTCATTTTGTTCTCCATCAATCCCTGGCTGGCACTGGTCACTTTGGTGCCCTTGCCCTTCATTGGCTGGATGATCCATTTTGTGCGCCACCGTCTGGCCACCGGGTTTGAGAAAATTGACCGGGTCTGGGGCGAGGTGACCAATGTGCTTGCCGACACCATCCCCGGGGTTCGGGTGGTGAAGGCCTTTGCGCAGGAGCAGCGCGAGGCGGAACGTTTTCGCGAGGCCAACCGGCACAATCTGGCGGTGAATGACCGGATCAACAAAATCTGGTCGCTGTTTTCACCGAGTGTGTCTTTTTTGACCGAACTGGGTCTGTTGGTGGTGTGGGCCTTTGGCATCTGGCAGGTGTCGCATAACGAGATTACTGTGGGCGTACTGACGGCGTTCATTGCCTATATCAGCCGTTTCTACGGGCGTCTGGATTCCATGAGCCGCATCGTGTCACTGACGCAAAAATCGGCCTCTGCGGCGAAACGCATCTTTGACATTCTGGACCATGTGTCGAGCGTGCCAGAGCCCTCCAACCCGGTGCCGGTGGGCAAGGTGCAGGGCCGCATCGACGTGCGTGAGGTGGGTTTTCGCTATGGCAACCGGGAGGTCAACCGCGGCATCAGCCTGAATATCGCGCCCGGCGAGATGATCGGGTTGGTCGGGCACAGTGGTTCGGGCAAGAGCACTTTGGTCAACCTGATTTGCCGCTTTTACGATGTCTCGGAGGGTGCGATTCTGGTCGACGGTGTCGATATCCGCTCCTACGCGATTGCCGACTACCGCAAGAACATTGGCCTTGTGTTGCAGGAGCCTTTTTTGTTTTTTGGCACCATTGCCGAAAACATTGCTTATGGCAAACCCGACGCCACCCGCGCCGACATCATTGCTGCGGCGCGTGCAGCCCATGCGCACGAGTTTATTCTTCGCCTGCCGCAAGGCTATGACTCGATGGTCGGAGAGCGCGGTCAGGGCTTGTCCGGGGGCGAGCGTCAGCGCGTGTCGATCGCGCGGGCGCTGCTGATTGACCCGCGCATCCTGATTTTGGACGAAGCCACCTCTTCGGTCGATTCAGAAACCGAGAAGGAAATCCAGAAAGCCCTCGAGAACCTGGTGCAGGGGCGCACCACCCTGGCCATTGCACACCGACTCTCGACCCTGCACCGCGCCGACCGCCTGGTGGTGCTGGACCGCGGCCAGGTGGTGGAAGAAGGCACCCACGATGCCCTGATGGCTGCGCAAGGTGCCTACTTCAATCTGTACCAGGCGCAGGCGCGTAATCAGGAATTGGACCGGGAGTCATCGCCATGAAAGACCTATCCTTGGTGCCCGCCGCGGGCCCTGCTGATCCCACTGTCACCAGCACACGTTTTTGCCTGTTGCGCGACGCCTTTGGCAAGCTGGTATTGACCACTGCGCAAGGAGATCGCTTTGAAGGCGTGGTGCCGGTCCGGGCGTTTCCGATTCAGTCGCCCGAGGAGGGTCTGTCGATGCTGAGCCTTGAAGGCCACGAAGTAGCCTGGATCGACCAATTGGACACCTTGCCAGAGCCTGCCCAGTCGCTGGTTCGCGAGGAGTTGGCGAGCCGCGAATTCATGCCGATTTTGCAGAAGATCCTTGCCGTCAGCAGTTTTTCGACCCCCTGCACCTGGAGCGTCAGGACCGATCGGGGCGACACCGATTTTGTACTCCGAGGCGATGAAGATATTCGGCGCATTGGCAAGGCAGGCAGTCTGCTGATCTCGGACAACCACGGCATCCAGTACTTTGTCAAAGACCAGTTTGCGCTCGACGCGCACAGCAAGAAGATACTGGATCGGTTCATGTAACCGATCAGCCGGGGGTGTAGGCCAGTCGCACATAGATGGGTGCGAAAGCCTCGGCCTGGGTGATCTCGATCAGGGTTTCCTTGGCCAGCTCGAGCATCGCAATAAAGGTCACCACCAGCACCGCTGCTCCACTAGCAGGGTCAAACAGCTCCTCAAAGCCGACAAAGCGGCGACCTTGCAGGCGTTTCAGTACCATGCTCATATGCTCGCGCACGGACAGCTCTTCGCGGCTGATCTTGTGGTGCTGGACCAACTTGGCACGCTTGAGAATGTCGTGCCAGGCGTCCTGCAACTCGCTTAGGTGCAGTTCCGGAAATCGTGGCGCAAGCGCCTGCTCCTTGAAGACTTCCGCTTTGAGAAAGTCGCGTCCAAACTGGGGCACGGAGTTGAGCCGGGCGGCTGCCAGCTTCATTTGTTCGTACTCGATCAGGCGGCGCACCAACTCGGCCCGCGGGTCTTCTGCCTCTGCTCCGTCGGCGCTCTTTTTGGGTGGCAACAGCATGCGCGACTTGATCTCGATCAGCATGGCGGCCATGAGCAAATATTCCGCTGCCAATTCGAGGTTGCGCTTGCGAATCTGCTCGACGTACACCAAGTATTGTTTGGTCACGCTAAGCATCGGGATATCGAGGATGTTGAAATTCTGCTTGCGAATCAGGTAGAGCAGCAGATCGAGCGGGCCTTCAAAGGCCTCCAGAAACACCTCCAGCGCATCCGGTGGAATGTAGAGGTCTTGCGGCAGAGCAAACAGCGGCTCGCCGTACAGCCGCGCCACCGCCACATGGTCCACCACCTCTGGGCTGCTGTGCAGCGAAGCAAGGTCGGCGTCTACCGCGCCCGCTGTCCGGGCGGTGTGTGTCATGGGGTCGTCGGTCTAATGGTTTGCCTGCAGTAGCGGCAGGCCACCAGCGCCAGTAGCTATTGCTTGGTATCGGTCTGGTAAACGTAGGCCTTTTGTGGCACCTTGGCCTGGCGATACCCCACCCAGTCGGCCCGATCGACTACCTTGTCCCATAGCAAGGCTAAGCCTTTGCGTTGGCCAGCCTCCATGTTCGGGTTGGCAGCCTTGAGCTGCTCCAGAAACAGCGTGATGTCCGAGCGGTAGTCAGGGCGGCGGAAAAGGTTCATGGTGTAAGGTCTCAAACGTAAATTTAACGCTATTTTAGCGGTCCCAGCCAGCGGGGTCGGTTTCAATCTGCCTGCCATACTACAGCGTATGCAACTTCAGGAAATACTTTACTCTCAGGGCTTTGGGACGCGGCGGGTGTGCGCCGGCTTGATTCAGCAGGGACACGTCCATGTCTACGGTCCGGGGGATGACGCGCCAGCCATGTTGTGTACCGATGCGGTCACGGAATTTGCCGAGATCGGCTTGCGGTTTCGGGTGCAGGGGGTGGACTGGTCCTACCACCACAAGGCCTACCTCATGCTGCACAAGCCACGCGGCACGGAGTGTTCGCAAAAGCCGTCGACCTATCCGAGCATTTACACCTTGTTGCCGTCGCCCCTGCGCTCACGCCCGCAAAAGGCGGCGGTGCAGGGGGTGCAGGCAGTGGGCCGGCTAGACCAGGACACCACGGGTTTGCTGTTGCTCACCGACGACGGTAAGTTCATCCACCGCATGAGTTCACCACGCCACCATGTGCCCAAGGTCTACGAAGTGCGCGTCAGGCATCCGTTCGATGACCGGCAGCTTTCCCGGTTATTGGCCGGCGTGGTGCTAGACGACGACCCCGATCTGGTGCGTGCAGCCGCCTGTGAGGCAGTCGATGCACACCTGGTGCGCCTGACCCTGACCGAAGGTAAATACCACCAGGTCAAGCGCATGCTGGCGGCAGTTGGAAACCGGGTCGAAGCCCTGCACCGTTCCCGGATTGGGGGTCTGAGTCTGCCGGGCGATCTGGCTGCGGGCCAATGGCGGTGGCTGACCGCAAGCGAACTGCAGGCAGTGCAGGTGGGCTGAACGGCCAGACGCTGCCGTGCGGTTGCGGTAGGCGCTATGCTTCGGTCATGAACCTTCTGTTTGATTCCTTTTGGCGTGCAGCGGCGTATTGTTTACGCCCCAGAGTGGTGCTCTTGTCCCTGTTGCCCTTGGGTCTGGTGATTGGGTTGACGGTTGGACTGGGGTATTTCTTTTGGGATCCGGCGCTGGATCTGGTGCGCAGCGCGCTCGACGCTTCGTCTTTGCTCAACAGCGCCTGGACGTGGCTTGAAGGGATGGGCATGGGGCAGCTCAAGACCGTGCTGGCACCGTTGATCGTTATTTTTGCCGTGACGCCGCTGATTGTGGTGGCGACGCTGCTGCTGGTGGCGATCCTGATGACCCCACTGGTGGTGGATTTGGTCGTGCAGCGCCGATTTCCAGGGCTGGAGCGGCGCAATTCGGCTGCTTTCTTGCGCAGTCTTGCCTGGTCGATCGGCTCCACACTTGCGGCGTTGTTGGCGCTGCTGCTGTCCATTCCCTTGTGGTTTGTGCCGCCATTGATCCTGGTGCTGCCGCCATTGATCTGGGGCTGGCTGACCTACCGCGTCATGGCTTACGACGCACTGGCTGAGCATGCCCAGCTTGAGGAGCGACGTGCCATCTTCAAGGAGCACCAGATGCAGTTGCTGATGATGGGGGTGGTGTGTGGCTTTCTGGGTGCTGCACCGAGTCTGGTATGGGCGTCCGGCGTACTGTTTGCGGCAGCGTTTGTACTGCTGGTTCCGCTGGCGATCTGGATTTATACCCTGGTGTTTGCATTTGCCTCGCTCTGGTTCACCCACTATTGCCTGGCTGCCCTGGAACAGCACCGCAGCCGGCAGCCACCGTCCGAGCAGCGCACGCCAGCTGAACCGCCGCCGCCGCTGTCGCCTGATGCGGTCGCCACCGTCAGCGGGCCGCCCCCGCATTTCTTGTTGGAGTAACCGATGCAATTTGGCTTGATCATTATTGGAGACGAAATTCTGTCTGGCAAGCGCGCCGACAAGCATCTGGCCAAGGCCATCGAGTTGCTGTCGGTGCGTGGCCTGTCCGTTGCCTATGCCGACTATGTAGGTGACGCTCCCGAGCGCATTACCGCCACCTTGGTGCGCGCCTTTGCCAGTGGCGATGTGGTGTTCTCGTTTGGTGGCATTGGTGCCACGCCCGATGACCACACTCGCCAGTGCGCGGCGCGTGCCCTGGGGGTAGAGCTGGTTTTGCATGCGCAGGCCAGGTCGCTCATTCTGGAGCGCATGCAAGACGTCGCGCGCGAGCAGGGTCAGTGCTATGAGCCCGACCGCCATGACAACGTTCATCGGCTCAATATGGGTAGGTTTCCGCTCGGTGCCGGCATCATTCCCAACCCCTACAACAAGATTCCCGGATTTTTTTGTGCCGGGCGGGCGCGGCCCGAGGGCACGCCGGCGGGTGCCGTGTATTTTGTTCCCGGCTTTCCGGTCATGGCCTGGCCGATGTTGGAGTGGGTTCTCGACAGCCACTATTCGGCGCATCACACGGTCAACGCATGGCGGGAGAAGTCGGTGGTTATTTTTGGCGCCATGGAGGCGAGTTTGACACCATTGATGCTGCACATTGAAGCCCGGCATCGGGTCAAGGTGTTTAGTTTGCCCAGTGTCGACCATGCGGAATATGGGCGACACGTGGAGCTTGGCGTCAAAGGCCATCCTGCTGCGGTGGAGCAGGCATTTGAGGCCATGAAAACTGCCTTGCTGACCATGCAATTGTCGTTGGGTCCCGAATTGGTGCGTTAATTTTTGCATTATTTTGGTGCGCACTTCGGTGGTGCATTCGTGATGGTGCCGGCCACCCGTTCCTTTTTTGGCGAATTTGAAAATATTCGCAATCTCAAGGCAAAATAGCTTCTGGCAGGAGGAGTCTGTCGCTTAGGCGGCTCCGGGAGGTGTCCTTCGACTGCGGTTGGCATAAAAGCTGCATGGGTGACACCACTGATTTTTTATAACCGTGCAACAGGAGTATTTGATGGCCAAGACCGTCGCAGACGTGATGAAGATGGTGAAAGAGAACGAAGTCAAGTTTGTCGACTTCCGCTTCACCGATACCCGTGGCAAGGAACAGCACGTCACCGTGCCCGTTTCCCATTTTGACGAAGACAAGTTTTCTTCGGGTCATGCCTTCGACGGCTCGTCGGTGGCAGGTTGGAAGGGTATCGAAGCATCAGACATGCAGCTCATGCCTGACCCCAACACCGCCAACATCGACCCGTTTTTTGAAGAAACAACCTTGTTTTTGCAGTGCGACGTCGTCGAGCCTAGTGACGGCAAGGCCTATGACCGGGATCCCCGCTCGATCGCCAAGCGCGCTGAAGCCTATCTGAAGGCTTCCGGCATTG
>JAIPCE010000100.1 GCA_021738345.1 Rhodoferax sp. | reverse complement strand
GTCACATTGACAAGGGTGCGGCTCTTAACCTTGCCATCTTCGCGATAGCTCTCGCGCAACAGGATCGCAGGGGGCGAGTTGCGGTTAGGGACGGTTGCCAGGTACATGCTTACCAATTATAAGCACAAAATATCAGTTTTATAGGTCAAATAAAAACAAAATATTGCATTTACATGCCTACAATTGCACAAGAAAATCGCCAAAATCACGCTTTCTTCAATGAAATCAATGAGTTACTGATTTTTCCTTCTGGAATATCCGTCCGGCAAGACGGAAACGATGGCAAGCCCCGAAGCGCGCAAGCGTGTCGGCTAACATGAACCACGCGCTTGTTTAAGGAGAAATCGCTATGCGCCCCTCTGTTGCCCTGTTGAATCACCGTGACGCCATTCGCACCATTGCACTGCGCCACCGCGTCACCAATGTCCGGGTGTTCGTTTCGGTTGTGCATGGTGACGACACCGACGACAGCGACCTTGACCTGCTGGTGGAGCCCACCAGTGAGACCACGATGATGGACATTGGCGCCATCCGTTACGAGCTTAATCAATTGTTGGGCATAACGGTCGATGTGTTGACGCCGCGCGCCCTCCCGGACCATTTCAAGTCGGTGGTTTTGCAGGAGGCCATGCCAGTATGAGCAAATCTGACATTCTGCGACTGCCTGAGTATTTGGGTCACATTGTTCAGGCTATCGACCGGGTTCATCGTTACGTAGATGACATGGTCGAGTTGACCTTCCTCCAAGACGAGAAAACACAGGACGCGGTGATACGCAACTTTGAAGTGATTGGTGAAGCGTCAAACAACATCAAAAAACACTACCCTGATTTCGTTCGCCAGCACCCTGATGTGCCACTTAATTTCGCCTAAGAAATGCGCAACGCGCTGGCGCATGGGTATTTCAAAATTGATTTTGAGGTGGTCTGGAAAACCATCTATAGCGATTTGCCCGAGTTACGGGCTCAGGTTGCAGCGCTGCTGACCCCATGAGCAATTTCGCCTTCCTCCAATCTGAATGGTCCACCCTGTATGGCGCGGCCAGCAAGGCGGAAGGGATGGCGAACACCGATGCGCGCACCTTCTGCTTTTACGCCCGACGCACGCTGGAGCTGGCAGTGGACTGGCTTTACAAACATGACAAGTCTCTGCGCCTGCCGTACCAAGACCATTTGAGCGCGTTGATTCACGAACCCACGTTCAAAACCACGGCGGGCGATGCGGTGTTCACCCAGGCCAAGCTCATCAAGGACCTGGGCAATACGGCCGTGCACAGCACCCGCCTCATCCTGCGCACCGATGCTCTCACCGCCACCCGTGAGCTGTTCCACTTTTGCTACTGGCTGGCCCGCACTTATGGCCAGCGCGCGCGTCCGGAGCCGGACCTGCGCTTTGATGCGGCACTGATTCCGCTGCCGCCCGCACCGTCAGCGGTGGCCGCTGCCCCGGCCCAGTCGATTGCCCAGTTGCAAAAGCTCGAAGCCGAACTCCAGGCCCGCGACGAAAAACTCTCGACGCTGCTGTCAGCCAAGGCGGCGCTAGCCGACGAATTACAAAAGCTGCGCTTGGAGGTGGCAGCCGCCAAGAAGGCCAACACCGCCCAGCCCGATACGCACGATTATTCCGAGTCCGAGACCCGCGACTATTTCATCGACCTGCTGCTCAAAGAAGCGGGCTGGCAACTGGATGCCAAAAACTTCGAGGTGCAAGTCAGCAGCATGCCGAACAACCAAGGCGTGGGCTTCGTGGACTATGTGCTGTGGGGCGACGACGGCAGGCCGCTGGTCGTATTGGGCCTCCAGGCAGTCGGCGTACAGCTTGGCCTGTTGTTGCCCCACGGTAGCGTCTTTGCGGGTGCGCTTGGCCTCCACCAGCGCCAGCGTCCCATCATCTTTTATTCCAATGGCTACGAGCACTGGATGTGGGACGATGCCAGCTACCCGCCACGCTCTGTGCAGGGCTTTTTCAAGAAGCAGGAGCTGGAGCTGTTGATTCAGCGCCGCACCAGCCGCAAGAAATTGGCGGATGCGGTCATTAACGACGACATCATCAACCGCTATTACCAGCACCGTGCCGTGCGCCGTATTGGGGAAACCTTTGAGGTGGAAAACCAGCGCAAAGCCCTGCTGGTGATGGCTACCGGCGGCGGCAAGACCCGCGTGGTGGTGGCCCTGGCCGATGTGCTGACGCGCTGTAACTGGGCCATGCGGATACTTTTTCTGGCGGACCGGGTGGCACTGGTCAAGCAGGCGGTGACTGCCTTCAAGACGCACCTGCCTGATTCAGCGCCGGTCAATCTGGTGACTGAAAAGCACGCCGATGGCCGGGTGTTTGTCTCCACCTACCCGACGATGATGGGCCTGATTGACGATGCCGCCACTGGCCAGCGACGCTTTGGTGTGGGGCACTTCGACCTCATCATCATCGACGAGGCGCACCGCTCGGTGTACCAGAAGTACCGCGCCATCTTTGATTACTTTGAAGCCATGCTGGTGGGCCTGACCGCCACGCCCAAAGACGAAATTGACCACAACACCTACGGGCTGTTTGACCTGGAAAGCGGCGTTCCGACCGATGTGTATGGCCTGGACGAGGCGGTGGCAGAAGGCTATCTGGTGCCACCCAAAGCCGTCTCGGTGCCGCTCAAGTTCCAGCGCGAGGGCATCAAGTACCAGGACCTGTCCGAGGAAGAAAAGGAACAGTGGGACGCGCTGGAGTGGGACGAAGACGGCAATGTGCCCGATGCAGTGGACTCGGCCGCCCTGAACAAGTGGCTGTTCAACACCGACACCGTGGACAAGGTGCTGGAAAACCTGATGACCCACGGCGAGAAAGTGGCCGGGGGCGACCGCCTGGGCAAGACCATCATCTTTGCCAAGAACAACGCCCATGCCGATTTCATTGCCGAGCGCTTCAATGTCAACTACCCGCATTACAAGGGTGCGTTCGCCCGCGTGGTGACATACAAGACTGAATACGCCCAGACCTTGATTGATGCCTTCTCCATCAAGGACAGTTTGCCTCACATCGCCATCTCGGTGGACATGCTCGACACCGGCATCGACGTGCCCGAGGTGGTCAACCTGCTGTTCTTCAAGGCCATACGCTCCAAAACCAAGTTCTGGCAGATGATTGGCCGTGGCACCCGCCTGTGCCCGGATTTGTATGGGCCGGGCCAGCACAAGCAGTTCTTCAACGTCTTCGACTACTGCCAGAACCTGGAATACTTCAATCAGGAGCTGCCGCCCGACGAGGCACAAGCGCCGGTGCCGCTGAGCACCCGCCTGTTCCGGGCACGGCTGGCCATGGTGGACACCCTGGACAAACTGGCAACGACTGGCTCCCGGGCGGCTGAGCAGCGACCCCCGATGGGTGACCCGCAGGATGATGCCGAGTTGCGCGACGCGCTGGCCGACTTGATGCACCAGCAGGTGGCGGCCATGAACCTTGATAACTTTGTTGTGCGACCCCGGCGCAAGTTGGTGGAGCGGTTCGCTAAGTTGGCATCCTGGAACAAGCTCGATGCCAAGGCACACACCGATTTGAGTCAGCAAGTGGCGGACCTGCCCACAGCCCTGCTGGACAACGACGAAGAAGCCAAACGCTTTGACCTGCTGGTACTGCGCACCCAGTTGACCATCCTGCAAGCCTTGCCCGACTATGTTGGCTTGCGCGAGCGCATGCAGGCCATTGCAAGCGCACTGGAAGAACAAGAGGCAATACCCGCCATCAAGGCGCAGATGGTGCTGATTCAGGCAGTGGCCGGTGACGAATGGTGGGAAGACGTGACCGTGGTCATGTTGGAAGCTGCGCGCAGACGGCTGCGCGCGCTGGTCAAGCTGATTGAAAAGGGAAAACGGCCCATCGTTTACACCGACTTCGAGGACGAGATAGGTAACGGCACTGCAATTACCCTGCCAGGAGTCAGCACCGGCATGAATTTGGCCAAGTTCAAGGACAAGGCGCGCCAGTTCTTGCGCGAGCATGAAAGCCACCTGTCGCTGCAACGGCTGCGCCGCAACCAGCCGCTGACGCCGTCGGACCTGGTTGAGCTGGAGCGCATGCTGGTGGAGGCCGGTGGCTCCACCGAGGTGATTGAACAAGCCAAGGCGCAAAGCCACGGCCTGGGCATCTTCATCCGCTCCCTGGTGGGGCTGGACCGGGAGACTGCCAAGCAGGCGTTCAGCCAGTTTGTGGTGGGCACCACGGCCACGGCCAGCCAGATTGAGTTCATCGACCTAATTGTTCAGTACCTGACCGAGAATGGTGTGATGGACGCAGCACGGCTGTATGAGTCGCCGTTCACCGACATTAGTCAGCAGGGGCCGGAGGCTTTGTTCCTACCCGCCAAGGTGACGGAGATGGTGCGCGTGCTCGATGAGATTTGGGAGCGGGCGGCGGCGTGATAGACCGTTGTTACAACCACTGCCCATGCTTACAAACTTTTTGATTGACTGGCACTGGTTCTGGATGCAAAAGTCCATTCGGGCATCGGCATCTGTGCTTCGCCGCCCTGAGCTCTGCCTGGAAAGAGTGAAGACTCACCTTAACCCGCGGTGTTTTTTTACCAAGGCAATGTGTGTGTCAGTAACACATCGAAAGATGCAATCCAAGTTGCAACGGGTGAACTACCGCACTTCAAGGGTCCGATTGGCGCTGGCTGAGTATTACCCGGTAAGGACGCGATGCAGCTGAACTGTGCCCGTCCTGGCGCTGAAATGGTTCGAAAACCGGTACCGGTGGCTACACCGTGGCTACACGGGAAAAATCATCGCATCGAACCGCTACACAATTTGTAGCAAACTATCTAACATTGGTGCCCGAGACCGGAATCGAACCGGTACGCCCGTTATTCACGAAGCGGCGGATTTTAAGTCCGATGTGTCTACCTATTTCACCACTCGGGCACGTGGCCGTATTCTCGAATAATAATGCCCCGCCATTTGAAGTCGTCAGGGTCAAAGCAAAAGCAATTTTTGGAGGCGCGATGCGGAGTCGAACCGCACTAACCGGATTTGCAATCCGGGGCATAACCGCTTTGCTATCGCGCCGATCAAGACTCCAAAAATGGAATGGGAAGCTTAGAGCTTCCCATTCTTGGAATATTGGAGCGGGAAAAGAGTCTCGAACTCTCGACCTCAACCTTGGCAAGGTTGCGCTCTACCAACTGAGCTATTCCCGCGTTTCAAGCCTCGAATTATAGCGTGATTTTTCTAAATCCAACGATTCGAATGAAATTTTCTCGGCATGATCCGTCAGTGTTTGACCGCACCCTGGACTACCTCAGACGGTAGCTTGGACGTGACCACCGGTGCAAGCTCCTCTTCTGGCAACGGCACCGGATGCGACTCCAGCGCCAATTCAAGCACCTTATCGATCCAACGCACAGGCACGATCTCGAGGCCGTTTTTCACATTTTCAGGAATCTCCTGCAAGTCCTTCGCATTGGCCTCAGGAACCAAGACCGTCTTGATGCCACCACGCAGGGCCGCCAGCAATTTTTCCTTCAAACCACCGATTTCCGTGACCTCGCCCCGTAGCGTAATTTCACCCGTCATGGCAACGTCGCCCCGAACCGGAATGCCAGTCATCGCCGACACAAAGGCGGTCGTCATCGCCGCACCAGCGCTTGGTCCGTCCTTGGGTGTTGCACCGTCAGGCACGTGGATATGAATGTCCTTTTTCTCAAACACCTCGTCCTTGATTCCCAGGCGACGCGACCGGCTGCGCACCACGGTTCTGGCGGCCTCCACCGACTCTTTCATGACATCGCCCAACGAGCCGGTGCGGGTTATCAGACCCTTGCCTGGCGTCAATGCCGCTTCGATGGTGAGTAAATCACCGCCTACTTCGGTCCAGGCCAGGCCGACCACCTGGCCGACCTGGTTTTGGTGCTCCGCCCGCCCATAGGTGTACTTGCGTACCCCCAAAAAGTCGTTCAGATTGGCTGCTGTCACCTGCACCTGGGCCGTCATTTTCTTAAGCAGCAGGCCCTTCACCACCTTGCGGCAGATCTTGGACAAATCCCGCTCAAGAGAACGTACCCCGGCCTCGCGTGTGTAGTAGCGCACGATGTCACGCACTGCATCTTCGCTGATCAGCAGTTCACTGTCTTTGACCCCATTGTTCTTCATTTGCTTGGGAAGCAAATAGGTCAAGGCAATATTGGTTTTTTCGTCTTCGGTATAGCCCGAAAGTCTTATCACTTCCATTCGATCAAGCAGAGCCGGAGGTATGTTCATGGAGTTGCTGGTCGCAACAAACATGACGTCACTCAGGTCATAATCGACTTCGACATAGTGGTCACCAAATTTATGATTTTGTTCAGGGTCGAGCACCTCCAGCAAGGCGCTGCTCGGGTCACCACGAAAATCCGTTCCGAGTTTGTCTATTTCATCCAACAAAAACAAGGGATTGCGTGTACCAACCTTGGTGAGACTCTGCAGCACTTTCCCGGGCATGGCACCGATATAGGTACGGCGATGTCCGCGAATTTCGGCCTCGTCGCGCATGCCACCCAAGGCCATGCGCACATATTTGCGACCGGTGGCCTTGGCAACCGATTGCCCTAATGATGTCTTTCCCACCCCCGGTGGCCCGACCAGGCAAAGGATGGGTGCCTTGACCTTGTCCACGCGCTGTTGCACCGCAAGATACTCCAAAATGCGATCTTTGACCTTGTCCAGCCCGTAGTGGTCTTCATTGAGCACCTTTTCTGCGTTTGCAAGGTTGTGTTTGATCTTGGTTTTGTTGGTCCAAGGCAAGCCTGTCAGGACATCGATGTAATTACGCACCACAGTTGCTTCGGCGGACATCGGTGACATCAATTTGAGTTTTTTGAGCTCACCCTCAGCCTTTTTCAAAGCCTCCTTTGGCATGTTGGCGGCCTTGATGCGCTTCTCGATCTCTTCAATGTCTGCGCCGTCCTCCCCCTCGCCAAGCTCTTTCTGGATTGCTTTAACTTGCTCGTTGAGGTAGAAGTCGCGCTGATTTTTCTCCATCTGGCGCTTCACGCGACCGCGAATTTTTTTATCGACATTCAAAATGTCAACTTCACGTTCGATCTGTTCGAACAAGTTTTCAAGCCTATCCTTGATTACCGACAAACTCAAGACCGCCTGCTTGCTGTCGAGCTTCAATGGCAGATGGGCGGCAATCGTGTCAGCTAGGCGGCCGGCATCGTCAATGCTGGCAATCGAGGTGAGAATTTCAGGAGGTATTTTCTTGTTGATCTTCACATACTGATCAAATTGCTGCATGACCGCACGCCGCAGGGCCTCGACCTCACTGGACTTTCCCTTTTCGCTCACTTCTTGCAGCACCTCAATCGGCGATACGTTGGCACTGAAAAAAGCCTCGCCCTCTTCGATTTTGTTAACGCTTGCCCGTTGGTGCCCCTCAACCAACACCTTGACGGTGCCATCGGGCAACTTCAGCATCTGCAAAATCGTCGATATGCAACCCACATCGAACATATCGGATACGACAGGGTCGTCTTTGGCAGCTGCGCGCTGTGCAACCAGCATGATGCGTCGTTCAGCTTCCATCGCAGCTTCTAGCGCCTTGATGCTCTTGGGCCGACCCACGAACAGAGGAATGACCATATGGGGGAACACCACGACGTCGCGCAAGGGCAACAGGGGCAAATCGATTGGGGAAGCAGGCAGTGAAATATGGCCAGACATGGAATACCTTTTTGTTACCGACTCAAGATGGCTTGCCTCAACGTAATTTCAAGCGAAATTCACACATAAAGGCAATCTCATCGAAAAAACTCAATGCAGCCAGCACAACTGTCCGGAGTGTCTCGGCTGGCACGGGTGCCTTGCCTCAGGCTTGCCTGGCCACCTCACGATAGACCAGCAAGGGGGGCTTATTTTCTTCAATCGTAGACTCATCAACTACCACACGCTCGACATTGGACATATGGGGCAACTCATACATGGTATCGATCAGTGACTGCTCCATAATGGAACGTAAACCCCGTGCACCGGTCTTGCGCGCGAGTGCCTTCTTAGCGATTGCCTTCAAGGCATTGGGGCGAATCTCAAGGTCTACACCTTCCATGGACAATAATTTGGTGTACTGCTTGACCAAGGCATTCTTTGGTTCGGTCAAGATTTGCACCAAGGCCTCTTCGGTCAATTCAGCCAGTGCCGCTACCACCGGCATGCGACCCACCAACTCCGGAATCAACCCGAATTTGATCAAATCTTCGGGTTCAACCTCTTTGAACACATCGGTCAGACTGCGTTGAGCCTTGCTCTGCACGGTCGCACCGAATCCGATTCCGGACGACTGCGTGCGACTTTCCACGACTTTTTCCAAACCGGCAAACGCTCCGCCGCAAATGAACAGAATATTGGTGGTGTCGATTTGCACAAAGTCCTGGTTCGGATGCTTACGTCCACCCTGGGGCGGCACACTGGCCATGGTGCCTTCGATGAGTTTGAGCAAGGCCTGCTGAACGCCCTCGCCCGACACGTCCCGGGTGATGGAGGGGTTGTCTGACTTGCGAGAAATTTTGTCGATCTCGTCAATATAAACAATACCTCGCTGGGCCCGCTCGACCTCATAGTTGCAGGTCTGCAACAGCTTGAGCACAATATTTTCCACGTCCTCACCCACATAACCTGCCTCTGTGAGTGTGGTGGCGTCGGCCATCACGAACGGAACATCCAGCATGCGGGCCAGCGTTTGAGCCAACAGGGTTTTGCCCGACCCGGTCGGTCCGATCAGCAAAATATTGCTTTTGGCGAGCTCCACGTCGTCTTTTTTGGCCTTTTCCTGGTGCCGCAATCGCTTGTAATGGTTATATACAGCGACCGCCAGAGTCCGCTTTGCTGGCTCCTGGCCAATGACATAGTTATCGAGATTGGCCTTGATTTCGGACGGAGTCGGTAACTCGCCGCGTCCGTCCTTGGCTGGCACACCTGGAGGTACTTCGTCGCGGATTATCTCGTTACATAAGTCAATGCACTCATCGCACACAAACACGGAGGGCCCGGCAATCAGCTTCTTCACCTCATGCTGGCTCTTGCCGCAAAAGGAACAGTACAAAGTTTTTTCGCTAGATGAGCCTTTTTTTTCGGCCATGGACATTTGCCTTTTCGTGGTGATACGGGATGATACTCAAATCGCTGCGTGGGTAACGCAAGCCCATTGCAGCATGGCCAACAGACCGGTACGGCACGCCAAGCAAACTTCTTCAAGGACGCTTTGAGATAACCTGGTCAATCAACCCGTATTCCCTGGATTCTTCAGCGGACATATAGTAGTCGCGCTCGGTGTCACGCGCGATGCGCTCCAGGTCTTGCCCGGTTCGCTCTGCAAGGATTTTGTTCAATTGCTCGCGTGTCTTCAAAATCTCGCGCGCCTGAATCTCGATTTCTGTGGCCTGACCCTGGCTGCCACCCGAAGGCTGGTGAATCATGACTTTCGAGTTAGGCAAGCAAAAACGCTTGCCCTTGGCACCGGCCGCCAGCAAAAACGCACCCATGCTGGCCGCCATGCCAATACAGAGGGTTGAAACATCGGGCTTGATAAAATTCATGGTGTCAAAAATCGCCATGCCCGCACTGACCGATCCCCCAGGTGAGTTGATATAAAACGAAATATCCTTGTCCGGGTTTTCGCTTTCAAGAAACAACAATTGGGCCACAACCAGGTTTGCGGTCTGGTCGTTGACGGGTCCCACGAGAAAAATAACGCGTTCCTTGAGCAAGCGGGAATAGATGTCATAGGACCGCTCACCCCGTCCTGATTGCTCGATCACCATCGGAACCATGCCAAGGCCCCGTGTTTCCTGATCGCTGGTCAACCCATATTTCACATTCATAGCAGCTCCAAAATAGTGTACAGACTGTACCGAAAACTAAAAACAAGTCATGGAAATGGGGCCGGTGTACAAGAGCACAAGCCCTGCCCAGACCTCATCGTGATTGCCAAAGCAAATGCGTGGCCAGTCGCGTAGAGAAGCGGAATTAGCGGTTGAAGGTTAACCAGGCAATGCTCCCGTCAGTGCCGTCAAAAAAAGCCCCTTTGGCTGTTGCCGCATCCATCAGGGCTTGTTTTGCGCCATCAGCTCGTCAAAGCCCACGTCCTTGTTAACCACCTGCGCCTTGGACAGTATGAACTCCGTAACATTGTTCTCAATGACAATGGCTTCTACCTCGGCCATGCGCCTATTGTCACTGTAGTACCAGCGCACCACATCGGCTGGCTTTTCGTAGCTGGCTGCCAATTCGTCTATGTGTGCCTTGATCTGGTTAGGCAGGGCCTGCAATGCATTGGCGCGTACCAGTTCGCTGACCACCAACCCCAGACGAACCCGACGCTCTGCCTGGACCTGAAATAATTCTGCCGGAATGGGTGCCTTGTCAGCGTCTTTCATGCCACGTTGCACGAGATCGGCGCGTGTACTCTCAATCAATCGGTCGACCTCGGACTGCACGCTGGATTTGGGCAATTCAAGCTCGGCCTGGGCCACCAAAGCGTCCATCGCTGACTGCTTATTGCGTGCCAGCAATTTGTACTTCACCTCACGTTCCAGGTTTTTTCGGATATCGGCGCGCAGGCCCTCGATCGTGGCATCTGCAATGCTCAGCGCTTTGGCAAGCGCCTCGTCGGCGTCTGGAAGATGCGCCGCCTCGACTTTTTTCACAGTGACCATGAAATCTGCGGTTTTACCGGCCACCTCCTTGCCGTGGTAGTCAGCCGGAAAAGCCAACTGGAAGGTCTTGCTCTCGCCAAATTTCATGCCACGGACGGCTTCTTCGAACTCCTTGAGCATTTGCCCGTCGCCGACAATAAACTGAAAGTCCTTCGCCTTGCCGCCCTCAAAAGCCTCGCCGTCGATCTTCCCTTCAAAATCCACCGTCACACGGTCGCCATCCTGGGCCGCAGCATCGTGTGGTCTTTGAGAGAATGTGCGACGCTGTTTGCGCAAGATTTCGATCGTTTTGTCGATGGCGGCATCCGTCACTTCGGTGGACAACTTTTCAACCTGCACGGCGGTCAGATCGCCAATTTTGACGTCTGGAAACACCTCGAACACGGCGTCGAATGCCACCTGACCTTCTGCCGATGTCGCACTTTCTGTGATTCGGGGTTGGCCAGCAACACGCAGCCGTGCTTCATTGGCGGCGATTGAAAAAGCCTCGCCGACCTTGTCATTCATGACTTCATAGTGCACCGAGTAGCCATAACGCTGGGCCACCACATTCATCGGAACCTTACCGGGGCGGAAACCGTCCATCTTTACGGTGCGGGCCAGCTTGCGCAAACGGTTGTTCACTTCTGACTGGATCACTCCTACGGGCAAGGTCAGCGTGATCTTGCGCTCGAGCCTCTCCAGTGTTTCTACAGTAACGGCCATGGTCTATCTCCTAAGCATTAAGGTCGTGAAAAGAGGCGGTGTGCTGATTGACAGCACACGGCCCCGAAATATTGGAAACTTGGTGCGCGGGGGGGGACTCGAACCCCCACAGTGTTACCACCGTCAGGACCTAAACCTGGTGCGTCTACCAATTTCGCCACCCGCGCAAATACATTACAGAAGTCTCACATGCAAACGAACCGAGCCCGCCATGCCGTGGAATTCAGATTGGAAAAGGTCAGGCGCGGATTTTAACCTGCCTGCAGCGGCTCCCGCCGTACTTTGAACCAGGCAGCGTACATTGCCGGCAACGCCAGCAGGGTCAGGACCGTTGCGACGATCAGCCCGCCCATGATGGAAACGGCCATCGGACCCCAGAATGTCGACCTCGACAATGGCACCATGGCCAAAACGGCGGCAGCGGCGGTCAGAACGATCGGGCGTAATCTGCGTACCGCTGACTCCACGATCGCGTCCCAGACCGGTACGCCGGCGGCACGTTCTTGCTCGATCTGGTCGATCAGGATCACGGAGTTGCGCTGAATCATTCCCATCAAGGCGATGACACCAAGCAAAGCAACGAAACCAAAGGGTCGCCCTGACACCAGCAAAGCCATCGCAACGCCGGCAATACCCAGAGGACCGGTCAAAAACACCAGCATGGCGCGGCTAAAGCTGTGCAACTGCAACATCAACAGGGTGAAGGTGATAAACAGCATGATGGGCACACCGGCGGCGATCGATGCAGAACCTCGGCTACTTTCTTCCACCGCGCCAGCCACCTCGATGCGGTAGCCGCCCCACCCCGCCGTATTCCACCGTGCCTCCAGGGCGCGCAACTTGGGCAGCACTTCGGCGGTCACGGTGGCGCCCTGCAGACCTTCCACAATGTCACTTTGTACCGTAATCGCATAGTCGCGGCCATCGCGCCACATGACACCCGGCTCCCAGACAAAGCTGGCCTTGGCGATTTGAGTCAGGGGAATCGACTTTCCGCTGGCGGTCGGGAGGTAGGCGTTGGCCATGTCGCTGATCGCATTGCGCTCTTCGAGTGGCTGGCGAAGTACGATTTCGATCAGCTTGTCGCCCTCGCGGTATTGCCCGACCGGCACGCCGGCCAATAGGGTACGGGACGCCTGCGCTATCGATTGACTGCTTACGCCTAACGCACGGGCCTTGGCCTGGTCCAATTCCAGCCGCATCACCTTGATCGCCTCGTTCCAGTTGTCATTGACGCCTCGCGTATTGCTGCTTTCACGCATGGCAGCTTTCACCTCGTCGGCGCGCTCGCGCAATATCGCGGGGTCGGAGCCCATCACCCGGAATTGCACCGGGTACGACACCGGGGGGCCGTTAGGCAAGATTTTGACGCGCGAACGTACTTCAGGAAACTCTGTCGCTAGCACTGCCGGTAGCCGAATCCGCAAGGGTTCGCGCTGCTTCAGGCTTTTCGGAACAATAATGAATTGCGAGACATTGCTTTGCGGAAAGATATTGTCAAGCGGCAAATAAAAGCGCGGCACGCCTGAGCCCACCCAGGTCGTGACGCTGGCGACCTCGGGCTCTTGCATCAGAAAACTTTCAATGCGCCGGGTAACGAGTTCATTGGCGGCAAACGAGGTTCCCTCGGGATACCAGACATCGAGCAGAACTTCGGTGCGCGCTGAATCCGGGAAGAATTGCTGTTGCACCCGGCCCATCCCGAGCACCCCAAGCGCAAAGATTAGCAGCATGATTGCGATGGTGATCCAGCGGTGCTCGACGCACCAGTTCACGGTGGCACGAAAGCTGTTGTAAAAAGGGGTATTGAACAGCTCATGCGGCCCATCGCCCAGACTGTGGGGCTTCACCCGCAGCAACAGGGTTCCCAGGTAGGGCACGAAATAAACCGACACCAGCCAGCTCAGCACCAAGGCCATGACCGTGACACCAAAGATGGCAAAGGTATATTCACCGGTCGACGACTTGGCAATACCGATCGGCAAGAAGCCCACGGCCGTGATCAGAGTACCGGTCAGCATGGGCATGGCCGTGATTTCGTAGGCAAAGGTAGCCGCGCGCACCTTGTCGTAGCCCTCTTCCATTTTGCGCACCATCATTTCCACAGCGATGATCGCGTCATCAACCAACAGACCCAGCGCAATGATGAGCGAGCCCAAGGAAATCTTGTGCAGTCCTATACCCCAATAGCCCATCCCCAGAAAGGTCACCGCCAACACCAGTGGAATCGTGATCCCGACCACCAGTCCCGGCCGAAAGTCCACGTAATAGCGCGCATACCAATGGCGCGCACCCTCGCGCCGGTGGATACCCAGACTGATGAAACTCACGGTCAGCACGATGAAGACCGCTTCGATCAGGACCCCGATAAATTCACCGACCGATTTAGAGACTTCGTTGGGCTGGTCTTGCACCTGGACTAGGCGCAGGCCGTGCGGCAGGGCACTTTCGATGGTGCGGGTTGCGCTTTTCAAGGCTTTGCCCAAGGCAATGATGTCACCACCCTTGGTCATGGAGACGCCGATCGCTACCACCTGCCGCCCCTGGTGCCGTACTTTCACGGTCGGTGGATCGGTGTAGGCACGCCGAATCTGGGCGATGTCGCCTAGTCGCATCTGGTTGCCCGAACTGCCGCGAATCGGCATGTTCTGAAGTTGCTCCACGGCCTCGAACTGACCCGCCACGCGTACCTGTATCACATCAAGCGGCGTTTGAATCGTGCCAGCGCCTTCCACCGCGTTTTGCTGCCCTAGTTGGTTGAGCACCTGCCCCATGTCCAGACCGAGTTGGGCGAGCCGCTTTTGCGGTATTTCAATAAACAGCTTCTCGTCCTGTACGCCAAAGAGTTCGACCTTGTTGACGTCTTGCACCCGCAAAAGCTTTTGCCGTACCTCATCGGCAAAGGTCTTGGTCTCTGCATCTGAAAAGCCGTCTGCCTCCAGCGCGTAAATGACGCCGAACACATCGCCAAATTCGTCATTGAAGAATGGCCCCTGGACGCCCGCAGGCAGCGTGAAGCGCATATCGCCAATTTTCTTGCGTACCGCATACCAGGTGTTGGCAACATCGGCCGCCGGCGTCGAATCCTTGACCTGGAAGATGATGGTGGTTTCGCCAGGCTTGGAATAGCTGCGAATCTTGTCAGCGTAGGGCACTTCCTGCAAAGTACGCTCCAATTTGTCTGCGACCTGCTCCGCCATTTGTTGCGCCGTCGCGCCGGCCCAGAAGGCCCGCACCACCATCACGCGAAAAGTAAAGGGCGGATCTTCGTCCTGACCCAGGTGAAAAAAGGCGTTCACGCCCAACACCATCAGCACCACCATCAAGAATCTGGTCAGCGGTGCATGATTGACTGCCCATTGCGACAGGTTGAAACCCTTTTCAGGGTGCAGATGTTGATCGCTCATGGCGCGCTCACTTGCCTGCAGCACGGGTAGCGCCAGCCGGATCGGCAGCCGGCGTAGCTCCGCCCTCCTGCCCCATGCCACTTTCTTTGGCCCGGTACAGCGTGACCTTTTGGCCATGGGACAAGGCATGCACGCCGGCCGACACCACCAACATCCCGGGTTGCAATCCTGCCGCGACCACAACGTCGTTGCCATCCACCGTGGCGACCTCGATCGGCTGCGAGCGCACCGTCAGGGTGGCGGGGTCCAGCAACCAGACGGCCGAAGATTTCCCGTCCTGGCGCACCGCACTGGTCGGCAGTTTGATCACACTGCGCTCGCCTGCGCCCGGAGTCTGCAGCGCCACGCTAACGGTGGAACCTAGTGGCGGTGACTCCTTGGTATCGAGCGTGACCTTGACACCATAGGTCCGGGTGACCGGGTCACTGGAGGCCGACCATTCGCGAACCGATCCCTTGAGGTCGGTGCCAGCGCCCCAGGGGCGTACTACCACAGGTGAGCCGACCCTGAGTCGGCTCACACGGTCTTCGGGTACAGAAAAAACGATGTCGCGCGGACCGTCGTGGGCAATTCGTAGCACGGGTGTGCCGGCTGCCACCACCTGTCCGGGCTCTGCATCGATGGCTGTGATCACGCCGGAACTATCGGCCACCAATCGGGTATAGC
>JAIPCE010000099.1 GCA_021738345.1 Rhodoferax sp. | reverse complement strand
CAAATACGTGGATTGGAAATAGACCCGCACTCACTGCCTGCAGGCAATAGCAACACTTCAACCTAGATTCCTCAGTTGACCGCTTACTTTTGCTGGTAACTCCGCATGAGCACTCACTTTATTGGCCAAACGAGGAATCTAGGTTCAAACGGGTCGTGCGAACCCGGACTCCGCCCAAGTCAACGCGCTGTTTGCATTCAACTTGAACGTGGGCGACACAGAAGCTCGACCCAGCTCCTCGCCAAAATTGTCTTCAGCGACCAGCGAGGCAGTGGCCCCTTCCTCGTCGGGCACGATGGTCAGCGTGACCCGAATGCGGCGTCCCTGCACTGTCACATTGACATGGTGGTTGAGTTGCGCAAATAGTTGTTGCTCGTGCCGGCGCAGTACCTCACTAGCCGTCTTGACGAGAGTATTGAACGCTGAAACATCGAGCGGCTTAGGATTCTTTTTGTCACGCCCCATGGTCCATGGTCCGACAAGGGCAGGCTCCGACTCACTGTGCAGCGTCATAGCAACGGCCCAACCGTCGTCGTCTTCGTTCTTTATCACGCGAGCTGTCCAGCGCTCGTCACTCCATACTCGGTCTTGATGGACTGGCTCAGGGGTGTTTTCTAACATTCTTACTTTCTATGGGATTGGAGCAATACGTCGTGGGGGGGCAAACTCCCATTCCAAAGAGCCCAAAGGTAGCAGACATTGCACGTCGATTTCAATCGGTGGGCGGCTCATCTACATTTGCACGCAGCTCTTTGCCCGGCTTGAATTTGATAGTTCGCCTTGGTGGAATACTGACAGTTTCGCCAGTCCGAGGGTTTCGACCGCGTCTGGCGGCAAGCTGGTTCACTCGAAAGCTGGCAAAGCCGCGAATTTCGATGTGCCTGCCCTCCGCTAGGGCGCGGGCCATCGCAGACAGTATGCTGTCTATGGCGAGCTCGATATCACGGCGCGGCAGTTGACCAAACTTGGCTGCCATTTCTTCAATGAGGTCTGAACGGTTCATGTTGCTTGCTCGTTAGTAGCGTAGGAGTACGCGAACGACTCCGAAAGCGGCAGCCAGCCAAAGCAGCGTCAATGCGACCATTGACAGGACAAAGGCGGGTCCGCGCATGGTTGGCTCTTTCAGGTAGGCAAGGGCATACCAGATTCTGGCAACCAGCCAAATAGCGCCCAGAGCTGCTGCTCCGCGGTCGCTGATGAATCCCGCATTGACCCACATTACAGGCAATACGATGGCCGCATTCTCCAAAGTATTCATCTGCACCCTGTAGGCGCGCTCGAACCGCTCGTGTCCACTCACTGCAGGTGCTTGGATGTTGTGGCCTCCTCTGGCACGACCAACATTGGCTGTCGTAGTAAGCATCAACAGGCAAATGCACAGGGTAACAAGGGCGGTTAGTGGAAATGTTGTCAATGGTTTCTCCAGACAATTTGCAAAGTCACCACTTTATGCGAACTTGGAAGCGTCTGCGTGACGGGTGCTGTGGAATTGCCGTAGCGCAGTTCGGTCATCGGGCTTGTTGGTGGCCAAGTTTGGTGT
Source organism: Rhodoferax sp. (assembly GCA_021738345.1). Classification (GTDB taxonomy): domain Bacteria; phylum Pseudomonadota; class Gammaproteobacteria; order Burkholderiales; family Burkholderiaceae_C; genus Allorhodoferax. The sequence continues at coordinate 14,016 of JAIPCE010000099.1, read as the reverse complement.
TTGCTTGCATACTATTTTCGAGCCTTCTTGGCATCCACCTTGCGCCAATAGGCAAATTCTTCTTCCTAGACCTCAATGTTCAGCTCAGGGGCCGGCGCCAGAATCCTTTCCTGTGCATCGGCAAATGCACGGTTGTAAACAACCGGGCCAATCTCCGCAAGAAAAAAGTTCAGCAGTCCTGCGGCAGCAAGATTGCCAAGCTTTTCATCTGATGTTTCAAAAATTAGCGATCAACGGTAGCAGCAGCCTGCAGGCGCGCACTTTATGACATCGCAGCAGCCGAATACTTCTCCACAATGGGCGAAATCGCAGAGCAGCTCTGATGTAGGACTTGTCCACAAATAACATGCACATTAGGCTCGTCAGAATTGAGCGTACTGCGTCGATGCAAGTCTCCTAACCCCTTGTGAATATTCAATATTTTTGCAAAATGTGTGCGCCTGTAGGGTGCGACTCAAAGTGATGTGGACTCTTATTCCCTCGCCCCTGCGGGGAGAGGGTTAGGGTGAGGGGTGGATGTTTTGCATTCTTGAGGGAAGTCTGGAACCTGTGCCAGCCCCTCACCCCATCCCTCTCCCCGCTGGGGCGAGGGGGCAAAACCGAATTGCCACACCACTTTGAATTCGCACCCGCGCCTGTAAGAATGCCCCGAGTGCGGCAGGCCTGACACACAGCACCGGGCGGCCTGTGCAGGATCGGCATGGCCTATTTGAGTGAGGCCAGCTCGCGATTGATCTGACGCACCGTGCCGGCCAGACTCAAGGCGATGTTTTCCATCAAGCGAATCTTGACTTTGGGTGCTTCGTTTTCCAGATCGGAAAATGCGTCGCGTGTGAGGATTTTGCATTCGACCGTGTTCAACGCAGTGACATTGGCAGACCGCGGCGATTGGTCCACAAAAGCCACTTCGCCAAAGGTGCTGCCGGGCGGAAAGACATCGAGCCGGGCGATGCCGTGCTCTGTGGGTGTGCTGACCATGGCCTTGCCTTGGGTAATGACAAACAGTTCGTTGGAGGCCTGGCCTGCGCTCACAATGGACTGGTTCTTGTAGTAGGTTCGGCTGAGCAAAAAACGCTCCAACAGCAGCATGTCCTGCGCATCCAGCCCCCTGAAAAGTGCGCATTCGGCGAGTGCGAATGGGGTGTCACCGGGGTGAGTCGGCTGGAGTTTGCTCAGAAGTCGGTTTTCGGCGTGTTCCAGCGCAAAGTCATCGTCAGCATAGAACGACTGGGGGTCGACCCCGGCATCCACAAGCTTGTGCCAACATACGCTTGCATCGCTGAAGAGCAGCTCCTTGCCCAGGGTTTGGAGTGCTTTTTGCGTGTCGGACAACAAGCGGGCCGCGGCCGGATTGACCCCTTGCACCAACTTGAGGTTTAGCACAAAGACTTCAGACTCCGGCGCACGCGCCATCAGCCTGCGGATAATCTCCTCGACGGTTGAGAAAACCAGCGCGCCATGCAGGTGGTACAGGCGGATACGGTCCCCGGCGCGTTTGAGGTAGCCCGAAGCGGACTCGGATCGGCGTTGTTTGGACGCGGCACTGCGGCGCGTCAGGGAGCGCCGCACCGGTGTCATGTTGCGGTCGGTACCGTCCATCACATGCAATTGCAGATCGTCGGCGATGGCTCGGCACACCGCCACGCCGCGCGTGCTATTGCCCTGCGCGTCTAGCCTGGGCGAAAACACGGCAATCGCCAATCTGCCGGGCTGAACCGCCAAAATGCCGCCACCCACGCCGCTTTTTGCCGGCAAGCCGGTCTGGTACAACCAATCGCCCGACGCGTCGTACATCCCACAGGTTGCCATTACCGACAGCACCTGGCTGACAAACTCCTGCGCTAGCGCACGCGTGCCGGTCACCGGATTGACCCCGCCATTGGCCAGCGTGGCACCCACCATGGCGAGGTCATGGCAGGTGACCTCAATAGCACATTGCTGAAAGTAGGCTTCCAGGGTGGGCGTTGGCTCGTCAGCCAGAATGTTGAAGTTGTGCAACATCCAGCCGATGGCACGGTTGCGGTGCCCGGTGGCGCTCTCGGATTGATAGACCTTGGCATCGATCTCGAGCGTGCGACCCGCAAAGCGCGAAAAGCTGCCCAGAATATGGTCCATCTTGTCGGCGGTCGTGTCGCCTGTGATCAGCCCACAGGTGGCAATTGCACCGGCGTTGATCAAGGGGTTCATGGGACGCCCGGTTTCGGGCTGCAGGCTGATTGCATTGAATGCATCGCCCGAGGGCTCTACGCCAATCTTGGCGAGCACCGCTGCCTTGCCGTTTTGTTCCAGTGCCAGTCCGTAGGTCAGGGGCTTGGAGATAGACTGAATGGTAAACGCCTGTCGCGTATCCCCAACCTCGTAAACATGCCCGTCATGGGTGGCAATGCAAATCCCAAACCACCCCGGATTGGCCAATTGCAACTCCGGAATGTAGTCGGCCACCGCGCCGTCGCTCAGCGGCGCAATGCGGGCATGCAAATCTTCGAGGTAACGCTGGATAGGGGACTGTATCATGGTCATGCAATGCAAACCTCAGCATGACAGCAATATCCATGCCCACAGAACCTGAAAGCCGAATTTGCGCCGCTATGGGCACCGCAGTGCAAATCGTACTCCGCACCACTCTGGGCGTCTCGCACTGCATCCCGCCAGCACCACCATAAACGGTACCTCAGCTATTTCCGCACCCCTTAGGGATGCGCGTGCAAGCTCGCCAAATAGCAACGGATGCCAGCTTTTTGCGCCCGGAAAACAAAAATCAGCGCGTGCTGGTGTGTTTCAAACCTGGTGCGCAGTGACGGGTTTTCTTTTGAGGGTCAGCGCGCTAAAACACCAGGCAAATTGTGTGAGACGCGCGTACGTACCGGCGTAAGCAAAAGTTGCAAGCCCAAGGCCCAGCGCTAATACGGCGGTGTTGTCTGCAAAGGCAATAGCCCAGGCAGCGGGGAGGGAGGTGGCCAACCAGCAAAGGGGGCTGGTCATGCCGTTGACCAGCGTGGAGTGCACGCCGGGCAGGGCAGGGCGTACCAGTCTGCGGTGTAAAAAGTGGTGCAAGTGGGCACGGTCGGGGTGACCAGGGTGGTGGCCTTCACGCTTGTGGCGTCTGCGCACGGAAAATGCGACTTCCAAAACGGGGTAGGCACACACCAGAATGCTGACCCAGGCATTGAGCTGGGGGTTGCGCATGGGTAGTAGTATGGCGAGCCAGGCCAGCATGAAGCCCAGCAGGTAAGCGCCACCGTCGCCCAAAAATATTTTGCCAAAGGGCCAGTTCACTGCGGCAAAGCCCAGGGCGACCGCAACCAAGGTAAAGCAGGCGGTGGCAAGCGTTGCGTCGCTGACTTGCAAGGCAATCACTCCCAGGGCTGCAGCCATGATGGCGACCGAGCCGCTGGCAAGGCCGTTAAAGCCGTCGATGATGTTGATGGCGTTGGCCATGCCGCCCACGGCAAAGGCGGTAAACAGCACGGCAAAGGGCACAAATGCCAAGGCCCAGTCAAGCGGCGCAACGCCGGTATTTTGCATGGCGATGCCGGTCAGGTACCAGGCCACTGCGCCGCTTAGCATAGTGGCAAGCAAGCGCGGTAACACGCCCACCCGCTTGGTCACATCTTCTGCCACACCAAACGCAAACGCTGGGATGCCAGCCAACAGCATGGGGGTGAGAATGGTGCGCACTTCTGCGCTAGCGACAAACCAGGCGGCCAGCAGCCCCGCAGCTATGGCTACGCCGCCGATGCGGGGCGTGGGCTCGGTGTGGTGTTTTTGCACGCCAAAGGTGCTGTCCATGCTGAAATGGCCGTGATGGTGCTTGCTAAACACCAGCAGTGCGGCGGTGACCAGGGTCGCAACAAAAATTAGGCCATAGAAGCTAAGCATGGCGGTTTCCCTTGAGTGGATCTGCGCATTGTGATCTTATTATTGGCATGTGTTAAGTACGACCCAGCGCGCGCGCCCAGGCGTGGTGCAGGCGGCCGAGCTTTTCGGCGGTGTCGGGCGTCTGGGCGGCAGAGCGCAGGGCCTGGCGCACAAAGACAAAGAGCAACAGGGAAAACCCCACAGCAAGTGTGGTCAGCATGGCGATTTGGGCTTTTTTGGGTTTGCTTTTGCGCTCCGGGGTTTGGGCGGCGTCTAGCACCTGTATAACGGCGCCCTCGCGGCTTTCGTCGACACGGGCCATTTCATATTGTTTGGCGAAGAGCTCAAAAAGGGTCTCGAAGTACTTGAAGTCTCTGAACTTGGTGACGTAGTCGCTGTCGCTGCCACCAGCGGGCTCGGCGGCCTCGGCACTGCCAAGCTGGCTGCGCATGGCGGCCAGTTCGGTTTGGGCTTGTTTGAAGTCCGGGGCAGATTCGGTCAGGTAGCCGCGCATGCTGGCCAGCTTGATTTCTTGGGCGGCGATGGTCGCCTTGAGTTTGGCCAAGCCTTCTACCGCAGCGGTGGGGCTTGCCTTGATGGCGCTGCTGTTGACACCGCTGGTTTTGAGGGCCTGCTCGGCTTTGATGAGATTGTCTTTGGCGCTTTGAAGCTGCTTCTCGAAGAACATGCGGCGCTGCTGGGCCTCGGTCACCGCCAGTCGGTTGAGCAGCTTGCCGAGTTCTTCGACGTGGGCGTTGGCCAATTGGGCAGAAAAGGCGGGGTCTTTGTCGCTCGCGTCAATGGTGATGAGACCATCCTTGCCGCTGCTGATGGCAATGTTGGCTTCAAGGGTTTTGCGGGCGTCGTCCTTGAACTTGGCCTCGTAGCGCTCCATCAGTTGAAAGCGCTCAATGATGGCGTCTTGCACGCTGCGGCTTTTGGTAAAGGCCACGTATTGGTCAGCAGGGTTTTTCAGGCCGCTCGCGGCACCCGCCAAGCCACCCAGGGCGCCCAGACCGGCCAGCATGGCGGCGGCGCTGCTTTGCTGTTGCTGCGGTGGCATGAACTTGGTGGTGGCGGTAAAAGTGGGGGCGATGGCAAAGGTGTAGGCCAGTGCGACCAGCCCGGCCGCCAGTGGCCCCAGCACCAACAGGCGCAGATTGTCTGCCACCACCTGCAGCAGGTCTAGCAGGCTGATTTCGTCGCCATCGTCTTGTGGCACTGCGGGTGCGCTAAGTTCGGTATTCATGCGCAGGCTCAATTCTTGAGGGTCTTGAACGCAGCGGCGCCAATGCCAAACTGGTAGAGCAGGGTGGTCCAGTCTTTGGCGCCCTGCATAAAGACGGTGTAGGCGCTGCGGCGGTCCATGGTAGCCGGCACAAAGACCGAGTCGCCGGGGTACAGGCGCCTGCCTAACACGCCGCTTCTCCAGCCCAAAAAGCTGGAGCCACCGCTTTCAACCGAGCCGTCAGCCCGCAGCACCATGGTGGCGTCGGTGTCGGCCTCACGGCCCAGGCCGGACTTGGCGAGGTAGTCACTGACGCTATAGCCGGGTTTGTAGATAAACGAGTTTTCGGTTTGTACCTCGCCAAATACGCCGACAAAGCTGGGCACCGAAGGTACCTGAATGGTGTCACCATCTTCCAGGGCAATGCTGGGCAACACGGGCGACTCGGGGTCAGCTTCCAGCACGACACGGCCACTGGCTTTGAGGACGCGCAGACGCTCGAGCAACAGGCGCTGGCTGGCCATGTCGGATTGCAGCAGCGCGGCGTTGGCTGTATCAGACACGTTTTGCAGTGCGGTTGCGGCGCGGGAGCTCATATCGGCTTCCATGCGGCGGATGGCACGGTCGAGGTTGACTTGCTGCTGCACCCGGGTCGACTCGCGGGTGAACACGGTGCCGTAGATGTAGGCATTGCGGCTAAAGCCCCCGGCGCGTTTGATGAGCTCGGGCAGGGTTTCACCCGCGCTGAGCTGGTAGCGCCCGGGCACCATGACTTCGCCTGACACTTGTACCATTTGTATGCGCTTTTCTAGTGGCACGGCGAGCTGGGTGGTGGTAAATAGCTCGATGCGGTCGCCGGGCTGCAACTTGATGTTGTCAGCGGCGCTGCCGTTCAGCACGGCCTGGCCCAGGTTAAAGGTAAGCGCCTGGGTGCTGAGGTTGGCGGGCACACGGCGTATCACCTGGGCATAGTCCCAATTGATGTCGTTGGCAATGCCCTTGGTGACGGGGCGCTGCCAGTAGCTGTAGTAGTCGACCAGCCACTGGGTGGAGGGGATGATGTCTTTGATGGCAAAGCCCGGGCGCCACACAAAGCGACGCGTGCCACCGACAATTTCACCACTGATGCTGATGCTGTTTTCGGTCTCGGGGCCGGGGTCGGTGGGGGCGTAAACCGTGACGATGTCGCCGCTGACCAGTTCGAGGTTTTCGGTTTTGTCCAGTGCAATCGCCTTTTGCAGGTTGAATGCGACCACCCGGGTGCGCAGAGTGAGCGGGTCCAGGCGCTGCACGGTGGCGTAATCGAGGTTGACCTCGGGGCGGGAATAGTTGCCGGTCGTGGCACCACGGTTGATTTGCAGCCAGTAGCTGCCGGGTATCAGGAGGCGCTTGTCGGCCAGCAGGTCGGACACCCGCATGCCCGGCTTGTGGGTGTAGCGCAGTGGCGAGGCGACGTTGCCTTGCAGGGTGACCACATTGGCAATTTGCGGGCTGATCTGAAACACGGTAAGGATGTCACCGGCTTGCAAGGGCAGCTTGAGGCCTTTGTCGTCGAGGGCAAAGTCTTCTACATAACGCGGGATTTCGCGCTTGGCGTCTAGCCGCTCTAGCTGGGCTTTTTGGGGCGCGGCCAGGGTGGGCAGACCGCCAGACAGGGCAAGAATGGCCTCAATGCTTTCTTTGCCGCGCAGTTCGTAAATCGCGGGGGCGTTGAGGGTGCCCAGCAGGGCGGCACGTGGCCCGGCAGGCGGGATGTAAATAATGTCACCTTCCAGCAGGCGCGCGTCACCCAGGCTGTCGCCCTTGGCCAAAAAGGCGTAGAGGTCGACGGTGGCAATGGTTTTGCCTGCGCGGCGCAGCTCAATGGCGCGCATGCTGCCGTTGGCGCTGGGTCCACCGGTTTCAAACAGCGCGTTGACCAGGCTGGAGAGGCTGCTCACCAGGTGTTTGCCCGGCCTGCGCGCTTGCCCCACCACAAAGACCTCGACACTGCGCAGCCGGCCCATGGTCAGGCTGAGCTCAAAGTTTTTGTAGACCTTGGCAATGTGGGTGCTGAGGGCTTTTTCAGCGTCCTGAAACGCAATGCCCGCCAGGGTGAGCGGGCCGACACGGGGAATGTTGACCCGGCCGTCGCGGTCAATGACCAGGCGCTGGCTGATGTCCATGATGCCGTTGACCTGCACCATCAACTCATCACCAGGCCCAAGGATGTAGCCCGCGGGTACCGGTGCGGCCTGGACCGGGCCAAAGTTGTTGGCGAACAGTTCGTAGCCGTAAAGGCGCAAAGCTTGCCCCGTGGCGGCGGTGACGAAGCGCTGGAATTCGATTTCGTCGGCCTGGGCTTGTTTGACCGATTCGGCGGCGAGCTGGTCTGCGTCGTTTGAATTACCCGACTTTTTGGGCTTGGCAGCGTTGGCGGCTTCTTGTTCTGCGGGGGTGAGCTGTTGGTTTGCTTTGGTGGCGTCTTGGGGGCTAGTCTGCTGGCTAGCTTGCTGGGCGGTGTTTCTTGTCGTGCCACCCTGGTCGAAGGCGCCTGGGGTGGGTCCGGTGCCAGCGCTGATACCCGGCATTGCAGTGCCGCGCGCTGCAGCAGGCGCGGCAGAGGGCACTGTAGCGGCTGGGGCGACAGCGGTGCTAGGCGCGATGACGGTGGTTTGTGCAGTGGCGCTGTTGCCAGAAAGGGCCAGGGCGACCGCTACGGAAATGAATGTCAAACACTCAGTGACAGACCGTAAACGCTTCAGTTTGAGATTCATAAGTGGCTGGATAATGGAAGGCGGATTCTACTTAACTTTTGTTTCGGGGGAGTTTGTTGGGATGGGGGCTTTCAAAAAAGGGAAGCTTACCCTTTTTTCGCTGTGGGCCAGAAAGTGCCGCAGGCAAAAGGCCGACTGCCTGTAACTACTCTCTCACGGCGGATCAGGAGGTCTGAAGTTGTTGCAGCAAATACAAACGCTGGTAAATCCCCTGGGGCAGGGCCATAAGGGCTTCGTGGGTGCCTTGTTCGTGGATGCGGCCGTGGTTGAGTACCACGATGCAATCGGCGGCGCGAATGGTTGAAAGGCGGTGGGCGACGGCGATGACGGTTACTTTTCCATGCAGTTCGGACAAGGCCAGTTGCACAATTTGCTCAGTCTGGCTGTCAATGTGCGCGGTGGCCTCGTCCAGGAACAAAATGCGTGGTTTGCCAGCCAACGCGCGGGCAATGGCGATGAGCTGCTTTTGACCGACGGACAGGCGGGCACCACCCTCGCCCAGTAGCGTGGCATAGCCCTGCTCCAACTGCACGATGAAATCATGGCAATGCGCGGCTTTGGACGCTGCCTGCAGGTCGGCGTCGCTGATGCCACGCCCCATATCGATGTTTTCGCGCACGCTGGCGGCCAGCAAAAAGGGGTCTTGGGGTACCAGGCCCACGTCGTCCCTGAAGTGGGCGTCGCTGAATTGTGACAAGGCAATGCCGTCGACCATGATGGTGCCCGACTGTGCGGTGTAAAAACGCAGCAGCAGGTTCAGCAAGGTGGATTTGCCACTGCCGGTGTGGCCAACCAGCCCGTAAAACTTGCCTGCAGCAATTTCCAGACTCAAATCGTGCAGTACCACGGTGTCGGGGTGGTAGCCAAAGCGCAACGCCTGAATCGATACCGCTCCCTGCACGATGCGCTCGGGGCCGAGTGCTGGTGGCGGTCGAGGTTCTTGCAGCAGGGTATCGACCCGCGCTGCAGCCACGATGGCTTGCTGCAACTGACCGAACTGCAGGGTGATCTGAATCAGGGGATCGACCACGCGGCCCAGGTAACTGACAAATGCATACAACACGCCGATTTGCAGCGCACTGAGTTGGGTTTGCCCGAACTGGTAAATCACCACGACCAGCAAGATGACATTGATCAGGTCGAGCATCGGGCGCAGCAGCCAGGCGTTGACCCGCATTTCGTCGGTGCGGGCGCGCAAATGCTGCTGGTTGGTGGCATCAAATTTCTTGCCAAAGCGCACTTGGGCATTGCTGGCCTGCAGTACCGCCATACCGGCAATGGACTCCGACATCTGGGCATTGATGTCGCTGCGCTTTTGCCGGGCACGCGACACGGCCGGCGCACTCCAGCGCTGGTAAAACCAGACAATCACCAGCACCGTGGGCACCAGGGTGAGCACAATCAGCATCAGCCGCCAATCCAGCCAGGCCATGGCCACAAATGCACCCACCACCACAATGCTGCTGTCCAGCATGACAAACAACACCTGGACGTAGAGGTTTTTTACCTGCTCGGTGTCGTTGGTCACACGGCTCACCAACTGGCCGGTGATGGCCTTATCGAAAAACGCCATGGGCAGGCGCATGACGTGGCCAAAGACCTCTTCGCGCAATCGGCGTACCGAGCGCATGGCTACTCCGGCGAGGCGGGTCAGTTGGCGGTACCGAATCACGCTCGCCACGCTGCCTGCCAACAAGATACTGCCCAATAATCCGGCCATGGCCCACAGATCCATGCGTCGCGGGATCAGGAAATGGTCAATGAAATATTTGCCCAGCAAGGGCCCGAGCGCTTCCAGGGCAGCAGCGACTATCAGCCAGGCGCAGCCTTTCCAGACATGGTGGTGGTCAGCATCTGCCGCGTGCAGCAGCAAGGTGATCGCACGGCGCGTATTTTGGGTGGGCAGGGGGGCTTCAGTCGGCATCCAGGCTCGCCTCGAGTTGTTGGTAGCGCCACTGCGCAGCGTACCAACCGGCCTGCTCCAGCAGACTGGCATGGGTGCCTTGTTCGGAGACATTAGCGCCCTTGAGCACCACAATGTGGTCGGCATCCATCACCGCACTGAGTCGGTGGCTCACGATGAGGGTCATGCGGTCCTGGCTGGACTGGCGCACGGTCTGTAAATGCTGAAGAATGCTGGTCTCGGTCTGGGTATCCACGGCAGACAAGGCGTCGTCGAGCAACAACAGCGGTGCGTTGGTCAATAGCGCACGCGCGATCGCCACGCGCTGGCGCTGCCCGCCCGACAGCGAGACCCCTTTTTCGCCCACCGGTGTGTCATAGCCCTGGGGCATGCGCACAATGTCGTCATGAATACACGCCAGACGCGCAGCCTGCTCGATCTCGGCGCGGCTGGCGTTTGCCTGGGCCAGCGCGATGTTTTCGGCAATGGATGCGGAAAACAGAAATGGTTCCTGTGGGACCCAACTGGTAGCACGCTGCAAAGCATCAAGAGGATATTGCGCAAGGGCATGGCCGCCCCAGGTGATAGACCCGGTGTGTGCCGCATACTGCCGCAACAGCAGCCGCAGCAGGCTGGATTTGCCGGCACCGGTGGCACCCACTATTCCGAGGGTTTGCCCCGGCATCAGCGATACATCGATATTCGACAGGGCAAGCGCCTCGTGTCCCGGGTAGGAGAAGCTCAGCGACTGAATCACCAAGGCGCCCTCCGGCAGCTTCGAAAGCGTGCCGTGGTCCAGGGTGGACAGCGGCGCGCTGAGTGTCGGCTCCAGGCGGCCCCACGCAGCACGGCCGCGCTCCAGTAAGGAAAGCACCCAACCGGCGGCAAACATGGGCCAGATCAGTTGCCCCAAGTACATGCTGAAGGCGGTCAAGGCGCCAATGGTGAGGGCGTCTTGCCATACCAGGTAGCCACCCAAACCCAAGGTCAGGACTGTGGCGCTGACCAAGGCAAGCCCCACCGCTGGCTCAAAGGCAGCCTCCCAACGCTGAGCACGCAAACTGGCGCTGGCAGCATTTTCTGCCAGTTCTGCAAAACGGCGGGCATTTCTGGCCTCCAGTCCCAGGGCGCGCAGTGTGCGCACGCCGGAGAGGGTTTCTTGCACATGGTCATTGAGCTTGCCAAAGCAGTCCGGCGAATCGCGCGAGGCTGCATGGATTTGGGTGGATATGCGCCAGAATGCGATCGCCATCAGGGGAAAAGGCAACAAGGCCGCCGCCGCCAGACGCCAGTCAATCCCCAGGGTCATCATGGCCACCACCATGATGAGTGTCAGGGTTCCGTCAAAGCCGGCAAGCATGGCCTCGCCGGAGGCCATTTCGACCGAGTCAATGTCGTTGGTAGCCATGGCCATCAGGTCGCCAGTGCCTCGCTGGTGAAAGAACTGCGGCCCCTGCAGACAGAGCCGGGCATAAAGCCGAGTGCGAAGTTGCGCTCCCAGGCGGTAACTCGCCGCAAATAGCTGCAAACGCCACGCCACACGCAGAAAGTAAATCGCGGCGCCGGCAAGCACCAGTCCAAAAAGCTCTTGCGTCCAGGCATCTCGGTCAAAGTTCCCGTTTGCCAGCGTATCGACCAGCCGCCCCACCTGGCGCGGAATCCACACCGTCAAGGCGCTGACAGCGGCCAGCATCAAGGCCGACAGTAGATAGGGGCGCCAGTTCTCGCGCACATAGCGCGCGATCAGATCAGTAAGACGCATGTGAGAGCGTGGTGCGGCACTTGGCGTTAAAAGACGCCGTCATTCCGGTCGACGAATTCCAGTGCCGCCATCGTGAGCCGCCCGAATCTGGCGCGACAGGGCTGGCTTGCAGAGAGGGGGTACTGTCACGTCAAAAAGTGCCTGGGAAAGCGCCACCGTCGATCAGGATATTTTGCCCGGTGATAAACCCCGCCTGCTGGCTGCACAAGAAAGCGCATGCAGCACCAAACTCGGCGGGCATACCAAAGCGCTTTGCTGGAATTGCGTTGCGGCGCTGGTCGATCAGTGTCTGTACCGGCTGCCCGGTTTTGCTGGAGGCAGCTTCGAAAGTAGTTTGCAGACGGTCGGTGGCAAATGCGCCCGGCAGCAAATTGTTGATGGTGACCCCTTTGGCCGCCAGGCTGCTACGCGCCACACCTGCCACAAAGCCGGTCAAACCGCTGCGCGCACCGTTGGACAAGCCCAAAATGTCGATGGGTGACTTGACCGCCCCCGAGGTGATGTTGACAATGCGGCCAAAGCCACGCTGAGCCATGCCGTCGACGGTAGCTTTGATCAGTTCGATGGGCGTGAGCATATTGGCGTCTAGCGCCTGGATCCAGGCGTCGCGCTCCCAATCCCTGAAATCCCCGGGCGGTGGGCCACCGGCGTTGGTCACCACGATGTCAAAGTCACTGCGCAGCGCAAACACTGCCGCCCGGCCGGCGGCCGTGGTGATGTCCTGGGCGCACAGCAGCACGCTGGTGTCGACGGCAGACGTGCGCAAAGCTTCGGCGGCAATCTCCAACTGTTGTAAGCCCCGCGCAACGACCAATACGTTGACACCCTCTTGCACCAGCGCCTGAGCGCAGCCCAGGCCCAGTCCCTTGCTGGCACCGCACACCAGCGCCCACTTGCCCCGAATTCCCATGTCCATACTGATTTCTCCTGATCACACCATCAAAACCCAAATTTGTCGGTGATGATACGGGTTAGGAGTCCACATGTTCTCAAAATCTCGCGATCCCCATGCCGCACTGAAGCCATTTTCTGACAAGGTCAGCACGGCCGAGCTTGCCATTGGCCAGATTCGCAATGGCGACCATGTTTTTTTGGGTACCGGTTGTGCCGCACCGCGCACCTTGTTGCGGCGCCTGGAAACCATGGCGGTTGCGCCGGCAGATTTGGAGCTGCTGCACTTTCTGACCGTCAAGGCATTTGACACCGACCCCCAGGGTGGCAGCAGTACGCGTTTCAGGCACCGCACCTTCTTTGTAGGTAGCGATATGCGCTTGGCAATGGCCGATGGGAAGATTGAATATGTGCCGATGTCCATTGCGCGGGTGCCAGAAATGATGGCGCTGGGGCGTATTCCGGTGGATGTGGTGCTGATTCAGGTGACATTGCCCGATGCGTTTGGCTATGTCAGTCTGGGCGTGTCAGTCGACATTATTCCGGCCGCGCTGGCGGTTGCGCGCCTGGTGATTGCAGAGGTCAATCCCCAGATGCCTCGCACCATGGGCGACACCACACTCCATACCAGCCGCATTCACCACCTGGTGCCGGTCAACACCCCGATTACCGAACTCGACCGGGTGCCAGCACAAGATGACAATGTGCAACGCATTGCCCGCTACATTGCGCGCATCATCGACGATGGATCAACCCTGCAAGTAGGGCTGGGTTATGTGGCCCACGAGGTGCTGCAATATCTGACCGATCGCAAGGACCTAGGCCTGCATTGCGACGCCATTACCGATGCCATTATTCCGCTGTTAGAGAGCGGCTGCATTACAGGGGCACGCAAAACCACCCATCCGTTCAAGATCGTGACGAGCCTGGCGCTGGGTTCGCGCAAGCTTTATAAGCTGATCGACCGCAACCCGCTGTTTGATTTCCAGACCATGGAGGCGGTCTGCAACCCGATCACGATTGCCAGCCAACACAAGATGGTGTCGATTGCCCAAGCCTATGCGGTTGACCTGACCGGGCAGGTCTGTGTTGACCAGTTTGACGGCGAGTTTTATAGCGGCCTGGGCGCGCAAGCAGAGTTTTTACGCGGCGCTTCGCGCTCGCCCGGTGGCAAGCCCATCATTTGCCTCACATCGACGTCCGCTGATGGTTTGACATCGCGCATTCACGCCAACCTGGCGGCGGGCGAGGTAGCCACCATTGCACGCACTGACGTGCATTATGTGGTCACCGAGCATGGCATTGCCTACCTCTTTGGCAAATCAATTCGGGAACGCGTGACGGCCATGATTGAGCTGGCACACCCCCAATTTCGCACCGAACTGTTTGCCCAGGCGCAGGCCATGGGCTACTTGCCGGCGGCGCAAACCTTGCAGAACATGCATGCCTATCCGGTCGAGGAGGAGCTGACCCTCACACTTAAAGACGGCCGACAAGTGATGCTACGGCCGGCCTTGTCGAGTGACGCACAAGGTATTCGCGATCTATTTCACCACCTCAGTGAAGAGGATGTCTACACCCGGTTTTTCCACCATGTGCGGGGTCTCTCGGATGCCGA
>JAIPCE010000098.1 GCA_021738345.1 Rhodoferax sp. | reverse complement strand
CAATGCTGGGTTCTTCAGCGGGTGTTTGTGAGGGCTGTCCAGCAGGCATGGCTGCGACAATAGCGGAAAAATAACTCTGTGTCCAGCAATTTCTTTACCGTCGCAACTTGGGGTTGTACGGGTTCACCGAATACTTACAGAAAATAGGTTCAAGAGCCTGACCGAATGGCTGGAAGTGCTGGTGGGCGTGGTGGCGCAGATTCAAGGCCACAAACCCAGCGCCACGGCGGAGAAGCACTACACGGTGCGCCCGCTGGAGCTGCTTCGGCTGCACCATGAGCGCATTGAGGCTTGGATGTTGGAGCAGGCCGGGATTGTGTTTGATGCCAAGGCTGCGCCGGGCGCTTTACGAGTAGTTGGCAAAGTTTAAATATGGTTATTGACACCATCATTAATTATGGCTAGAGTAACCATATGAAGGCAGTAAGAATTTTCTACGATAAGACGGTTCTTCCTGACGGAGCCATCGTTCAAATGACCATATGGCAATTGCCGCGCTCTACCTCAGAGCGGCCTCATGGGCTGAAGTACAGCCTGTTTTATGGCGGGCCGGACGGGCGCATTGTGGGTTACGACAACGAAATTGGAAAAGGCGACCACAAGCACATCAGGGATGTGGAAACGCGCTATAGATTTATCGACGTTGAAACAATGGTGGCTGACTTTTTGGCCGATGTGGAAAGGATAAGAAATGAACACGACGAATAAAGTCCAAGTGAATGTGGGAAGCCTTGCCGATATGGGCAAGCGCTTTGCTGGCGCATGGAACAGGGCTGCTGCCGGTGAACCGGTCCAAGAAACCCACGTCACATTTCTGGATGTGCAGACCATGCTGGACACCTTGTCGCCCCGTCGCCTGGAGTTGCTGCGCCATGTCCGTCAACACGGGGCCGCAAACGTACGCGAGTTGGCGCAGACACTTGGACGTGATTACAAAAATGTGCACCAGGATGTCGCGGTATTGGAGTCCGCTGGGCTTTTGGTGCGCGATGGCCGCAAGCTGGCTGCGCCGTGGGATGAGTTGCAGGCCAATGTGTCGTTAATGGCGGCATGACCATGGCACGAATGCATAACCCACCACACCCCGGCTTGACGCTGCGTGATGACGTGCTGCCTGCATTGGGGCTGGGTGTGACCCAAGCTGCCGAACAGTTGGGCGTGTCGCGTGTCGCGTTGTCACGCATTTTGAATGGCCGCGCTGCTATTTCGCCTGATATGGCCCTGCGTATTGAGGCATGGCTGGGCGTGGAGCGTGGCGGTGATGCCCGCGTGTGGCTTGCAGAACAATGCGCCTATGACGTGTGGCAAGCACAACTTCGATTCAAAGCCAAACCGATGCGCGTTCAACCAGCTCCAGCGATGGCGGCGTGATCACGCCACCGAAAGCCGAGCCATGCAGAAACCCAATGACACTAATCACCAAAGATTCGCCGGCGTGTGGGATGCAATTGAGGACACACCAGAAGAAGCCGCAAGGATGCGGGCACTCTCCAAATCGAAAATGGAAGCGGAAGCTTTAGCCAGGCAATCTGACGATGGCGGCAATCCAACAACCGAGGTCACCCTGTGGCTTGACGTTGAAGTGATGGATAAATTCAAGGCATTCGGCGACGACTGGCAAACCCGGATCAATGAAGTTCTGAGGGCGCATTCATGAGCGCACCGCGTGACGCAAGTTTTGATGACTACATGGACGCGGTACTGAGAGACCCAGCCGAGGCCGCTGCCTATATAGATGCAATGCTGGAGCTTGACGACCCAGCCTTGATACGGCGCGCAATGGAGCGCACATTGAAAGCGCAGACCGAACTGCTTGACTTGATTGGCGAGGCGCATCAAGTCGTTGGCATTCTGGCGGATGAATGTGGGCGGTTTGATGATCCACACGTCATCAAAATGATGGACAACTTGGCCGCCGGGCAAATGGTTCATGCCGACGTTCTGCCATTCCCGAGCAAGCCAAAGAACATGCCGGGACCTTGTGGGAAAGATTAACGCTGCATGGCGCTTGGCAATGGCCACGATGGGGCAAAACTTCACCAAGGACGAACAGGCAGCCGGGTGGCCTGAAACGCTCAAGCATTGGCAACTGGCCGCGCTGCAATACCCGCACATCAAGGGCGAAACCGCAAAAATCCGACTTGCACGGGCAAGGGCCAACGACATTGCGGATGCGTGTAAAAGTGGCGACTTGCCCCATACCGCCACAACGGTGACCGTGACACCCAAGCCGCTGCAAGTTCAGCGACAAACCAGGTTCGCGTCGAGTGAATGGATTATGCGAGACGGGTTCATTTCCGCCAGACCAACGCAACGGACTCCCCAGCCCTATGACGTGACAACCTACACCATTACCGCGTCAGACTTCGCCGCGTGGCTTACCGCACAACCGGAGACACCATCAGAACATATCGCCGCCTGGTGCGCCGCGCTGGGCGCGGATGGCGATACGCGCCCAATCGTGCCGCCCAAATCATGGGCGGCACAGTCACCCCATGGCTTGCAACGCTTCGATGGCACTGCCGACGGTCGTTTGGTTCGGCTGGCAGACGTGGTGGCGTGGTTGATGCAGGCGCGCGAACTGCCTTGCCTGAATGCCGTGGAATTAGTGTGCAAGGCTCTGGCGCAGTCGCCCAGCGCTGGCAAAGCGCTGTATTTGCTGTCTGAAACCGGCTATGCCAATGTGTTGAAGGCCACCCACTCATTTTTCTATCTCCCCATCATGGTCGTCGGCGAGGACTATCCCGAAGGCACCGCCGAAGACAAGGGGCTGGCTGGCGCATTGAAGTACATGCGCAGCTTTTGGGGCGAAAGCAGTGCACCCGGCGCTGGAAATTGGTGTGGTCAGCATGTGCTTGACCCGCTCGCCGTGCGCCTGAGCCTGGCCCACCGGCTGTGGGGCTATGGTCGCCGGGGCGATGACGTGGTGCAGGAATCGGCACCGGGTCCAACCACGGCAGTAAAGGTAGCGAAGGAATCCGCAGTAGAGCGCAACCGCCGCCGATACCAAATGTGTGTTGATGCTGGATTGAACATGCCCGACAACGACTACGCCCAACTACCCGACGGAATCAAAGATGTGGCAACTACGGAGGGCATCTCCAGGCAAGCGTTCAACAAGTCCGTGAAGGCACACATTGCCACTTTGAAGCGGTAACTGAAACGGCAACCTGACGGCAACTGGTTACCACCAGTTACCGGGGCAGATATGACAAGAATCGGTAACCAGACCAACGCAATTACGCGTTGTCGCATCGCAAACAACAGCGATGAACTGGAGCCGAAATCATGCCAACCACGAACGTACCCAAAGCCAGCCAACAAGCTGCTACCACCCCGACATTTCCCCCGCTGGAATCTGTCACCCGCCCCGCAGTGGACACCGCAGCCGCTGCCTACTACCTGAATCGCCAGCAGCAGACCTTGCGTGGCTGGGCCTGCCACGAAGATGGCCCACTTCGCCCGATCCGCATCAATGGCCGCCTGGCATGGCCAACGCAAAAAATAGGTGAACTGCTGGGCGTTGCCTCGGCATGAACGCTCAATCAAACGCTGCTGCTGATGGCGTGAACTCGCCAGTGGTTTCAATGCAAGCGATGACAAACGCTACATATTTGATAGCTGCTTGCGCACGTTCTACGAGGGCTAGCGGCCAATTTTGCATATGGAATGTCGCCGAAGTGTCGCCGTTGGCACAGAAAGACCGTCATGCCGTTTGACCGCACCCTACTCCCCGACCCGGTTACCTACTTTGAAAACCAAGGCCTGACACTCAAAGGCCCACGCTCTGCCAAGTGGAAAACCACCACCTGCAACTTTCATGGCGGCTCGGATTCCATGCGCGTCAACGTCGCCACGGGCGCATGGGTGTGCATGAGCTACGGCGAAAAAGGCGGCGACGTGCTGGCCTATGAGATCAAGGACAGTGGCCGCGAGTTTGTGGGCGCTGCCAAAGCCTTGGGCTGCTGGGTGGACGTTGGCCGTCCGCCAGTGTTCACCAGGCCCACGCCCCTCAGCCCGCGCCTGGCGCTGTCGGTGATGGCGTTTGAATCACTATGGGTAAATTCCCCGCCCCTTGGGGCGGTATTCTGGGTGGATGAGCGAATACATTCACAAGGATCACAATGTCACGGTGTTGCTATATCACATGGTTTTTCCGGCGAAGTACAGAAGGGTCGTGTTCGACGACCAAGTGGAATTGGTTCTGAAGGAGACTTGCCTTGGTATTGAGTCACGGTACGAGATCAAGTTTTTGGAAATAGGAACGGACAGAGATCATGTGCATTTTTTGGTTCGGTCGGTGCCAACGTACAGCGTGACGAAGATAGTTACGATGATCAAAAGCATTACGGCAAGAGAGGTGTTCAAAAGGTGTCCCCAAGTAAGGAAGAAGCTGTGGGGAGGGGAGTTTTGGACGGATGGGTACTTTGCGAGTACGGTGGGGCGCCACGGTGATGAGAAGAAGATTGGGAGCTACGTACAGAACCAAGGTCAGGAATACCAGCAACACTATTTTCAGCCAGGGCTGTTCTGAATACCGCGCCCCTTGGGGCGCGGTTGTTTATTTGCCGGTTCGGGAACGACTGCCCAAGCAGTGATGAATCTGAACAACGAAGACGGTGGCAATCGCCGTTTCATTCTGGTGTCCAGCACCGAAGCCACGACGGAAACACCAGATAAAAATTTGTGTCGTGACGTGTGCGCTGAGCGAGTGCGACGTGTGAACACTGGGTACACCAATAGAAAGGGTGAATCAGTCACTGGTTTAGGTGGCGGGTTTGCGTACCTGCGATGCAGGCGAATTCCGGCGGCCACGGTGTTTCGCGGCATCCAGCACACGCAAATCTGGACGGCGCTGCAACTGATCCACGACGTGGCGCTGTCACCTTACGAGGCTGCATTGCCTATGCAGACGGCACAAGGCAAACGCTCTGTGGTTATCTACTTACCCAAGGTTTCCGACGCGATGCTGGCAGCGCTACAAACCGCGATTCACGGGGCTGGGCAAGCCGTGGTGTATTCATGGCAACCGGCCTTGCTAGCGCAGCGCATGACCGACCCGCATGTTTCATTCGAGCCGATTCCGGCGTTTCTGGTCAACCGCTTCGGCGCGCGATCTAGCGCCAAGGGAGGACGGCCATGAGCGCCCCGGCACCCAAGGGCTACCAACGCGAAGCGGTGGTCAACGCACTGGAGATTTTTCGCTATGCCGAGAGCCAGTTTCGCCAGGCTGGTGACGACGCCAGCCGTGCGGCGGCGACAGCCTTCAATGGTTGCCTGCTATTAGTAGCGCCGACTGGCTCAGGCAAGACCCTGATGGCCGGAATGATTGCCGAGACATTTGCCGCACCCGACCGCGATAGCAATGCGCAAATCGTCTGGTTCTGGTTTACGCCCTTCGCCACTCTGGTGGAGCAGGCCAAAGGGGCGATCAAATCCACTTTTGTGGGCTTGCGCGTGCGTGACCTACAGGGTGACCGCAAGACGCGCGGCGCCAAGAGTGGCGACGTGTATGTGACCACCTGGGCATCGGTAGCGGCATCCAACGCGGCCACGCGCAAGGTGCGCAGCGGTGGCGAGTTTGTGTTGTCCTTGGATGATTTGATTGACGAGCTGCGCGCGGACGGCTTTCGCATTGGCGCGGTGGTGGACGAGGCGCACCACGGCTTTGCCACTGCAAAAGAGGCGGTGCGCTTCTACCGCGAATCGCTCAAGCCCGACTTCACACTGATGGTGACCGCGACACCAGACGATGCCGATGTGGAAAAATTCAAGAAGGCAGCGGGCATTGAGAATTTGCATCGAACCCGCGTCAGTCGCAAAGAAGCTGTGGACGCCGGGCTGATCAAGGACGGCATCAAGTCAATTGCCTATTTGGCGGCGGATGATCAAAAAGAGTTGGTGGACTTCGCGGCCACGGCGCTGGCCGACGGATGGGGCATGCACAACGCCATCAAACAGGGATTACAGACGGCAGGCATTGGCCTGGTGCCGTTGATGTTGGTGCAAGTAGCCAACAACAACAAAGCTGTGGACGATGCGCGCACACGGCTCGCGGCCATGGGCGTGCAAGAGTCAAAGATTGCCTGGTACACGGCGGATGATCCCAACGACGATTTGCTGTCGGTTGCGATTGACGAACGCAAAGAAGTACTGATTTTCAAGGTGGCGGTGGCGCTTGGGTTCGATGCGCCGCGCGCCTTCACGCTGGTTTCCATGCGCGGGGCGAAGGACACCGACTTTGGCATTCAGGTGGTCGGGCGCATCCTGCGAGTGCATAGCCGCCTGCAAGGGCCAACGCTGGAAAAGAAACTGCCAGAGCTGCTGCGATGTGGCTATGTTTTTTTGGCGGATGCGGCCAACCAAAGCGGCTTGGTGCATGCAGGCGAAAAGATCAACGCGATTCAGAGTGAGTTGTCGCATGTATGCCCGTTCACCATGGTGGTGAAGGTGGCCGGGACCAACGAAATTCAGGTGTCGCACAACGGGCAGTCGCAATTGCTGTCTGTGCCCTACACGCCGCCAGTGTGGCCCGAGCCATCACCAGACGCGAATATTGCCGCTGACGGTGTTCCATTTGCGGGCGAGTCGCCTGCCTGGCAACAGACCGGAATTCTGACGCATCTGGTGTTGATGCCACCTCCATCGCCATCCCCATCCGCACCGCCCCTGGCGAATACGCCCAATGCGCCACAAACAGCCCCGCTGCTCTCGGGCAACCGGAGCTTTGCCTTGCGTGACGGTATTCCGCGTGTCTATCGCTGCGAGCGATCACCGCTCTCAACCGACGATCTGTTGACCTGCATTGCCGCCAACATTGCTATTGACGACAAGGCTTTCAGCGCCGGGTTTCGCCAGTCGGTGAAGGTGACCCGGCAGACGGTAGACCTGTTTGAGGGCAGCGAGGAAATGCAGACGATGAATGCGCGTTTGTCCGACGCAGAAATTGCACGGCGTGCGCAGAGCGTCTTGTTCGATGCCGACAATCTCGACCCGCGTGACCTACACGATGTACTTCTGGCGCGACTCAAAACCGAGTACGGCCACCGTGGCGTTGACATAGACGACGCCGGAATTGAGCTGGCCTTGAACCGCATCATGGCCGCCTACCCGCACTTGATTCGCAACGCTGCGCGCACCTGTTCGGCCAAGTTCAAAGAAGCCTTTGACGCTACGCCCTTGCCGGAATTTGTGGAGTTGCCAGCCGGGGTGAAGAAATCGCGCCTGAACGTTTATGGCGTGATGCCGCAAGACCTGAACGGACCAGAGCAGACGTTCGCGCAATTGCTGGATGCCGATACCTCGGGCACGGTCGAATATTGGTTTCGCAATGAACCGCGTAAGCCGTGGTCGATTGGCATTGTGATGCCCAGCGGCGACCGCTACTTTCCCGACTTCGCCATTAAGGTCGCTGGCCGCACTGCGGGTGGTGGCCTGATGTTGGTGGAAACCAAGGGCAATCACATCCTGAACGGCGACAACACCGTGGACAAAGTGCTGGCCGAACACAAGCTGTATGGCGTGCCGCTGATGCTGGTGCAAGACGATGCCGGGCGATTCATGACCGTTAAACACTTCCCCAACACGGGACGCAACGAGCAAGACCAGATTTTCAGGATTGAGAATCTGGCGGGGTATTGAGCTGGGGTGGATTGATTTGCTACGCTTTTGATAGCTTCTTGCGCACGTTCTATGAAGGCTAGCGGCCTATTTGGCATATAAAAAGTGCTACGCAAGGGTTTGATCAGCTTCCGCGAAGGCGGCAGACATTGACGAACCTTCGTCGCTCGATGCGTGTCAGTGACTTCCACCAGCGCGGTCATGCCGGGCGCGCTGCCTGCTGAATTGCGCTGCGCGCTGGTGGCAGCGCACCCAACATCACCGCTTTCCTATTGCGTGAGTCTGTAGCTTTGGCCAGTGGCCAATGCGGAGTACCGCAATGGCCAGGCACCACGAGGCTGTCGGGTGGCTTCGGCGGGCAGCGCGGCCATGTGACGCCGCCTAACGGCGGCGGGTCCAACAAACCCAAGTCGGTGGTGCAAATCCATGTACCTGCGGCGGTATAGCGCAGGTATAGAGCACAAAAGAAAAAAGCCTGCTATTTTTTGAATAGCAGGCTTTCCTTATTTCATCTGGGGTGGCTGATGGGGCTCGAACCCACGACAACAGGAATCACAATCCTGGACTCTACCAACTGAGCTACAGCCACCGTAGCTGCAAATTATAACGAATGTTCGCGCCATGGAGCGCCCTGCTGTTAATCCGTAGGTCCCTGGTTCGAGCCCAGGTCGAGGAGCCAAAATTCCCTTTACGGGGTATAGAAAGCCTGCTACTTAATTGTTAGCAGGCTTTTTTATTTGGTGCCAATGGGACACTGGCGGGACACTACCCCACCACCATTCCCAACAGGTCACCGCCACTGGCGGCACTTGAAATTGGCTTCGCCGCACACAGATACGCCACAGCGACGAAGCAGTCGTGCCCTGAAGGCACGTTGTGGAGCAACTGACGCGGTGCATGGTTTTTTTTTGCCACACCCGCATGGTTCCAGCTCTGTTTTACTGAAGGAGTCGCCAATGGCAGCCATCGAAACCCGTCGCAACGACGACGGCACCCAATCCTACCGGGCAAAAATCCGCCTGAAGGGGCACCCACCGGAGTCAGCAACCTTTGAGCGCCTGACCGATGCCAGGCGCTGGGTGCAAAGCACCGAAGCGGCCATGCGTGAGGGGCGGCACTTTAAGACCTCCGAAGCCAAGCGCCACACCTTGGGCGACCTGGTGGACCGCTATATTAAAGAAGTGTTGCCCATCAAGCCCAAGAATGCGTCCAACTCCGAGCAGCACCTGGTCTGGTGGAAGTCAAAACTCGGTGCCTATGCGCTGTCTGACGTCACACCCGCCCTGATCGTCAAATGCCGCAACGAACTGTTGGCCACCACCACCCGGCGCGGCACCAAGATGGCCAATGGCACCGTGGTGCGTTACATGGCCTCACTGTCGCACGCCTTCAGCCTGGCCGTGAAGGACTGGCAGTGGATTGACGACTCACCGCTTCGCAAGGTGACCAAGCCGAAGGAACCCCGGGGGCGGGAGCGGTTCCTGTCTGACACCGAGCGCGATGCATTGCTGCAAGCCTGTCGGGCCTCCACCAGCCGGTTCCTGTACACCGTTGTGGTGCTCGCGTTGTCCACCGGCATGCGCCGTGGCGAGATCATGGCGCTGCGCTGGCCCCAAATCGACCTGGTCAACGGTCGCATTCTGCTTTTTGAGACGAAGAACGACACATCCCGCGCCGTGCCACTGGCTGGACGGGCGCTTGCCATGATGAGTGACTTGGCCAAGGTGCGCCGAATTGAATCCGACCTGGTCTTTTATGGTGAGGTCGGTGACCAGCCCGTGGACTTGACCAAGCCATGGACGACGGCCCTGGAAAAGGCCAAGGTGCCAAACTTTCGGTTTCACGATCTGCGCCACAGTGCGGCATCGTATCTGGCCATGAATGGTGCCACCACCATCGAAATTGCCGCTGTGCTGGGCCACAAGACGCTACAGATGGTCAAGCGGTATAGCCACCTGGCGAACAGTCACACCAGCAGCGTGGTGACGGCAATGAATGAGAAGATTTTTGGAGGTACAGCAAATGGATGATTCAGACCCTTACGGGAGTCTTGGCGCAATTTCCATTGCGTCCTGGGAGGCGCGTTGGATGAGTTGGGCAAACTTCGATCAAGATGCGTACCTCGCCAGTGTCGCGCACTGGGGGCCGCTAGACATCACGCAAATGGTGCATTTGATTCAAGGGCTTTTGCCACCCACTTATGAGTGGCTTTCCATGCCGACTTGCTTGGCCGAGTTTTCGCCCTTGGTGGATCGACTTAAGCAGGATATTCAACGCGGCATAATAGCCAGCGCACCCACTCCTGATGAGTTTGCAGCCTGGTGTGATTTGAGAAACGTATCGCTACCTGCACCCTTTGTAAACGAGATTCACGCGATGGCCGCATCGCCACCAGTAGTCCATGTGCCACAACAGAGCACAACCAAGATTATTGGCCCCGCGTGGCTCCCCGTCCCCGCCTCTAAGGCCGCCAATTCGCATTCACGTAGCCCACCCAAGCGCGGCAGACCTTGCACGACGGCCCCCACGCTCGACCCCATTCTCCAAGAAGCAAAGAGTCGGCTGATCGCTGCCGCCGAGCGAGGCGAAATCAAGACAATCCCGGACCTTGTCCGTGAAATCATGGGGGCCCACAAAGACCTAGGCATGACGTCGGGGAACTTGACGCGCCGTCTTAAAGGCAAGCTGCCTATCAAACAGGCTCGTGCAACCGCCACAAAGCACCAAGCGGTTGCGCCACCAAAATTGCAGCGAAGGAACCTCTACTGAATAGATTCAGTCAACGAATCCAACCGCGAAGGCGGGCCAGGAAATCATTTCTGGCCCGCCTTTTTGTTGCTCAATTACTGCCCCTTTTGCCCCAATAAGTTCCTTCTGCCACCAACTGCAACCGCACACGGGGCACGAAACCAAAGGAGCCTATATGGCAACCACTGAAATTAAAACACGCTTGATCCCGGTCCCTGACTGGAAAGACCATCACCCCTGGCCACCGGAGGGCGGCCTGCGTCACTTGGTGTTTTATGCAGCGACCAACGGCTTCAACAAAGTCATCCGCCGCATTGGTCGCCGCGTGCTGATCGACGAAGCCGCGTTCTTCGACTGGGCAAACAGCCAAGGAGGTGCCAAGTGAACGCCACCACCACCCCCATGCTGACAGCTACCCCTCTCAACTTCGAAAGTACCCTCATGACCACAACGTCAACCCCGGCGATCTCCACCCCTGCATCTGGGGGAATCAATATGCCACCGAGCAACGGAGCCCCCGCAGTAAGCAGTGCGGCCCCGGACCCATTCGATCCCGCCCAGTTTGCCGCAAACGGCAGCATTCAGGGTACGGTCGGCGTGGTCAAAGAGTTCGTCGCATGTCCGGTGCGCAAGCCGCACAAACAGGAGTTCGTTCGGACGCACCCGAGCGAGGCGTACCGCTTGGCGGCCCACATCGTCGTCCTGGACGAGGAGCGGGAAACTTACCTGGTGACGCCAGACATGGCCGCACAACTGCCTGGTGAAACCAAGTTGGTGACTCTGTGCCTTACAGCGAGCCGCCAGGGCGCATTATTCCTGTGGCCGATCCCTGCCCCCAGTCTTGAGGGACGTGACAACAGTTGGAACGTCTCAGCACGTATCGCTGCGGGTAAGGCGGTGGACCACTGGGTGCGGGTTATTTCCAACCAACCTCAGCAGATGTATGACGTCTTCACTGCACCGGCTTCGTTGGGTACCCCTGCCTGGCCTGACAAGCCCATGCGCGACATCCTGGCGATTGCCTTTGGCGAGAGCTTTGTGATTCGGGATGCAGGACACCCCGTGATCCGCCGCTTGTTGGGCCGTGCGTAATGATCGGCGCCCTGCCCTACCGTGCCATCTGGGTCCTGGACTTTGAGTTTGTGGCCCAGAACGGTGAGCACCCTATCCCAGTCTGCATGGTGGGCCACGAGCTTATCTCAGGCCGTTGGGTGCGGTTGTGGCAGGGCGACTTTTCAGAACCACCGTTCCCATTGGACGAATCCACTTTGTTCGTTACATTTTCAGCTGCGGCAGAGTGGTCTTGTTTCATTGCGCTAGGCTGGCCCATGCCTGCCCGGTGCATTGATCTTTATGCTGAGTTCATCCGCTCTCAGAACGGAGCGCATGACGACCACTGGTACCCCAGCCTTCTTTCCACTGCTGCATTTTTTGGGATAGACACGATGGGCACTGACCACAAGGGCGTAATGCGTGACCTGATTCTGGGTGGTGGCCCATGGTCCCCTGCCGAGCAGGTAGATATTTTGAAATACTGCGCCGCCGACGTGGCTGCAACAACGAAGATATTGCATGCGTTGGAACCATGCATAACAACGAATGATTTGTCGCTTGGTGGAGCCCTGTTGCGGGGTCGGTACACCTGCGCAGTGGCCCGCATGGAGTGGCATGGACTGCCGGTCGATGTGGAGGTGCTGACCCGGCTTCTGGGCGGCTGGGATGCGATAAAACTCCAGCTGATAGCCGACATCGATCAACAGTACGGCATGTTTGACGGCACCCGCTTTGTGACCCAACGCTTTGAAGCCTGGGTGGCCAAGGCTGGCATCCCATGGCCGCGCCTTCCGAGCGGACGACTCGCACAGGACGACGAAACCTTCAGTGAACGCGCCAAAACCTACCCGCAAGTAATGCCATTGCATGAACTGCGCCGCTCACTTGGGAAAATGCGCCTGCGTGGTCTTGCCGTGGGTACAGATGGGCGCTGCCGGTCTAGTCTGATGCCGTTTGGCAGCAAGACCAGCCGCAATCAGCCGAGCACCTCTCGCTCTGTCTTTGGTGCGGCACGCTGGATGCGAAGCCTGCTCAAACCCGGGCCCGGTCGCGCCCTGGCCTACGTCGATTGGGTCAGTCAGGAAATTGCCATTGCCGCCGCACTGTCCGGTGACAAAGTGCTTTGGCAGGCGTATGAATCGGGTGACCCATATATGGCATTTGCCATTCAAGCCGGGCTCGTACCAGCAAACGCAACAAAAGCCACCCACAAGGCAGAGCGGCAGCGTGCCAAGTCTCTGGTATTGGGTGTCGGGTACGGCATGGGGGCTGAGGGCTTGGCTGCCTCGGCAGGCATCCACATCGACGAGGCACGCGACCTTTTGATGCGGCACAAATACACGTACCGGCGCTTTTGGGAGTGGGCGACGCTCAACCAGAATGCCGGTCTGTTGGGGCTTCAACTTCAAACCACTTTTGGCTGGACATGGCAAGCGGGCACGGGCACCAAAGTAAACCCGCGTTCCCTGCTGAACTGGCCCATGCAGGCTAACGGCGCGGAAATGATGCGCCTTGCCTGTTCTCTGCTTACGGAGCAGGGTGTGATGGTGTGCTGCCCCGTCCACGACGCTTTGCTGGTGGAAGGCCCCATCGACGATATTGACTTCATCATCGCAGCCACCCGTGCGGCAATGGAGAGGGCCAGCACGCTGGTACTGGGTGCGGGCTACGTTGTCAAAACCGATGTCGAGGTGGTTGCGCACCCAAATCGGTACCGCGACGAGGCAGGGGGTGACATGTGGGACCGCGTCATGACCATTCTGGGTCACCAGGGTGTAGATACCGGCACCGTGTTGGTAGCACCTACCGACACCAAAACGGTCCCGGTTGTGTGTTAACCGGCACCGTCTGAGTGCACCCGTATCTATGTATATCAACTTCTCTTTAAACATTATGAAATTCGTACCTAAACTGTTTGCAAAAGGCGCATCCAAGACTCCCTACTTGCAGAGCGAAACCTCGGTGGACGACTGGATGGGGATGGCGATCAAAGTACCGATGCCCTCGGTACAACGCCGCCAGGTACAGGCACATTTCATCCCTGCCATACCGCACGCCTTTCTGAGCGGTATATTACCTGCGGGGGATGCTGTGGCTTTGCTACTGTTTGCACTGGCCCAAATGCGAATACAGGGTGTTAATGAGATTGCCATGGGGCAGCAACTTTGGTCATTGATCGGCAACCCTACCAAACGGGTCAGGGCTCGGTTACTACATCAGATCGGTTTGCTGCCTGGGAACCTTTGCACACTTCTTATCCGCAGTGGACGACCCCACCTGCTTGTCGCAGGTCCCGATTGGCCGCGAAAACTTACGCAGCCTGCCCAGCCTCAATGATCTGGAGCAGTTCGGCATCCGACAACTGGTTCAACCTTCCCATTTCAACCTTCCCGGCGACGTTGACATCGACCTTGATTCGCTCTGGAGCCATCATCCCAAGCATCTTGGCAATCTCCGCCCAGCCCCTAATCATGGCCATCGGGTTAGACAGCACACGGGCCTGGCTGATGGCCTCCAGAAGCCCGTTTAGGACATCTTCTCGACGCAGGGATAGGCGGGTAGCATCAGCCATTTGGCGGGCTTGTAGGGCCTCTGAAACCTTAGTGATCCGTAGCGTCCGAGAGGCCCACACATGAGCGCCAGATGGGGCTATGCCAGCCCTGATTGCAGCCTGGGCACCACAACCGTCAACCAGGTATTCCTGCACAAAACGGGCTTGACGGGTGGAAAGGGTGGACACCGTGGTCATACTGTAATTTTAATCAGTATTGCCGGACTAGTCCAGGTATGGATGGCTTTGCCAGTACATGCGTGCAGGTGCAGAGCTCTGACGTTTAGCCTCTGCGATCGAAGAGGAAGACTATTACCGTCAAGCTGATCGACCTGTAAACTCAGACCCGAATAATCCAAGCGCCTGACAGCAACCATGAGCAAGGCATCCTGCCAAACCGGCTTACTTGGGCCATTGCCAAATCGTCTAGCTCCTGTACTCCGCCGTGCCTGAGCCTGCCACCCAACAGCACCCGCCCTGTGTTCGAACAAGCCTTCAACAACATCGACGACATTCTGCATACAGACGCAGGCTGCGCCAGCAAGCTGGACTACACAGAGCAATCATCTAGGCTGCTGCTCCTCAAATACCTTGACGCACTCGAATCTGACAAGGCACTGGAAGCCGAACTGGACGGCAAAACCTAGGGAATCAATTCATCAGTCCGTCGTGGCTCTTATCAAGCAGAGGGAGTCCTCGGTAAGAATGACAATTGGTGCCCTAAGTCAGCACCTGCAAAAGAGAATGTTGGGGTAGCCAACGGCGTTGCGGCCTTCCAGTTTCTTGGTTTTGGATTTCTCGCATTCAAGATGGGCATCTTTAGATAATGGCCTTGGACAATCATAGTGGACCCGAAGTTCGCCACACACCCCTCTTTAAGTGCAACATCGTTTCACATTCAGGACTATTGGACACATCAAGTCTTCAAAGAGTAGGATGGAGACCAAGAAGACAAATGATTTTCAATTAGGCTGAGCGAATATGTTAGACAAACCACTGAGAACCATCACGATGCTTGAGGCGGCATACAAGCACTTGCAGCCGCTGGCTAAAAAGTTGGACTACTTGGTGGCTATTGAAGAGCCATCGGAGCGTGCCACCGTGCCCGTGTTGAGCGTATATAGACATGGACATGGAGTTATTTTGAGCTTAGCGCAGCAAGGCAATGGCCTCGAGATTATTAAGCACCGTAGCTCCCACCTCACCGACCTATTTAGGGGAAGACATGTGACTCTCGGCTGGGTTGAAAGCTTTATGCGTGCCAATACAGAACTGGTTCTTGCATCGGATTTCTCCCCGCCGCGAATACCTTACGGCGAAAGACTTGTACTGACAAACTACCCTATCGTTTCGATTTCACCGGAGAATCTTGGCCCACTACTTGATGCCTACAGGTTCTTGCTACCGTGCGCGACGCGTTTCGGATACCAAGTTGAGGCTGGGCAATTCAAAGTCGTGACCCAGAAGGCTGTCGCAGCATTCTCGTGGGACATAACGGAGACTGTGGAGAGCTTCCCACAATTTCGCTTCAAGGATCAATGGCAGATCGAAGCGCAGGTATTGTAGTCGTTTAGAACCCCACGTTCACATCCCCACCAGCGCCCCATGTCGTCCCAGCAATTCAGCGGGAATGGGCGGCAGGGCAGGTGCTGGCAGACCCAGTCGGGCGGCATGGATGGCTCGGGCCAGCAATTCAGTCGC
>JAIPCE010000097.1 GCA_021738345.1 Rhodoferax sp. | reverse complement strand
GGAGGAAAATCTCCATGTCGCCTCCGTCGCTGCGTGGTGGTCTAACTCCTCGTTGAGGTTGAGGATATTGTCCTCGCAAATTAAATCCACCGGCTTCTGAGGCGACACCCTTTGGTTGCGGCCTGTGGCCGCGCTAAGCTACATGGAACTACATTTAAATCAACCGATAATGTTTGCCCCTGTAGCACCGGCGTTGTCGCCGCCCAGGGTCACGTAATTGACCTTGCGGATGTCCATGAGTTTTTTGCCGCCCGAGTAGCTGATGGAGCTTTGCACATCCTGCTCCATTTCGACCAGGGTGCTCGCCAGCTTGCCCTTGATGGGTTCGAGAATGCGCTTGCCCTCGACATGCTTGTATTCGCCCTTGTTGAAGTCGCTGGCTGAGCCGTAATACTCCTTGTACAGCTTGCCGTCGACCTCCACCGTCTGCCCTGGGCTTTCTTCGTGTCCGGCAAATAGGGAGCCGATCATGACCATGGTGGCGCCGAAGCGTATGCTTTTGGCAATGTCCCCGTGGTCGCGTATGCCGCCATCGGCAATGATAGGCTTGGTGGCCACCCGCGCGCACCATTTGACGGCGCTCAGCTGCCAGCCGCCGGTGCCAAAACCGGTTTTGAGCTTGGTAATGCACACCTTGCCTGGCCCGATGCCGACCTTGGTGGCGTCGGCGCCCCAGTTTTCGAGGTCAATCACTGCTTCTGGCGTGGCCACATTGCCCGCGATCACAAAGCTGGCGGGCATGTGCTGCTTGATATAGGCGATCATGTTTTTCACGCTGTCGGCATGGCCGTGCGCAATGTCGATGGTGATGTATTCCGGCACCAGGCCGGCACTGACCAAGGTATCCACCGCTTCGTAGTCCGGCTTTTTTACGCCCAGTGAGATCGACGCGTATAGACCTTTGGCCTTCATGTCTTTAACAAACTGCACGTTGTCCAGGTCAAAGCGGTGCATCACGTAAAAGTAACCGTTTTGCGCCAGCCAGACACAAATGGGCTCGCTGACCACAGTTTTCATGTTGGCAGGTACTACCGGTATGCGGAATTTGCGCCCACCCAGTTCCACGCCGGCATCGCATTCCGAGCGGCTTTCCACTCGGCACTTGCGTGGTAATAGCAGAATATTGTCGTAGTCAAAAATTTCCATGATTCCAAGCTCCAAAGGACGGTCATAAACAAGGCTGACAGCAGCCCGGAGCGCTTGGAGATGCGGCCGGCAAAAAAATACCGGTCCACAAATGCTTGGGCCCGGTGATTGATTTTAGCGGAATCAGTGGCAACCGGGGTCGCCCAGGCAACGGTGTTTCTACAATTGGGCATGTTTTCACACTCTGCCCTGACTTCCACCCCATCATCCCCTTTGTTGGACACACTGAACCCGGAGCAACGCGCTGCGGTGACGCTGCCGGCGGAGCATGCGCTGATTCTGGCGGGTGCTGGCTCGGGCAAAACCCGGGTGCTGACTACCCGCATTGCCTGGCTGCTGCAAAACGGCCTGGTCTCGCCCGGTGGAATTTTGGCCGTTACCTTTACCAACAAGGCGGCCCGCGAGATGGTGACACGCCTGACAGCCATGCTGCCGATCAACGCGCGGGGCATGTGGATCGGTACCTTTCATGGCCTGTGCAACCGGTTTTTGCGTGCCCATTTCAAAATGGCCAATTTGCCACAGACGTTTCAGATTCTCGATACCCAGGACCAGCTCAGCGCCGTTAAACGGCTGTGCAAGCAGTTGCAAGTTAACGAAGAACGGTTCCCGCCCAAGCAATTGACGTGGTTTATTGCGGGCTGCAAAGAAGAAGGTTTGCGGCCCAACATGGTGGAAGTACGCGACGCGGAAACCCGCCGCAAGGTGGAAATTTACCAGCTCTATGAGGAGCAGTGCCAGCGCGAAGGGGTGGTGGACTTTGGCGAGTTGATGCTGCGCTCTTATGAGCTGCTGCGCGACAACGACCCGATTCGTGAGCACTACCAGCGGCGTTTTCGGCACATTATGATCGATGAATTTCAGGACACTAACAAGCTTCAATACGCCTGGATCAAGATCTTGGCAGGGCAGGACCCCACGGGCGCCATCACCGGATCCAGCGCCGTGCTGGCGGTGGGCGATGACGACCAGAGCATTTATGCCTTTCGTGGTGCGCGCGTGGGCAATATGGCGGACTTTGTGCGCGAGTTCGCTGTGCAGCAACAGATCAAACTGGAGCAAAACTACCGCAGTTACAGCCATATTCTGGATTCGGCCAATGCCCTGATCAGCCATAACAGCCGGCGGCTGGGCAAAAACCTGCGCACCGAGCAGGGTCCGGGTGAGCCGGTACGGGTGTTTGAAGCCCCCAGCGACTTTGCCGAGGCGCAGTGGATGGTCGACGAGATCAAGCAATTGGTACGTGAAGACATCGAGCGCAAGGAAATTGCCGTGCTGTACCGCAGCAATGCCCAAAGCCGGGTGATTGAGACGGCGCTTTTCAACGCGGCCATTCCCTACCGGGTGTACGGTGGGCTGCGCTTTTTTGAGCGGGCTGAGATCAAGCATGCGCTGGCCTACTTGCGGCTGCTGGCAAACCCCAACGACGACACCAGCTTTATGCGGGTGGTCAATTTTCCGGCACGCGGCGTTGGTGCCCGCAGCATCGAATTGCTGCAGGACGAAGCGCGCGCACTGGGCTGCTCTTTGCACGATGCGGTCAGCACCCTGACCGGGCGGCCAGGCGCTGCAATCGCCGCCTTTGTCGCCAAGATCGATGTGCTGCGTGAGCGGACCGTGGGCCTGAACCTGCGCGACATTATTGAACTGGTGGTGCAACAAAGCGGCCTGCTGGAGCACTACCAAGCGGAGCGTGAGGGCGCAGACCGGGTGGAAAATCTCGAAGAGCTGGTGAATGCAGCAGAAAGCTTTGTCACCCTGGAAGGCTTTGGCCGCGACGCGGCAGGCCTGTCCCAGGCTGATGGATTGCAGTCACCAGCCCAGAATGCGTCTGCGTCTGCGCCTGCTCAGGCTGCAGATGCCAGGCCTGACTCCATGGGGTCGGTCGAGGGCGCGCCCCAGGTTGAACCCGAATTTTTGCCCGCCGACACGGGCGAGACCTTGTCCCCCTTGGTTGCTTTTCTGACCCATGCGGCGCTGGAGGCCGGCGACAACATGGCACAGGCGGGGCAGGATGCGATTCAGCTCATGACCGTGCACTCGGCCAAAGGCCTGGAGTTTGATTGCGTGTTTATTACCGGTCTGGAGGAGGGCTTGTTTCCCCACGAGAATTCCTCAACCGACCGGGATGGACTGGAGGAGGAGCGCCGGCTCATGTACGTCGCCATTACCCGAGCCCGCAAGCGCCTGTACCTGAGCCACTCCCAAACCCGGATGCTGCATGGGCAGACCCGCTTCAACTTAAAGAGTCGGTTCTTTGAAGAACTGCCAGAACAATCCTTGAAGTGGTTGACACCCAAACATGCGGTGCCGCTGGCCGCAAAAGGCTGGGGGCACACCTTTGGTTCCCATGCCGATGCGGCCTTCAGTTACTCGGCCGGTCTGGGTCAGAAGTCCGAGAAGCCAGTCCAGCGCAAGGAAGAGCCCAGCCATGGTCTGAAAGTGCGGCAGAAGGTGTTCCATGCCAAATTTGGCGAGGGCACGGTGCTGACCCTGGAGGGCGCGGGCAACGATGCGCGCGCCCAGATCAACTTCCCGCGCCACGGCATCAAATGGCTGGCACTGAGTGTCGCCAAGCTGACCGTCGTGTCGTGAGGAATCGCCGGAGACGGCAGGGCTATTTGCCGATCATCTGCGCTGGATGCATGGCATCGGGCTTTTCTTCGAGGTAGCCCATGCCGTCTTTCACGCCCTTTTTGCCGGCAATCTGCCAAGCCGTGCGTTGGTCAGTCAGGCGCGCCAAAAACTCCAGTTCTTCGTCGGTGTGGTTGATGAGCTTGGCGGGCGTGAGCATGCGACCGCCCTTGGGCGCAATTTCGCCCCAGAACGCCTGGTGGTAGTCGGCCACGCTCACGGTCTTGTCACCACCTGCCGCCATGTCGACGGTACCGTAGCAATTGCAGTAGTAGCTGCGCCCACCCTGGTTGGGGAACACTTCGGCGTAAGCCCCGGTGCCCCGAATACCCGCGGTGAGGGTGGGCGTGATGACGTGGCGGTTGCTGCCCTTGCCCCAGACGCTGACCACGGCGCCGGTCAAGAGGCGCAGCAAGCTGACGGCGTACAGCGAGGCACCACGTTCTATTTTCAGGTTCGAGTTTTGCCGCACATGAAAGGCGGAGTTGCCTAGCACAAAGATCAGGGTGGCACCCGGTCCGGTGCTGATCTGGTCACCGGTCTGAACCGCCTGCTGGGGCAGGAGCCGGGCGCCGTTGACCAATACATCGCCGTTGAGCTCCACCACATTGCCACGCGACTGGGCCTGGGCCGCGCCCCATCCGCCTAGGGCGGTCCAGGCGGCTGCCGAGTGCAAGAAACTGCGCCGCTGAAACCACAGAAGCTCTTGGTCCGACCGTTGCAGCAGCGAGGGCTGGTTCATGGAGTGTCTCCTTCGGTTTGAAAACTGTCGCGAAAACTAAAGTAAATGGAGGTAAAAAACATCGCCGCCATTAGCATGGCCAGGGGAAACATGATGCTACCGACGACCCCGGCACCCCCAAGCAACGCGGCCAGTGTGGCAACCACCACGCCAACGCCCATAAAAACTGCCATCCAGACTACGCCAAAGAGTGTGAACGCCCAAAAATTGCGCAAGCAAGCCACCAGACTGAAAAACAGGCTCTTGACCGGGCTGACACCGTACCAATGCACCAAGGCTGGCGCGTGCCAGAACATCAGGGAAAGCGGCATGTACAAAACCATGGCGACCAGGGTGGCCATCTGAAAGTCGTCTGCCTGCAAAACCTCGGCAGTGATAGCTCCACCCACCAGATACATGCTCGCAAATTTGCCGCCATCGACCAGTACCGAGACCCCCAGCACCAGCAAAAAGCCGGCCGCATACAGCCCGCCCAGCATCAGCATGGCCCGCGCCTGCGAGCGTCCGGCACGAAAGGCGCTGATCAATACGGTAGGCATGGGAAACTTGCCTTTGGCGGCCTCCTGGGTTGCCGCCATCAGACCCAGAGTGGCACCGGGTAACAGGGTCAGCGCCAGAACATTGCCCAAGACCGGCACCATGCTGAGCACCGACATGACGGCCATGAACATGAAAAACAGGCCAGAAAAGGCCAGCGGTTGTCTAAAAAAAGTTTGTATGCCCAGCTTGACCCATAGTGGACCGGTGCTGGCAGGTACCAGTTGCAGTTTCATGCGTACAGTTCAGTGTGAGTGATGGGATGTTGGATGCGCTGGCGCAAGACACGTTCAAAGTGGACGGGGTCATGCGCCTTCAGCATCGACGCTTCGCGTGGCAGATAAAAATCCCACAGCCTCGAAAGCCAAAACCGCAAGGCTCCGGCGCGTGCCATGGCCGGCAGCAGCTCGCGCTCCTGGGGGTTGAGCGTGCGCACCGATTCATAGGCCGCAAGAAACGCCTTGCTGCGTGCGCTGTCAGTGCGGCCTGTGGTCAGATCGATGCACCAATCATTGAGGCACACCGCGATATCGAACAGCCAGCTATCCACGCCGGCAAAATAAAAATCAAAAAAGCCGGTAAGCCGGGGTGGCTGCTGCGCAACTTGCGGAGTGTCAAACATGACGTTGTCGCGAAACAGGTCGGCATGGATCGGGCCTCTGGGCAGTGCGTTGCAGGCGGACAGTGTTGCAACATGGTTCTGGTAGGCCAACTCTGACTGCAGCAGCGCAGCCTGGGTCAATTCCAGATACGGCAGCACCACCGGGACCGTCTCGTTCCACCACGGCAACCCCCGCAGGTTAGGCTGCTGCAAGGCAAAGTCACGTCCGACCAGGTGCATGCGCGCCAAAGTCTCACCCACTGCGGCGCAGTGCGGCAGCTGGGGACTGAGCTCGCTTTTCCCCTGCAGGCGGTTGACCACGGCCGCCGGTTTGCCATTGAGCGCGTGCACCACGTTGCCATCCCGGTTGGTGGCAGGGTCTGGCACCGGAATGCCACCCACAGCCAGGTGTTTCATGAGCCGCAGATAGAACGGCAGTTGCTCGGCCGTCAGACGCTCAAACAGCGTCAACACGTATGCGGCCTGGTCGGTGGTAACAAAGTAATTGGTGTTTTCTATGCCGCCGGAACAACCCTCCATGCTCTGAAGGGTGCCCAATTTCAAGCCGTGCAAAAAGTGTTTTGCCTCATCAAATGAGACCTCTGTGTAGACCGCCATGGAATTAGGTAAAGGTGAGTCGCTTGCCTGCCAGTAGAAATGCGCCACACGGTAGGTGGCGGGGCATTGGCCCTGCGCAGATTGTAGGGCCCAGCCTGTTGCACGCAACAAAGGCAAAATGCACACATGAACGAAACTCGAAAAACCCTGTTGCTGGTTGATGGGTCCAGCTACCTGTATCGCGCTTTTCACGCCATGCCCGATCTGCGCGCCGTGCCAGGCGACCCGGCTAGCGCACCGACCGGTGCGATTCGCGGCATGGTCAACATGATGCAGAGCCTGCGCAAAGAGGTGCCTGCCGACTATGTGGCCTGTGTGTTTGATGCCAAAGGCCCGACCTTTCGCGATGCGATTTACCCCCAGTACAAGGCGCAGCGCGCGCCTATGCCCGAGGACTTGCGGGCACAGATTGCGCCGATTCACGATGTGGTGCGCCTGCTGGGCTGGAAGGTACTCGACGTGCCAGGTGTCGAGGCCGATGATGTGATCGGTACCCTAGCCGTGACCGCCGCAGCCCAGGGTATTGAGGTGATTGTGAGCAGCGGCGACAAGGATCTGGCGCAGTTGGTCAATGAGCGCATCACCATCATCGACACCATGAACGGCAGGCGGCGCGACATGGCGGGTGTCGAGGCAGAGTTTGGTGTGCCGGCCCGTTTGATGGTGGACTACCAGATATTGGTCGGCGACAGTGTGGACAATGTGCCGGGAGTGGACAAGGTCGGTCCCAAGACCGCGGCCAAATGGCTGCAGCAGTATGGCTCGCTGCAGGCGGTGGTCGACAATGCTGGCACCATCAAGGGGGTGGTGGGCGAGAACCTGCGTAGGGCGATCGATTGGCTTCCAACCGGTCGCGCATTGCTCACCATCAAGACCGATTGCGATCTCAAAGACTGGTTGCCCGACCTGCCAGCGCTCGAAGGCATCACTGTGGGCAGCCCCGATACGGCTGCCTTGCGCGAGTTTTACGAAAAATATGGCTTCAAGGGCCTGGCCCGGGCCATGGCGCAGACCGAAGTTCAGGCGGCGCAAGAGGGTCCAGAAATGGGGGTCGGATCCGCACAGCGTAGCGCAGACGGCTCTGACCCCCATTTCGAGCGCGCGCAAACAGCGTCCCCTGGTTTGTTTGACGCTGCTGATTCCTCCGGCAACGCAATGGGGGTCAGAGCAAGCTCCGCTGCGCTGCGTGGATCTGACCCCCATTGCTACGACACGATCCTCACCTGGGGGGATTTTGATAGCTGGCTGGTAAAGCTCAAGGCCGCCGATCTGGTCGCACTCGATACCGAAACCACCTCGCTGGACGAAATGCGAGCCGAGATTGTGGGCATTAGTTTTAGTGTCGAGCCAGGTGCTGCGGCCTATATTCCCTTGGCCCACCGGTACCCCGGCGCGCCCGAGCAATTGCCGCGTGACGAAGTGCTGGCCAAGCTCAAGCCCTGGTTGGAGGACCCGCAGGCCCACAAGCTGGGCCAGCATGTGAAGTACGACCGCCATGTGTTTGCCAACCATGGCATTGAGGTGCAGGCCTATGCGCACGACACCATGTTGCAGAGCTATGTGCTCGAAGTGCACAAACCGCATGGGCTGGCCAGCCTGGCCGAGCGCCATTTGGGGCGTAAGGGCATCAGCTTTGAGGACCTGTGTGGCAAGGGTGCGAGCCAGATCTGCTTTGACCAGGTCGATATCGCGCGTGCGGCCGAGTATGCGTGTGAAGACTCGGACATGACCCTGGAGGTGCACCGGGCGCTGTGGCCAGTGCTGCAAGCCGATGACAAGCTCAGTTTTGTCTACGCGCTGGAAATTGCCAGCAGCGAGGCGCTGTACCGTATCGAGCGCAATGGCGTGCTGATCGATGCGCCTATTTTGGCGGCGCAAAGCCACGAACTGGGGCGGCGCATCATGCAACTTGAGGCCGAGGCCCATCTGTTGGCAGGCCAGCCGTTTAATTTGAGCAGTCCCAAGCAGATTGGGGAGATATTTTTTACCAAGCTCGGACTTCCGGTGGTCAAGAAAACCGCCACCGGCGCACCCAGCACCGACGAAGATGTGCTGGAAAAACTGGCTGAAGATTTTCCCTTGCCGGCCAAGATTCTGGAGCATCGGGGCCTGGCCAAGCTCAAAGGCACCTACACCGACAAACTCGCCCAACTCGCACTGCCGCGCACCGGCCGCGTGCACACCCATTACGCGCAGGCGGTGGCAGTTACTGGGCGGCTCTCCAGCAACGACCCCAATTTGCAAAATATCCCGATCCGCACGGCCGAGGGCCGGCGCGTGCGCGAGGCATTCATTGCGCCTGCAGGCAGTGTCATTGCGAGCGCGGATTACAGCCAGATCGAGTTGCGCATCATGGCGCATATCAGTGGTGATGCGGCGCTGCTGGCAGCCTTTACCCATGGTCTCGATGTGCACCGTGCCACGGCGGCCGAAGTGTTTGGGGTGGCGGTCGACCAGGTGAGCAGCGAGCAACGTCGCTATGCCAAGGTCATCAACTTTGGCCTCATTTACGGCATGAGCGCCTATGGCCTGGCACGCAACCTGGGGATCGACAATACGGCGGCAAAAAACTACATTGCGCGCTATTTCGAACGCTACCCGGGCGTCAAATACTATATGGATAGCACCCGGCTAGAGGCCAAAAGCAAGGGCTATGTACAAACCGTGTTTGGTCGGCGCCTCTACCTGCCCGAGATCAATTCAGCCAATGGACCACGCCGGGCGGGTGCCGAGCGTGCCGCCATCAATGCGCCCATGCAGGGCACGGCGGCCGACCTCATCAAGCTCAGCATGGTCAAGGTGCAACAGGTGCTCGATGCTGAACACCGCGCCACCAAAATGATCATGCAGGTGCACGACGAACTGGTTTTTGAAGTGCCAGAGTCGGAAGTGGACTGGCTCAGACAGGAAATACCGCGCCTGATGGCCTGCGTGGCCGACTTGAAAGTGCCGCTACTGGCGGAAGTCGGTGTCGGCCCCAATTGGGATAAAGCGCATTGAACCTACCAGCAGCACCCCCGGTCTTGCCGGGTCGATGCGGCGGCCTTATTTGCTCGCAGTCACGGTGGCTTCTTCGACGATCAGCGGATAGGTGTAACCGGCACCAAAATCCTTGTTGAGCG
Organism: Rhodoferax sp.; assembly: GCA_021738345.1. GTDB lineage: Bacteria > Pseudomonadota > Gammaproteobacteria > Burkholderiales > Burkholderiaceae_C > Allorhodoferax. Next base: position 6,377 of record JAIPCE010000097.1, on the reverse strand, counting down.
TGACTTTGCCGACCACCGTGACGCTGTCGCCGACCTTGGCGGTCTGGGTACTGGTTACTGACAGGTCGTTGTTGTCCTTGCCGCCGGTGCCATCCTGGATATGCAAAAAGTTGCGTCCCATAATGCCGTTGTTGACCTTGACGACCTTGCCTTTGACAGTAATTTGCTTGCCATCAAGCTTGGTCTTGTCCTTGTAAACGGCTTCAATCGTCTTGGCCGCATCTGCCGCCCAGGCGTTAACGCAGCCAAGTCCCACCACAGCAGCCAATACAAAAGCAGTACTTATTCTCATCAAAAAACTCCTAGTGAAGCCCGTAGTGTAGGCACGAATGCCAGCATCCGACTAGACTTCAGGGTTTTGCCACCTCCCATTGAAAAGGATTTGCCCATGTTGACTACTGATCAGAAGACTGAATTTGATGCTTTGGTGCCAGGCCGCAGCACCGAAGAGGGTTCTACGCGACGCATTGCGCTCAAGGTAGCGCTTGGTGTGGGCTACGCAGCAAGCACCATGCCCATCATGGCGCAGACCGCGATTCGTACCGCGTCAGCGGGCCTCGTGACTGGCTCCAAGGTGTTCGATGTCGAGGGTTTTGTGGTGCCCTTCTATTACGCAGCCCCCGAAGGCAAGACCAATCTGCCGGTTATTCTTGTGGTGCAGGAGATTTTTGGTGTGCATGAGTACATCGCCGATGTATGCCGCCGTTTTGCCAAGGCGGGCTATCTGGCAATCGCCCCAGAACTCTATGCACGCCAGGGTGACCCCACCATGTATGGCGAGGTTGCCAAACTCATGGCTGAGGTGGTCTCCAAAGTGCCCGACGAGCAAGTCATGCGCGATCTGGACGGTGCGGTCAAATGGGCGGGTGAAAACGGTGGCAACCTCAAAAAGGTTGGCATTACCGGGTTTTGCTGGGGTGGACGCATTACCTGGTTGTATTCCCAGCACAGCAAAATCGTCAGGGCCGGCGTGGCCTGGTACGGTCGACTGGTCGGTACGGCCTCTGCGCTCGCGCCCAAGCACCCAGTGGACCTGGCTGCAAGCCTCAAGGCACCGGTACTGGGTCTGTATGGCGGTCAGGACGGCGGCATTCCGCTGACCACGGTCAATCAGATGAAAGATGCATTGGCTGAGGCTGGTTCCAAGGGCAATGCTGCCGCAAAGGCTTCAGAATTTGTGGTCTACAGCGATGCGCCGCACGCGTTCCACGCGGACTACCGGCCCAGCTACCGTGCCGCGGCAGCGGCCGACGGGTTCCAGCGTGCGCTGGATTGGTTCAAGGCCAAGGGAGTAGCGTGACCCTTGTCGCGATATTGATGGGCACGCTGGTGTCCGGTATCGGGAGTGTGTGGCTGGCCGCGGCCTTGAGCTTTGGGGTGCTGGCACGCTACACCCAGCACATGCTCAGCTTGGCTGCCGGTGCGCTCATGGCCACCGCCTTCATGCATTTGCTGCCTGAGGCTTTTGAGAGCCAGGCCGGCGCCCATGATTTGTTCATGACCTTGCTCATCGGGGTGGTGTTTTTCTTCTTGCTCGACAAGGCGGAACTTTGGCACCATGGCCATGAGCACCACCACGAGCAAATCGGTGGTCAGCACCTGCATGGCTCGGGTCAGCTACCAGGCGTGCATGTCCATGTCCACGGCTCTGCGCACGCGCCAAATTCTGGGTCAGGGAGTTGGGCGGTACTGGCTGGCGACAGTGTGCATTGTTTTGGCGATGGCGTCCTGATTGCTTCGGCATTCATCGCCGATATGAGACTCGGCATGATGGCAGCACTGGCGGTGCTGGTGCACGAGGTGCCGCACCATATGGGGGACTTGGTGGTGCTGCGCCAATCCACCGACAACCGCCGCATGGCCCTGGTGAAAGTCAGCATGGCGGGCGCCGTGACCTCACTGGGTGGCTTGGTCGGCTACTGGCTGGTGGACCAGTTGCAGGATTTTCTGCCGTATTTCCTGGTGGTGGCGTCGAGCAGCTTTGTCTACGTGGCCCTGGCGGACCTGATTCCCCAATTGCAAAAACGCCTGAATGCGCGCGAGACCGCCGCGCAAGTGACCTGGCTGCTGGTCGGAATCGGCATGGTGACCCTGGTCAGCATGGCGCCGCACGGCCATTGACCGTTGGGCCGCTCGCTACCCCTGCGCCACCGGCCGTTGAGGGTCGCTGCACCACTCGCTCCAACTCCCTGCAAACAGCGCCGTGCGGCCGAGACCGGCCACTTCCATGGCCAGAATATTGGGTATGGCGCTGACACCACTGCCACAGTGGTGGACGACGGATGCAGGATCACGCCCCCCAAGCAGGGCTTCAAAGTCCTGGCGCAGTTCAAGCGCTGATTTGAAGAGTCCATTGGCCGCCATGTTGCTGGCAAACGGGCGGTTCAGCGCACCGGGAATGTGCCCAGCAACCGGGTCGAGCGGTTCAATCTCCCCTTTGAACCGGGGTAATGCCCGGGCATCGACCAGGGTTTGATGCGATCGCCCGAGGTTTTTGGCCACCGTGTCAAGGTCTTGCAGACGTACCAGGGGTTCCTTCAACTGAAATGCCGCGGGCGAACGCCCGGATGCCTCGCTGGCGGGGGTTGCCCCCGATTCCACCGCACCGCCTGCCGCCTGCCAGGCAGCCCAGCCCCCATCGAGCACTGCAACATTTTCGTGTCCTAGCCACTTCAGCATCCACCAGAGGCGACCGCAGTAATTTACCCCCTGGCGGTCGTACACCACGGCTTGCATCTGGTTTTCAAGGCCGACAGATGCCAGCCATCGGGCCACAGTTTCCCGTGCGGGTAGCGGGTGCCGACCGCCGGAGCACGTTGCAGTGGTCGGCGCTGCCTTGCCTGTGGCAGGGTCTTTGGCCGCGCTCAAGTGACGGTCCAGATCGGCGTATACCGCACCCGGGATATGGGCTTGTGCGTACTGCGTCGCGCCCGCGCTGGCATGCATCAGGTCGAAACTGCAGTCAAAAACCTGGCACGGGGCACCTTCTGCAAACAGCGTTTGCAACTGTGCAGCAGAAATCAAGGTGGTGTAGGTCATGCGGTGTCTCCGTGATGTGGTTAATGTTCCTCTGCCGGCGTGTTGGGCAGTGCGCGGGCACGTAGCACCGTGGCCAAAACGCCACTGGCAATAATCACCCCGATTCCGGCCCAACCGATCGGCTCGATGTGGTCGCCAAACAGCAGCAAGCTATAGATTGCCGAAAACACAATACCGGCATATTGCATGCTTGCCACGACCAGGGTGGCGCCTTTTCGGTAGGCCCGCGTCATGCACCATTGCGCCACTGATGCCAGAACCCCGATAGGAACGATCCAGGCGATGGCCACTCCACTGATTTTTTCCCAGGGCGTGAGTCCGGTAAATGCGATGCCCGACATGCCAACGACCATGGTGCCAATCGAGAAATAAAAAACGGTCCGTGTCTCGGGTTCGCCTACCCTGCCCAGCGCAGTGACCTGCAGATAGGCTAGCGCAGCACCCATACCAGAGAGCAAACCAATGACACCGGCAAAGAGCTGGTTTTGATCAATTGTGGGTCTTAGGGTCATGACGACACCCGCAAAGCCCATCAACACCGTGGCAAACAAGGGTCCCTGCCGTTGCGACTGCCCGTAGAGCAGGGCACCGCCCACAATAAATGCCGCAACCCAGACACCGCTCATGTAGTTCAGCGTCATCGCGGTGGCCAGTGGCAAGTGTGCGATGGCGTAAAACCACAGACTTAAGGACAACACGCCGATCACGCTGCGCCATAAGTGCATCATTGGAACTTTGGTTCGCAAGGAAATGCCTTGTGCCCGCATTACACCGGCGAGGAATACGACACTGATGATGCCGCGGTAAAACACCAGCTCCATGGTGCCAAAACTGTCCGACGCGAACTTGATGCCCACCGCCATGGTGGCAAACAAAAACGACGCCAACACCATCCAGAGTGCTTGCATCAGACTCCGATGCGCTGGCGATACCAGGCGTGAAAATGCTGCATGCCATCTTCCATGGGGCTCTGGTAAGGTCCCACCTCGTTGTCGCCACGCGCGGCCAGGGCGGCACGACCGGCGTCCATACGTTCCCCGATTTCATCGTCCTCAATGCAGGTTTCCATATAGGCGGCCTGTTGCGCCTCGACAAACTCGCGCTCGAATGCCGCAATTTCCTCAGGGTAGTAAAACTCCACCATGTTCATGGTTTTTCGGGGTCCCATGGGGTGCAGGGTCGAAACCGTCAGCACATGCGGGTACCACTCGACCATGATGTGTGGGTAGTAGGTGAGCCAGATCGCGCCCTGTTCAGGCGGCACGCCATTACGGTAGGCCAGCAGGGCCTTGTGCCAGCGTGCATAAACGGGTGAGCCCGCGCCCGTGTCACCGCGTCCCAAGCCGCGCGCCACGCCCACGGTTTGCACCGAGTAGTTGTCCTTGAACTCCCAGCGCAAATCATCGCACGTGACAAACTGTCCCAGGCCCGGGTGAAAGGGTCCCACGTGGTAGTCCTCCAGATAGACTTCGATAAAGGTCTTCCAGTTGTAATTGCAGGCGTGGAGTTCGACGCGGTCGAGCACAAAACCGTCGAAGTTCAGCGCGGCCCGTGGCCCCATGCCCGCCAGGTCGGCGGCCACGTCACGCCCGTTGTCTTCAAACAGCAAACCATTCCATTCGCGCAGCGGGTAATTATTGAGGTTCAGGCACGGATCATGGGTAAAGTGCGGGGCGCCGATCAAGGTGCCCACCTGGTTGGCATTGGCGGTCACCGAGGCGCCGCTGTAGGTCCAGCGGTGCAAGGGGCAGACGATGTTGCCTCCGGCATTTGCACTTGACTGGCCACTGGCCGAAATATTTTGTGTCAATGATCCGCGACCCCGCAGCATCACTGCCTGACGATGTCGGCAGACGTTGGAAACCAGCGAAATACCGGCAGCACTGCGCACCAGGGCGCGCCCTTCCTGTTCTTGGGGCAGCGCGTGGTAGTCACCGATTTCGGGCACACTCAGGGCATGACCGACGTAACGCGGACCAGTCTGAAAGATGCTTTGCATCTCCCGTTGGTAAAGCGCTTCGTCAAAATAACTTGACACCGGAAGCTGCGTGGTGCCCACGAAGTGGGTTTTGGCATCCCGCGCCGTGGCCAGGTTTGCGGGTGCTGGTTCCCACGAATGGGAAAAATTTTTGTACATGGTTTGCACAATCTCGGTCCTCTGCATGCAAAAAGCTCCTCGAAAGAGGAGCTAGAAAGACAGCTACCTTGAGAGCTGTCGGGACACCAATTGTAGAGCCTTTAAACTTCGCAGGTAAATCGATGGTGCGATTCAAAGCGGTGCGGCTTTCTGTGACTTTGGAAAGTGGTGCGACGCGATGCAGGTTTTTTGGGGTCGGATTTCAATATCCATGCGCAGCACCCTTTAGGGACACACGAAGTGTGGTGGATTTTGGACTCTGACCCCAATAAACCGGGATGAAGAAAGATTGCGCAACTTCGGTGTCTCCATGAACCCGCAGTTATTGGGGTCAGAGTCCTGGACTTGGGGTTTTGCCAAAAAGACCTGCCCTTCGGGCATCCCTGCGGGTGCTTCGCGGTCTTATTGGAATCCGACGTGCGCCGGGAGACCGGCAAGGAGTAAAGGGTGAAAGTCCCAAACGATGAAGAACTAACGAGGCTGCGCCTCAGACCGACGAGTGATATTGTTGCTGACGAGGGGCGACTCGAATTGGCGTAAGGTGACTCCGATCGAGCCGTCTGGGCCAAGCCCATAGATAATTGGTGCTCGAAGCACGATGGGGTCCGAAGACCCCTTGGACGATCGGAGCCGGACATGACAGTACCACAAAGCGTATGCGAAGTGTTGCGCGAACACGTCGTAGGGCGCGATTCAAAGTGATGTGGCGATTCGGTTTTGCCCCCTCGCCTTAGCGGGGAGAGGGCTGGGGTGAGGGGCTGCCACAGGTTCCAGATTTCTTTCAATAATGCAAAACATCCACCCCTCACCCTAACCCTCTCCCAGCTAGGGCGAGGGAATAAGAGACCACATCACTTTGAATCGCACCCCACGTCGTATTGGAGAGTGAGTGCATCGACCGCATGTACCTCAATGTTTACGTCCCCCAACTGCAGCGCATTGGCGGTGTGGTCTGGTATTTGCGAGGCCATCTGGGTCAGAGATTTGCCTCGACGGCGGGTGTGTCACCCAAGACGGATGCGTTTGTGGCCAACATCGAACGCTTTGTAAGCGAACAGGGCATCGAGATGGCGAGTTTTGCCAAGCACCAGCGCAAAGACGACGTTACCCAGCAGTACCTGCAGAACTTCAAGGCCATTGAGGGTGTGTTGTACGTTGGGCGTGCGCAGGAGAAGGCCCGGGTAGTGCGCACCGAGCGCCG
>JAIPCE010000096.1 GCA_021738345.1 Rhodoferax sp. | reverse complement strand
CCAGTCGCCGCAGCAGAATGTCCTGGGTTCGTGTCCACTGGCTAAACACCACCAGCTTGACCTCTGGCTGCTCAAACAGGTTGTCGAGCAAGGCCGCAAGTTCGTCGGCCTTGACGCCGTGGTCGGTTTCCTGGTCCAGCAAATAGGTGCTGACACACGACATACGCATGTTCTGCATGGCACAGGTGAGGCGGCGCTGGTCAATTTCTGACAAGAACTTGGTCTTTTTCCAGCGCTGGACGATTTTGGCCACGATGTCGGCATTTTCCTGATGCAAGAGCATCTGCGCCTCGGTCATGGGCACCAACACGTTCTGGTCGGTTCGCGCAGGCAATTGCGTCAAGACTTCGGACTTGCGCCGACGAATCATGATGGGCGCCAAGGTTTTTCCGATCTTGTCCAGACCCGTGTAGCCAGTGACGCGGCCGTTTTCGTCCTTGACCTGGTGGGTGTGCAGCAGTTTCCAGGTCGGACCCAGGCGGTGCTGGTCAACAAACTGAACAATCGAGATCAGCTCTTCGAGCTTGTTCTCCAGCGGCGTGCCGGTCAATACCACGGCATAGGGGCTGTCAATGCGTTTGAGGGCGCGTGCGGCAATCGTGTTCCAGTTTTTGACCCGCTGGGCCTCGTCGACAATAACCAGATCAGGTGCCCAGGCGGCAATCAGATCAAGGTCTGCCTGGAGTTTTTCAAAGTTCGTGATCTTGCAAAAATCCGCCTGCGCGTAGGCCGAGCGCCGATGGGCACGGCCGCCCGCAATCACCAGTGCGCTACGCCCCGCAAAGCGCAAAAATTCGCTTTGCCACTGGTATTTGAGCGAGGTCGGACAAACCACCAGGACTTTGAACACCCCAAAATGCTGATGCAATATTTCCGCGGCAGCAATCGCCTGAATCGTCTTGCCCAGCCCCATGTCGTCGCCAATCAGCGCCCTGCCCGCCGCCACCGCGAACAGCGCGCCTTCGGCCTGGTAAGGGTAGAGCGGAACCTTCAGAAGCTGGCTCCATGCGGGGTCGGACGACCCTTGCGCAAATACCTTCTTGAGCAGGCCCAGCCGCTGGGCGGCATCGCGCTGGCCCGCGACGAAGTTCAACGCATCGTCATAGGCACGCAGCTCGTGGCCCGTGCCTGCGACCGCTTCGACAAAGCGATTGAGCTCGCCAAAACGCTCAGGACGTAAGAGCCAGCTTGCGCCGACATCAAACAACTGGCTTGCCGCGTCGTGGACCGACTGCGGACAGTCCTGACCGGGTCGGAAATGCACCGTGCGGACTCCGTCATTGCGCAGGTACAACTCAGAAAAAGGTGGCTGATAGCCCTTGGCCAACGCCGCTTTGGCACCCCGTTTGCCTTCCAGAAAGCCCAATACAAACTCGATGTGTTTGCAAGTGCCCAGCTCATTGGTTGCGTAATCCGCACAGGCACAAAAATTGTCCCCGGGCCGTGTGCCACGCATCGCAACCCGGTAGTGGCTCCTGGACTCAGGATTACTGACCCGAAACTCGGAAAAAAACGGCTCTTGCCCCAAATTCTGTAAACCAAACTTCTGCTCTCGACCAAACTGCCGCCGCAACTGGCGCTGCCACTCGACCGGTGTGATATCGGCGGGTGCATGGGTACGTGACATCTTGGGCGGATTCGCAGTTTTTTTGCCTGCGGGCTTCTTTACATTCGACTTGTGGAGGGCTAAGGGCATAGCAAAAAATTGATCTCTAAATCTGGTTGAACAGGCATTCGATTATCAACGGATCACATCGCAGGCGCGCTTTTCAGGCCGCCACAGCAACCGCCTGTTGCAGGGCAGACAGGGCTGCTTCCAGGTCAAAAGCGTGCAATCTGTCGTCGATGCTCTGCCAGTGCGCCGGGTAAGCAGCCTGTAACAGGGCCTGGTTTTCTTCCCAGACCTCTGCGGCCTGGGGGTCGTCGGACTGCAGCAGCTCCAGCAACTGCGCGCGCACGGCAAGCAGCTTTTTCTCATCCACGCGCGGGGTCTCTGGTCGCTCTGCCAACGCGTGCCCCTGTGCGGTACCCGCCGGCAGCGCACCGATACCCCGCAGCACGGTGTTGAGCTCGGCATCGGTGCGCTGCAGTTGCGCCTCCACCGCCGCAGCCGCAGCGCCGTCCTTGCACAGCCGCTCCAGCAACGCCGCCGCCTGCTGGAGTTGCACCGCGCCTATATTGCCTGCGGTTCCTTTCAGGGTGTGCGCACAGCGCTCGGCTGCGAACGGATCGGTACCCGCGCACGCCGCCGCAAAGTTCTCGGTAAACCTGCTCTGGCTCTGCGTGAATTTCAGCAGCATGCGGCGATAGAGTTTGGGGTTACCCCGGGTGACCGCCAGACCGGCGTGGGTGTCAATACCCGGCAGTGTCGGGAATTGGAGGGCCTGCGTTTCTTGCGCGGTGGCGTCCTGGGGGCGCGCGCTGACGGGTGAGTCGGGGAACTTCGGCGCAGACGCCTGTGGTTCAATCCATTTCGCCATGGTGGCAAACATTTGCCCGACATGGATCGGTTTGGCGATATGGTCCCACATGCCGGCTTCAATCACCTTTTCACGGTCACCGGCCATGGCATTTGCGGTCATGGCGATGATTGGCAAGGTTTTGAAAACTGGAATATTGCGGATCTCCCGAGTGGCCGTATAGCCGTCCATCACGGGCATCTGGCAGTCCATCAGTACACCATCAAAGTTTCGGTCCGAGCGCAGTATGTTCAGCGCTTCGAGGCCATCATTGGCGACTACCACCTGCATGCCGGCCTCGCTCAGCAGTTCAAGTGCCAACTCCTGGTTCATGTCATTGTCTTCCACCAGCAAAATGCGGGCACCTTTCAAATGGGCAATCGCCTCGGTGTAGTTGTCAGCCTTCTGACTGGCGCGGGTTTCAGTCACCATGCCACGGTTCAATGCTTCTCCAATGGTCTCCAGCAAGGTCGAGGGCGAGGCCGGTTTCGTGAGCACGGATTTGATCGCAATCCCGCGCTCCTGTATGGCTGACAATACGCCGTCGCGACCATGCGAGGTCACCATGATGACCGCCGGAATGTGCGTCAGTTGCTCAACCTGCATGTGGTACACCACCTCCACGCCATCCATCTGCGGCATGTTCCAGTCCATCAGGATCAGCTGATACGCAAGCCGGCGAATTTCCGCAGATGCCACCATCTGCAAGGCCTGCTTGCCATCGACCGCAACGTCTACTTCCAGCCCAAAGGATTTGGCCATTGCCGAGAGAATTTCGCGCGCGGCCGCGTTGTCGTCGACCACGAGAATACGCACACCCGCGAACTCGTCGGCGCTGAACATACGCCGCGGCTGCGGGTCGATCTGCAGGCCGAACCGCGCATGAAAATGAAAGGTCGACCCTTTGCCGGCTTCACTTTCAACCCAGATTCGACCTTTCATTTGCTCGACCAGCTTTTTGGAGATGGCCAGACCCAGGCCGGTGCCACCGTATTTTCGGGTCGTGGAGGCATCTGCCTGGCTAAAGGTCTGGAACATCCTGCTGCACTGTTCAGACGTCATTCCAATGCCGGTGTCGCTGACCCAAAAATGCAACTCCACCGCATCGGCGCTCTGGGATACCCGCTCCACACCCACCACAATTTCTCCCTTGTCGGTGAATTTGACCGCGTTGTTGCCCAGGTTGACCAGAACCTGCCCCAGCCGCATGGCGTCGCCGATCAGGGCGGTGGGAACGTCCGGCGCAGCATCAAACAACAACTCCAGGCCTTTTTCCTCGGTCTTCATGCTGACCAGATTCGACAGATTCTCCATCACATCTTCAAGGCGGAAGTGGAGCGACTCCATATTCATCTTGCCGGCCTCGATCTTGGAAAAATCCAGAATGTCATTGATGATGCCAAGCAGGTTTTCGCCCGAACGGTGGACTTTTTCGATGTAACTGCGTTGTTTCTTGTCGAGTTCGGTCCGCAAGACGAGATGGGACATACCGATGATGGCATTCATCGGGGTTCGGATTTCATGGCTCATATTGGCCAAAAAGTCGCTTTTGCTGCGGTTGGCGGCTTCAGCGGCTTCCTTGGCCGCATTGAGGGCCTCCTCGGCACGCTTGGCGTCAGAGACATCCCGTCCCAGCAACAAAAATCCGCCAAAGCTTCCATCGGCATTGTGCAATACGCTGCGGGTAAAGGACAGCAAACGGGTCGCACCCTGAGATTCAATCTGCCGCTCGTACACGGCAACATCGCTGCCGGCCGCAAGTTGTGCGTCTTCATCGGCTTGGATCCAGGTCGCGAGCTCGGCGGGCAGCACCTGGTCCGCAGTGAATCCTCTGAACCGCTGCCAACGCGTCTCGCCACATAACTCCATGTAGGTGCGACTGACCGCCTTGAAGCGGCGCGCAGCGTCCTTGAGCACAATGACATCGGGTGCGGCCTCGAGTACCCGTCGAAAGTCGCGGCTGACATCTTCTGCCATTTCCTTGGCGGCATTGAGTTCGCTGGTCCGTTCCTGAACCAATTGCTCCAGGTGAAAACGATGCCGTTCGAGCTCGTCGGCCATGCGTTTTTTCTCGGTGGTATCGCTCCACATCGCCAACAGGTATTCACGACTTTTTAACGGTAGCGATCGGGTGTTGAGGTGCGCATCCAGCTCTGAACCATCTTTTCGACGGTAGCGGTTGTCAAACTCCATTCCACCCCGTTGCATGGCCTCGCGCACCCGGCGTGGCATGTCCTCATGCGCAATTTGTGCCTGGATGTCGCGCAGGTTCATGGTCAGCAGCTCGGTCCGTGAATATCCCAATATATGACACGCAGTCGCATTGATCAGAACAAAGTCAAGGCTGTCGGGGTCGACCAGGTAAATGGCATACGGTGCTTCTTCTATCATGGCCTGCACCATGACGTGCATCTCACGTTCGGTATTTTGTGCCAGACGCCGCGCAATAATTGACTCCCTGAAGGCCAGCACCGCGGTCGACATTTCCTGCAGCAAACTGGTGCGGTCGGTGCTCAGCCGCACCACCAGGGGCAGCGAGGGTGGCTCAGTGTCGTCGTGCGCCAAAGCAGACAGCGCATCGGTCACCCTGGACAGCCGGTAGGTGACCCGTTCTGCAATAAAAAACCAGACCAGCAAAAGGATGCCCATCATGGCACTGCCAACAATCGTGGCGCGCTCAGCCTGCTCCTGAAATGCTTGCGCCTGCGCGCTATTACGCTGAGCCACCAGCTTTGCAATGGTGTTGGAGATGGACTGGGTATGTTCTGACAACCTGGCCTGGGCCTGCGAAGCGCCAAAGGCATGGCGCATGGCGCCCAGCGGGTCAATCGCCACCAGATCGGTAGCCATCATCAGCAAATTGCGGTAGCTCAGGAATTCGACCTTTGCCTCTGCCAGTGCCTTTTGGTAGGTTAAGTCGTCCGGAAACCCCAGCAATTCCTTTTCCAGCGAAGCAAGCTGTTCAATCACCTGGGTGTGAATTTGATACGCTGCAGCTTCGTCCAGTGCGCCGGCTGCGGCCTGCTCCAGCAAATTCCCAACCACCAGTTGCATCGCGGCGATTTCCTGATTGAAGTGCGCAGCCACGGCGATCAGCGCAGAGTCACGCTCTTGCTGGGCATTGCTCTGGACAAATTCGGCACGCAAACTGGCAATGGAACCATAGCTGAGCCCCCCAACCAGTAGCACGACCAAGGCCACCGGAAGAAAGAAACTTAGCAAATAGCGGGATTTCTTGAGTCGCTCAAAGATCATTGAATCTAGCCGCCAGGGGCCTGTTTTTTGATGCTCAAGCATCTGCAGTTTGATAAAGTTTCGACTGTCTCGCAATTCTCATTCATCTTTGAAGTATCCACCATGATGCAACTCGTTTATGTCAGTTCAGCAAACACTACGTTCAGCAACCAGGAGTTGCTGGATCTTCTTATCAGGGCGCGCGAAAAGAACCATTCACTTGGAATCAGTGGCATGTTGCTGTACAAAGGGGGCAACTTCATGCAAGCACTGGAAGGCGAAGAAGAAACAGTGAAAAAGTTGTTCAAAACAATTCAAACCGATCCCCGGCACCACAGTACGGAAGTCTTGCTCGAAGAACCCATTACCGAACGTTCGTTTGCAGACTGGTCCATGGGTTTTCGTGATTTGTCCGATCCTGCGGTTCTGTCGACCCCGGGCTTCACCCGTTTCATGAACAACCCACTGACGGCCGAGACGTTTCGGGACGACCCCACAGGCTGCATGGAGCTGCTGAACTTTTTCCGCCAGGGCCGCTGAGGGTTGTGTGCGGAGAAGTGGCGTCAATTTTGCGTCTGCTGCAACGAATCTGACGGGTCCAGTCTGAATCTGGCTGCCAACGCAGCTAACGCGTGCGCTTGCTCTAGCAGCGATTTGGATGCTGCAGAGGTTTGCTCCACCAACGCGGCATTTTGCTGAGTGACACCATCGAGTTCGGTTACAGCCTGGTTGATTTGCCCGATGCCTGCGGACTGTTCGCGACTGGCAAGTGCAATTTCACCGACGATGTCACTCACGCGCGCAATGCCGGCCACGATTTCCTGCATGGTTTCTCCAGCCTGGGCCACCTGTGCCGTGCCGACCGCCACCTTTTCGACTGAATCCGAAATCAGGCCCTTGATTTCACGCGCGGCCTGCGCACTGCGCCCCGCCAGACTGCGCACCTCGGAGGCGACCACGGCAAAACCCCTGCCCTGCTCACCGGCCCGTGCCGCCTCCACGGCGGCATTGAGTGCAAGGATATTGGTTTGAAAGGCGATGCCGTCTATCACACTGATGATGTCCTCAATCTTGCGTGACGAACTATTAATGGCATCCATGGTGGCCACCACCTGCGACACCATATTGCCACCTCGCGCTGCGACTTCAGAAGCGGATGCTGCGAGTTGACTGGCCTGAGCCGCGCTGTCGGCATTGTGCTGCACCGTGCTTGTCAATTGCTCGGTTGCAGAGGCGGTTTGTTCCAGCGAGCTCGCCTGGCTCTCGGTACGGCTGGACAGGTCGAGCGTGCCCGTGGCAACCTCGCTGGCAGCACTGGCAATGGCGTCTGAGCCAGAGCGCACCTCGCGAATCACCCTAAGCAAGTTGCTGCGCATCAAGTCCATCTGCCCAAGCAGGTGACCAATTTCATCGCGCCCCGCATGCGGCACCGCGTGTGACAAATCACCCGCCGCAATGGCTGTTGCCGTGGTGTCGGCCAAGCCAAAGCCCGAGCGCAATCGTGCCAGCAGCAAGGCGGTCAAGCCGATTGCAGGCAAGCCACCCAGGGCTATGACCAATCCAAAAACCCATAGTGCCTGGTGGTAGCGGCTTTCTGCCTGCTTGGAGGCATCGTGCGCATGCTGGACCTGGTGGTCACGGTACTGTTTGAGTGATTTGATGGTGGCCTCGCCCTCCTCACGGCCGGCCTTGAGAAAAAACGCCATGGTGGCGGCACTGAAGTCGCCCGAACCGATTGCCTTGACAACCTGGTCCAGTTTAACGAGCCAGGCGCTGCGGGCAAGCTCACTGCCCGCGTAAGCCGCGGTCTCGATCGGGTCGGAAGCCGCGTCCTTCATTTCCTTGAAAATCCTGGTCACCTCGGTCCGGTTTTCCGCAATGGCATCGCTATGCGCCTCGGTCGGGTGGTTGTGAATGGAAGCCAAGGGCCCGTCAGGCGCGTGCTGAAACGCGAGCAACACCTGCAGTCGGTTTTGCACGATCTTGACGATTGCGTCATCGGCCAGCAGCGCCGTACGCATCGCGTCCTCATGCACCGTCTGGAGGCTGTCCCGGGCCGACACCAAGCCCCATAGACTGACCGCCATGACCATCGTCAGCGCGAGTGAGTAAATCACAAGGACCACAACAAACCGTTGCGTTAAGCGCGTGTCTTCTAACATTTGTCTACCTCAGAAGCCTGTGGGCACCCACACCAAAGTGCTCAATGCTTGATATAAGGCAATGATGTTACGCGCTGAGGGGGGCTCTCTGGACAGGTCGGACGCAAATATTAGCTGCTACTGATTTTCATCAATACCTACCGAGACCTAAGGATCGCTTGCCGTGGCCACATCCGTGTCCAATGCGTCCAGCCGGATATGTCCGGGCCTTGGTACTATTGGTGACGAGCAGGCATTCGTCAGTGCAGTCAGAAACGGTATATTGGCTGTCTCCGCACTCCTCGGGATGCCTTGCACGGCATTGCGCCAGCACAGCCATCCGTGGAACATGCGTCATTTCTGTATCCTCCAGCAAAGTTTGCATTGGAAGTGCAGGAGTTACCGATAATTGCGCCAGCGCCAAATGCAGGATTTGTTGTCAGACGACGTTTGAACTTAACTTGCCCCCCGAATTGAAGACACGCAAAGGCTATGGCTACTGGAATGAATGACACATTGGGTAAGCCCCTGGAAGGCTGGCGACTGCGCTTATACACCGTGATTTTCGAGGCCGACACCAGGGCTGGGCGGCTGTTTGACCAGTGGTTGATTGCGGTGATCCTGGCCAGCGTGCTGGTTGTGGTGCTCGATAGCGTGCAGTCCCTGAATTCCAGCTACCACATGCTCTTTAACGGCCTGGAGTGGATTTTTACTGTCGCGTTTACGCTGGAGTATGTGGCGCGGCTGGTGTGTGTACGCCATCCTTCACGCTATGCGCTGAGTTTTTATGGTCTGATCGACCTCGCCGCCTTACTTCCCACCTATGTGGCGTTGTTGGTGCCCGAAGTGCACGCCCTCATCGATGTGCGGGTGCTGCGGCTGCTGCGCGTGTTCCGCGTTTTCAAGCTCACCGCCTACATCACCGAATTTCAGTCTCTGGGTGCGGCGCTAAGGGCCAGTCGGCGCAAGATTTTGGTGTTTTTGTCGGCGGTGCTGATGATTGTGCTGGTCATGGGCACCCTGATGTACGTGGTCGAGGGCCCTGCCAACGGCTTCACCAACATCCCCACGTCGGTGTATTGGGCCATTACTACCATGACGACAGTCGGTTTTGGCGACATTACCCCCAAGACCGACCTGGGGCGCCTCATCGCCTCGGTCATGATGCTATTGGGCTGGGGCACGCTGGCGGTACCCACAGGCATCGTGACCGCAGAAATGACCTCCCAGCGACACACCTCTCGACCCACCACCCGCACCTGCCACGAGTGCCTGACCGAAGGCCATTCGCCCGACGCCCGTTTTTGCGCGCATTGTGGCACCATGCTGCCCACCTACCAGACCGAAGCCAAACCGCGCCGCCTCTCCTGATGGGCTATCGACACGCTTCGTTGTGGTGAATGGCTTGCTTTCTGTCAAACGAAATAAATCGAATAAGCACGGTTTAAGCAAAAGTTTTTTTCAGCAAACCAGTTTGCTCTAGTGCTGCGGCTGTTGGCGCGCTATATTGACTGTATGAGCACATCAGGCCAAGACGATTGGGGCAATGACTCAACCCGGAGGTGGTGGGGAACTGCGGCGGCAGGTTTCTGGTTGGCACTGAGTTTCGCGGCATGTAGCCCGCCTGCGACTGAGGTCGCGCTGCAATACAGCAAGGCACCGGCAAGTGGTGCACCTGAGCTTTACCGGTTAGCAGTTCACCCTTTACACAATCCGCAAAAGCTCGCTAGCGCCTACCAGCCGTTGGTAGACCATCTCAATTCGGAACTGGGCGGTGTGCAGATCGAACTGGAAGCCTCGCGTGACTACCAGGTGTTTGAGCAAAAATTCCGCAACCGGGAACCCGCATTTTTGTTACCCAACCCATGGCAAACCCTGGAGGCTCAAAAGCTGGGTTACGAGGTCATTGCAATGGCAGGTGACGCTGCCGACTTCAAAGGGATTTTCATTGTCCGTAAAGACAGTGGCATTACCGTCCCTGCAGACCTCAAGGGTAAAACCGTGAGCTACCCTTCTCGCACCGCGCTGGCGGCGGCGATCATGCCCCAGCAGTTCCTGCACGAACACGGTGTCGATGTGAACCGGGACATTGTCAACGCCTATGTGGGCTCGCAAGAATCCTCGATCATGAATGTCTACCTGGGTCAGGCAGCGGCTGGTGCCACTTGGCCGCCCCCATGGCGGTTGTTCCAGAAAGACTATCCGGCCGAAGCCTCACATTTGCGGGTCATTTGGGAAACACCCCCGCTTATCAACAACTCGGTCATGGTGCGCAACGATGTACCGACCTCGCTGCGTGACAAAGTTACCGGTATGCTGCTAGGCTTACATACCCGTCCCCACGGCGCGAAGGTGCTGAGTGCTATGGAGACCGCCCGCTTTCACCCGGCCAACGACGACAGCTATGCCGAGGTAAAAAGCTATGTGGCGCGCTTTGAGCGCAACATACGACCGGTAGAGGCACGATGATGCTTGGGGTCATCAAGCGCCTGTTAACCAAAACCCTGTACCGCCGCCTGGTACTTGGGGTCACCGTCATTATGGCGCTCATCATGGCGCTATTCGCTTGGGAGCTGACACGGCGTCAGGACGTGACTGAGCGAAATATGCGCTCGCAACAAGCCCTGGCCATGGCCCACGGACTCGCTGCCAATGCCAGCGTCTGGGTGGCTTCGCGCGACTACAGTGGGCTGCAGGAGTTGGTGGTGAGCCTCAGTCGCTACCCCGAGCTGCGTTATGCGATGGTGCTAGACACCCGGGGCCAGATTCTTGCCCACCAGGAGCCGATGCGACGAGGCTACTACCTCACTGACCTTCCCGCGGTTGTTGCTCCCGGCACCCTGCCCTCTGGAACAGGTTTGATCGATGTGGTCAGTCCCATCATGCTGGCCAAGCGCCATGTCGGCTGGGCACGGGTGGGCTTGGCCAACGACGTTTTTGCCGCTGCCCTGCTGCAAACCCGACGTGAAGCGCTGTTGTACACGCTGTTTTCTATGGCGCTGGGTGCTGCGTTCGCCGCATTCGCGGTGCGGTATCTGATACGGCGCCTGCACGCAGTGCAAAGGGTCGCAGATGCGGTACCCCATGGAAAGCTTGGGTTACGTGCCGAGGTCGCTGGTGACGACGAAGCGGCACAGCTTGCGCGTCGCTTCAACACCATGCTCGACCGCCTGGCCGAGCGCGAGGAAGCCTTGCGCCAAAGTGAAACCCTGTTGGCCGAGACCCAGCACATGGGAAAAATTGGTGGTTGGCAATGGAACTTGGTCCAGAAAAAATTGCAGTGGACGCCTGAAATCTACCGAATCCACGATCTGGAACCGGGTCAGACCGAACTGCAAGACCTTGACCGCATTGCGGCGAGCGCTGAATGCTATCCCGAGCCCTACCGCGCCGAGGTGCTCGCGGCGTTTTGGCATTGCGTGGAAACCGGCACGCCCTACGACCTGGAGGTGCCCTTTACCACCACGAAGCAGCGGCCACTGTGGGTGCGTACCACCGGAAAAGCGGTGCTGCAAGAGGGCAAGGTCGAGCGCGTGATCGGCTACATCATGGATATCACCGAGCGTAAGTTGCTCGAAAAACTTAACCGCGAAGCCGCACTCTACGCCCGCACGCTGCTCGAAGTGCACCACGATCCGCTGGTCACCATCAGCCTAGCCGGCATCATTACCGACTCGAATACTGCCGCCGAAATCGCCACTGGCATCAGTCGCAACCAGCTGATAGGCAGTGACTTTGCACGCTACTTTACCGATGCCGTCGCCGCCCGCCTGGCCTACCAACAGGCCTTCGCAAACGGTGTCGTGACAGATTACCAGTTGGCCATCCGCCACGTCAGCGGACGGGTGATGGATGTGAACTTCAACGCCACCGTGTACCACGGCGAAGATGGCAATGTGAAGGGTGTTTTTGCTGCGGCACACGATATCACCGAGCGCAAGAAAATGGAGGACGAAATCCGCAGTCTGGCGTTTTTCGACCCCCTCACCAGTTTGCCAAACCGCCGCCTGGTGATTGACCGCATGCGCCTGGCCATGGCCAATTGCCAGCGCAACGGCGCCTGTGGCGCGCTGATTTACCTGGACCTGGACAACTTCAAGCCGATCAACGACACCCATGGTCATCTGGCGGGTGACTTGTTACTGATGGAAGTTGCCAGGCGTCTGCGCGACTGTGTGCGAGAAATCGATACGGTGGGTCGCATTGGCGGCGATGAGTTTGTGGTGATTCTCGGTGCCTTGGAAAGTGATGAAGCGACTGCAGGCAATTTGGCGAGGCAGGTGGCAGAAAAAATCCGGGTCGCACTGGTGCAGCCCTACGCGCTAACCCTTAAGCACGAGGGCCAAAGCACCGACATTGAGCATCATTGCGCTGCCAGCATCGGCGTGGTGGTGTTTACGGGTGGCGAGCGCAGCCAGGACGACATCATGAAATGGGGCGACGCTGCCATGTACCAGGCCAAACAAGCCGGCCGAAACCGGGTTCACTTTCACGTTAGTCAAAAATCTCGCTGAGCCAGGATTTTTTGTAGTGGCGCTTGGTGTGCCGCCCGTCCCGGAAGTCTGAGTCTTCAAAATCCGGGCGGTAATGCGCCCTTTGAACCGGTGCTGCCGTTTGAGCCACGGCCGGCGCTGTCGCTGCGGTGCCTGCGCGGTCGAGCAGCTTGTCGAGTTCACCCCGATCCAGCCAGATGCCACGGCAGGCAGGGCAATAGTCAATTTCTACACCCTGGCGATCGGTCATGACCAGGGTGGTATCAGGGCAGCTAGGACATTTCATGTGTTTAGTCTCTTTATTTGACGATGTGTTGATTTGCTTAAGACGCGAATCTGGCTGGCACACATTGAATGGTGTGCCAGGCCAGATACTGCGTCTTAGTCGCTAGACCCGCCAAAGCCAAACAGGCTAAGCAGACTGGTAAACAGGTTGAATACCGACACATAGAGGCTCACTGTCGCCATCACATAGTTGGTCTCGCCACCGTTGACGATGCGACTGGTTTCAAACAAGATCAGGCCGGCAGACAGCAAAGCCACCATGCCCGACACCGCCAAACCCAAAGCGGGTATTTCGAGCAACATTGCGGCTACGCCTGCAATCAACGCAATCACCATGCCGACAAACAAAAACCCACCCATAAAACTAAAGTCGCGCCGGGTTAGCAGCACATAGGCCGACAAGGCCATAAAGGTGGCACCGGTCGCGGCCAGAGCAAGTGTGACGGTTTGTGCGCCACCCGGCAGGGCTAGCGAGTGCGTCAACAGCGGCCCCAGCGTGTAGCCCATAAAGCCAGTCAACGCGAAGACCGCCGGCAGGGCCCAGCCGCTGTTTCGCAGCTTAAAGACCGCAAACAGCAGGCCAAAGTAGCCCACCAGCGTCAAAATCAGCCCGGGTGCCGGCAATTTGAGCGCCAACGTAGCCATGGCAACGCCCGCGCTAAACAACAAGGTCATGGCGAGTAGCGCATAGGTATTGCGCAAAACCCGCTTCACGTCCACCGAATGGCCGCCCTCAGAGGGTAATGTGTCGACCGGGTAGCCCTGTGGCAACTGCCCGGAGTTGCCAAAAGAATGGGCAGAAGTGGTGTGGTTCATTGTGATTTTCCTATTTGATTGAAATGTTTAACTGTCAAGCGCCAACCGATCCAGCCGCGCAAAGCGCCCGCGCACCGGCTTTTGGCTGCGCTGCATACTGCGCGTCAGTGTCCGAATGGCCCGTGCCAGCGACAAGTCCAGTGCAGTGCGCCAGTCCTGGGCCAGCGAGGTAATCACCAACGTGCCGGCGGTGTCGGTCTTCAACTCAACCTGGCAGCGCTTGTCAACGCCGCCCCGCGGGCCGTTCACATCCGACAATTGCACCTTGGCCCGTGGCACCAGGGCCTTCAGTCGGCGCAGCGCAAAGCCAACCCGCTCGACAGACAAATCGCGCAAGCGGTGGCCATTGGCAGCCCTAGATTCAAAAATAATTTGCATGGTTCGATCTCCAGTGGGTTAAAGAAGCCCCAACGATAGCGATCCAACTGATTCTTAAAAAGCAGATTATTTGTTAATGAAACTCTTAAAAAAACTGATAATCGTAGGCTTCAAGCGCACCAATCTAGGGGTTTTCACAGCGAAAGAGTGCAAAAAAGCGGTGCGAAAATGCGCTCAGAATGACCAACACCAGTGGATTTCAAGGAGCCACCAAGTTCAAGATAGGGACTGCCCACAGCCTGACTGTCCAAATCGATAGTGCTGCAACGTCGCTAGCATCGCAAGCGCTGCTCCACCGGCAGTGGTGCGGCTGTTTCAAGCGCGTGGCATTGAAGTCCATGAGGTTCACCCAGGCGCGCAAGCCAGTCGCCATGGTGAAGCCATTGCAATCGATTTGCTGGTGGTCAATGATGGCGCGCTGGTGGCGGTCGAATGCAAAAGCAAGCTGACCAAAGAAGATATAGACCAGCACCTGCAACGCATGGAAAAGCTCAAGCGCCTGTTTCCCCTGTACAAAAACCACCAGGCACTAGGAGCGGTTGCTGCCATGGTGATGAGCGATAGCGTCAGAGACTACGCGCTGTCGCATGGCTTATTTGTGCTGCGCCAAAGCAGCGACAGCATAGAAATTGGCAACCCAGAGGGGTTTTCGCCCACCATATGGTGAAATTGTTGCAGGCTGAGGTGTCATTTACCGACCATTGCCTTGATGTCTTTCAGCAATAGAAACAGATGGAACGGGTCAGAGGTACTGGGCTCAAATTCCCAATTCAAGTACCACTGTCTCGCGGACTCGCCCTTGGCATGCACTAGCAGTGCGCGAATTCCGGCAATATCCGCGGCCTGCGCGGTGCGCATCAACGCGTCCTTGAGCAGCGCTTTTCCGAGCCCTGCACCCTGGTGCTGCAGGTCCACGGCCAGCCTGGCCAAAATCATCACAGGTACAGGATGCTGTGCAATGCCTTTGATCACGCGCGCAGCCGCTGTTGCCGGATCGACGCTGCCCACGGCCAGACTATAGAAACCAACGACCTCATCTGAGCAGCAACTGACGTAAGTCTGCGCGCTGTTGGATTTTTGATTCACCAGCGCGAAACGCTGCAAAAACTGATTGAGTACGTTCTCACCACAGCCGAACAACTCAACAGCGTCTGATACGGCCAGTTTACGAACTCGCTCGTAAGTCCGTGAACTCAACCAAGTAACCCCGGTTCAGATAAGAGTTTCTTGATCTGGGGCTTGGTGGGATTGGCCATTGGCGTCCTACGGCTACAACATCTTGCCCACCTACCCCAGCGACCGAGCCGCCATCCAGTTTGACCGCTCAGGCACCACCCGGATCAGCAAATATGTCGTCAACCAGAGCTTTATCGTGCCAGGACTCATCGGCGTATGCGGCACGTCCTGCCTGGGCGGCTACTTTCTGGCAGCCGCTTAGGGATTGATCTGACGACCCGAGGCACTACTGGTGACGGCGCATCTCGCGCAGCATGAAAAGGTACAAACTTTCCACCTTTTCACGCGCCCAGGGGGTCTTGCGCAGGAACTTGAGGCTGGAGCGTACACTGGGCTCGAAGCTAAAGCAGCGAATCGGAATGCGCCTCCCCAGGTCCTCCCAGCCATAGCAGGCATGCAGTTCTGTCAACATGCGCTCCAGCGTCACACCGTGCAAAGGGTTGCGCGGCTGGGCGGGTGGTTCTGATACTTGGGACATGTTCGCATTCTGGCACCAAATTGCATCGACACTCTCAGGCAAATAGCCCGTGCAGAAACCAGATGGCTGATGTTGCGGACGCATTGTTAGAAAGCCGATTCCGGTAAATCCAGACCAATCCTGCAATCTGGCTTCGGGCGATGAAATAGTCTCGCAGGGCGCTGTCGCCTGTGCCGTCGAGCCAGCCGGACTCCAGGCGCTGCGGACCCACGAGCAACTCCAGGTTTCCGTGGTATTGGGGGCATCCGGCGTGTTCTTTCAGGGGTTGTGGTGTGGTCAGTAGCCAGGTTGGGTAAAGCGCCCAAGCGGGTGGGGCTTTTGTATCGGCGCGTGGAGCCGTTTGTGATATGTCCAGCGCTGGGCCCCAGGCTTGCATGCGCTCGGGACGGTAGTCTGCCCGCATTGACGGGCGCAGAACTTGTTGTGGACCCAAACGTGCACTGAGGCGCTCCATGAGTTGCTGCCAAGGGTCTCCGGCACGCAGGTCCTCGGGCAGGAGACTCAGGCTCTCCCCGGCCAAAACCTGGGTTTGCAAGGT
>JAIPCE010000095.1 GCA_021738345.1 Rhodoferax sp. | reverse complement strand
CTGGGGTTCCTCGCCACGCCCGCTTGGCTCCATCATGGCGATGACCGCCGACGGTACCGTGGCAGGGTCCGTCTCGGGTGGCTGTATTGAAGACGATCTGATCGCGCGTTTTTCGCCGGCTGTTTCCGGCAAGCCGCCCCCTGCGCGCGACCAGGTTGATCGACTGCTCATCCCGTCAGGCCCCCCCCAGTTTTTGAAGTACGGTGTCTCCGCCGATGAAGCACATCGCTTTGGATTACCGTGTGGGGGCACCCTGGAGTTGTTGCTAGAGTTCAACCCGCAGACGGAACCTCTGATCGAACTGGTTGCTGCACTGGAAAGTGGGCGCCTGATGCAACGTCGCGTTTATCTGTCCGATGGTGCCGTGCAGGTCGCAGAAGGCGCTGTTGAGGCCGGTTTGCAACGCACCGCCCAAGAACTGGTGAATTCTTTCGGTCCGGAGTACCGCCTGTTGATCATTGGTGCCGGACAGATCACCGAGTGCCTCGCGAGCATGGCACTATTTTGTGGATTTGCGGTCAGCGTCTGTGATCCGAGAGAAGAATATCTGGGCACCTGGTCCCTCGCGCAGGTGCGCATTTTGCGTGACATGCCAGACGATGTGGTCATCGCGATGAAGCCCGACCAACGTACCTGTGTCGTGGCCCTCACGCATGACCCCAAGCTTGACGACCTTGCACTGATGGAGGCTTTGAAAACCGACGCCTTTTATGTCGGTGCCATTGGTTCGCGCCGCAACAACCAGATGCGCCGAGAGCGACTCATGGAACATTTCGGTCTGACCATGGAAGAGATGCAGCGGCTGCGCGGTCCGGTAGGCATCTATATCGGCAGCAAGACTCCGCCGGAGATCGCGGTCAGTGTAATGGCTGAAATTCTCGCCTTCAAGAATGGCATCAAACTGCCGGAGAGTCTGGATATCGAGACAAGCAAAACCAAGGGCCTATTGCCAGGTTGGGAAGCAGAGCCAGCCGCGTCGGTCTGCGCAATCACCGCGCCACCGCCGTAGTCAGGGCAGTGGCTGACAAGCTTCAGAGCTTGACAATCCCCAGATCGATCATTTGCTGCAGCGCATTAATCGAGAACCAGGTGATTTCTGAAGTCTTGCCTTCAGTGAAGGTAACGATCATGTTGTAGTGGGACTTGATCTCCTTGTTGGTGTGTGAAACCGGTGGGATCGTCAAATCGGCAACAAACTGGCCTGTATACGAAAACTCGGTATTCACATTTTTGTCGTCTGCCAGGAGGTGCTAAACCTCGTGTTTGTCACCGGGAAAGTAAACACCTTCCGTGGCGCAAAAATACTCGCTCATGCCCTTGTTGCCGTTGATCACATTTGTGGCAGACGCGAGCTGTTGTTCCCCTACGCCTCATTCGCTACAAAGTCAACCAGAATTCAAGCAAAAACCCCCTCGGCAGACCTCGAATCAGAGGCCAATTTCTCCGACATAAAAATTTCACAGGAAACGTGGAAAAAGTCAAAAAAAGCGACTTATGATCAACCCGCGCGCTGGTGATGCTGAAGGTCTTTCAGCATGTATTGATTCTGATCAAAGCAACTTAGTTTATGGAGATTCCTATGTCAAAAAGTAAACGCGTCCTCGCCGTCATGTCCGAATGGGGCTACTGGGGGATTGAACTGGTTGGGCCACTGAACAAGTTGAAGGCTGCGGGCTATGAATTTGATTTCGTGACACCCCGTGGAAAGCGCTCCCCGGTCCTGCCCCCCAGCACGGATCCGACCTACTTTGATCCTCCGCTTGGCGTGTGTGTCACGACCCCTCAGGATGGCGAGCTGGTCCGTAGCTTTGAGCAAACCAATGAACTGGACCGTACGCTCAATTTGTCGGAGATGTTCCCCGAGCGACCCTACTACAGCGCGTCCGATTTCCTGCGCCAGCTCGAGGCCTATTACCAGAAGCGTCGCGCCGCCCAGGAACTGGCCCTGACCAACTACGACGCAATCCTCTTGGTCGGTGGCAGCGGTCCGATTGTTGACATGGTCAACAACCAGCGCGTCCACGATCTGATACTGGGTTTCCATGCCGCCAGCAAGCCCATAGGCGCCATCTGCTATGGCGTTGCAGCCCTTGTCTTTGCCAGAGATTTCAATGAGCGCAATGCCATCATTGCGGGCAAACACGTCACCGGCCATTGCATCGAGTACGACTACCACGACGGCACCGGCTTTGTGGGTACCGATTTCAACATGGGCCCACCCCCTTATGTGCTGGAGTACATCCTCACTGACGCCGTGGGACCACAGGGCAAGTACCATGGAAACTTTGGCAAGCAAACCTCGGTCATCGTGGACTATCCGTTTATCACTGCGCGTTCGCTCCAATGCTCACACGAGTTCGGTGATCGCTTTGTCGATGTGCTTACAGGCGGGCTCAAGCGGTCCGGATGGTAAAGGTGACTTGTCAGAAATTGACCAATCAACACACCAACGGGAGCTGTGAATGGAACGTAGCGGGCACTATGCAGTAGCAGAGCAACTTCAAGCCGACGGGGTAGAACATATCTTTGGCAATCCAGGGACCGTCGAGCAAGGGTTTCTTGATGCGCTAGAAGATTTTCCAAAAATCAAGTACATCCTGACCCTCCAGGAATCGGTGGCCATCATGGCTGCAGATGCGTATGCCAGGGCGACGCGTAAACTTGCGGTGGCACAGATTCACAGTTCACCCGGATTGGGCAACGCCATCGGCGCCATGTACCAGGCCATGCGGGGACACAGCCCCTTGTTGGTCATCGGTGGCGATTCCGGTATACGTTATCAGGCCATGGACGCCCAAATGGCCGCTGACCTGGTCGCCATGGCCAGACCCGTGACCAAGTGGTCCACCATGGTGCAGCACCCTTCTTCCTTGCTGAGAATTTTGCGCCGAGCGATCAAGATTGCGTCCACCCCCCCCATGGGTCCGGTGTATGTGTGTTTGCCGCAAGATATGCTCGACGCAGTGGCGACCGAGAGTGTGTTTCCGTCATTTACCCCGAGCTTTGCCAGCCAGCCAGACCCCGCATTCGTCGCACGTGCCGCGGACATGCTGGTCGCAGCGGCAACACCCATGATTTATGTTGGCGACGGTGTGGCCTATTCTGGTGCCCAGGCTGAGTTGACCCGGGTCGCAGAATTGCTGGGTGCCGAGGTATGGGGCGCCGACTGCGGCGAGCTCAACATGGCCTATAACCATCCGCTGTGGCAAGGTCAGACGGGGCATATGTTTGCCGCCCAGAGCCGTCCGATTACCCAGCGCGGGGACATCAATCTGGTAGTAGGCACCTACATGTTGCCCGAGGTGTTCCCTGAACTCGGCGACATCTATGCCCCCGGTGCGCGCACCATTCATATCGACCTCAACCCCGATTCCATCGCAAAAAACCACGCGGTGGAGATCGGCATGGTGGCGGATCCCAAGGCATCGCTAGCCGCTTTGGCGCAGGCCTTGGAAGCCCGCCTTGATGCACCTAGGCGCGCGCGCGCTGCGAGCAGCATGGCTCAATTTGCCAAATCCAAATCTGAGCGTCGCGACACCGAGCTTGAAAAGGATGCCGCTCGCCTCAACAGCAGTCCCCTGAGTTTTTCTACGTTTGCGCGAGAACTGGGGGCGCAGTTACCTGCAGATGCCGTGATTTTCGATGAGGCGTTGACCAATTCGCCCGCTTTGACACGCTATTGCGTGCCGCAAACCGTCGGCTCGTTTTTCCAGACACGCGGTGGTTCGCTAGGCTCTGCACTGGCCGGTGGCCTTGGACTCAAGGCCGCGTTTGCTGATCGACCGGTGTTCGCTTTGTCAGGCGATGGCGGCGCCATGTATGTGATTCAGTCGCTGTGGTCGGCGGTGCGCCACAACCTCGACGTGAAGTACATCATTTGCAACAACGCTTCCTACCGCCTGCTGCAACTCAATATCCAGCAATTTTGGGGCGAACAGAAGATCGCAGGACGTGCGTTCCCCATCAGTTTTGACCTCTCCTACCCCAAGCTGCATTTCGATGCCATGGCCAGGGCGATGGGCATGGAGGCGATCCGGGTGGAGACGGCCGAACAAATCCGCCCGGCGATCGAAGCGGCACTTGCCCATTCAGGGCCATTTTTGCTCGATGTCGTGATTGAAGGGGACGTTCACCCTGAACTCATCGGCGTGCGCTGCGGACATTAAACCCACCCACCATTGGAGAAATTTTTCATGACCAAGAAGACGGTTGTTGTGCTGATTGAAAGCGACTACTACGAGCATGAGATCTGGTACTACCACTCCAGGTTCGCAGAAAGTGATGTCACTGTGCGGTTCGCCTCCAGACTATGGGGCCAGGAACACATCACCTTCACAGGACACGAGTACAAGGTGCCGCTGGAGTGTCGCGATAGTTTCGAGACCATCACCGATGCCGAGCTCGATACGCTGGCAGCGGTTATCGTGCCCTCGGGCATCGTGTCGGACCGGTTGCGCTACACCGATGACCTCAGCAAGATTCCTCCTGCTGCTGCATTTTTGCAGCGTGCCTTTGCCCGGCCCCAGGTGATCAAGGGCATTATTTGCCATGGCTTGTGGTTGACGGCGCCGATCCCCGGCTTGGTCAAGGGGCGTAAGCTCACCTGCCACAACAACCTGCACGGAGACGCCCTGGCCTATGGCGCCGAGTTTGTTGACCAGGACCTGGTGGAAGATGGCGACCTCATCACCGCGCGAACCGGTGGGCACGCGCACCTTTTGGCACGTGCCATCCTCAAACGGCTGGACGCTGTTTAAACTTCCCCTGGAGTATCTGCGATGAATGCAACTGTTAAAGAACGCTTTGCGGTCAAGACGGGGCGCCAGTACCCGCTCGGTTCGACTCCGGACGCCCATGGCACCAACTTCTCTCTGTTCTCACCCCATGCAGACGGCGTTGAACTGCTGTTGTTCGACGCCCATGATGATGTGACACCCGTGCATGTGGTCAAGCTCGATCCTCGGGTGCACAAAACCTTTCAGTTTTGGCATGTCTACGTGGAAGGCGTAAAGGCGGGAACCCATTATGCGTACCGGGTACATGGACCCAATGAACCCAACCGTGGTTTGCGCTTCAACAATAACAAGGTCCTGATTGACCCCTACGCCAAGGGCAACACCAAAACGCTCTGGCGGCGTGGTGATGCCTGTGGCGACGATGACAACCTGGCGACTTCCCTGCGCAGCGTAGTGATCGACGTGTCCAAATTTACCAAGCAGACGTTTATTAACCGGCCCATGAGCGAAAGCATCATCTACGAGATGCACGTGGGTGGTTTTACCCGTTCAACGAGCGCAGGCGTGAAAAACCCCGGCACGTTCGATGGCATTGTGGAGAAAATCCCGTACCTCAAGGATCTGGGTGTCACGGCCGTGGAGCTGCTGCCAGTGTTCGAGTTTGACAACACCGAAAAGCGCATCGTTGATGGCAAGGAGCTGACCAATTACTGGGGCTACAGCACGATGGCGTATTTCGCGCCCCACCCCATGTATTGCGTCAACCCCGAAAACGGCAACCACGTCGCAGAGTTCAGGGCCATGGTCAAAGCCTTTCACGAGGCCGACATTGAGGTCATCCTTGATGTCGTGTTCAACCACACCGACGAGGGCAATCACCAGGGCCCGGTCTATTCGTTCAAGGGCATTGCCAACAACGCCTACTACTATCTGATGCCTGAACAGCGCCAGTATTACAACGACTATACGGGGTGTGGCAACACCTTTAATGTCAATCATCCCATTGGCGAGAAGTTCATTCTGGACTGCTTGCGCTACTGGGTTCAGGTCATGGGCGTCGATGGCTTCCGGTTTGACGAAGGCTCGGTCTTGTCACGCGGCGAAGACGGTGCCCCGCTCAAGCACCCGCCGGTCTTGTGGCAGATTGAGCTCGACGATGTGTTGGTCGACACCAAGGTCATCGCAGAGGCCTGGGACGCAGCCGGCTTGTACCAGGTGGGTCATTTTCCGGGTGCGCGCTGGGCCGATTGGAACGGCAAGTTCCGCGACCATATCCGTCAGTTTGTGCGCGGTGAAGCGGGTATGGTGGATGGGTCTTCGATGGTTGGCGCGGTCGCGTCACGCATCTGTGGCAGTCCCGATATCTACCAGTGGAGCCACCACCTGCCACAAAATAGCGTCAATTTCATTGCGTGCCATGACGGTTTTACGCTCAATGACCTGGTTTGCTACAACGAAAAACACAATGAAGCCAACGGCGAAGGCAACCGGGACGGAATCAACGAAAACTTGAGCTCCAATTACGGCATGGAAGGTCCTAGCGACGATCCGGCCGTGGAGCGCTTGCGTGACCAACAGGTCCGAAACTTTGCGGCCATACTCATGCTGTCGCAAGGCGTCCCCATGCTGCTCATGGGAGACGAAGTGCGTCGTAGCCAAAATGGCAACAACAACGCCTATTGCCAGGACAACGAACTGAATTGGTTTGACTGGAACCTGACCCAGAAGAATGCGCATATCTTCCGCTTCTGGAAGTGGATGATCAATTTCCGCAAGATGCACCCGGCCGTGCACCGTTCACGCTACTTCACCGGCGAGACCAATGCCCGCGGCCTGGCCGACATCACCTGGCATGGCACCCGGCCCCATCATCCGGACTGGAGTCCGCAGAGCCGGGTACTGGCCTTTACCTTAGGCGGAGATGGAGCCGAATCCGACATTCTGGTGATCATGAATATGTACTGGGAGCCCATCGGCTTCGAGCTCCCGCAGGTCGAAGGCTTTCCTTGGTACCGTGCCGTCGACACCTCCAAAGAAAGTCCGTATGACATTTTGGAGCCTGGTAACGAAGAGCTCACCTCGCAAATTTCGTATGTTGCACAGGGACGCAGCATTGCTGTGTTCATCACCAAGGTGAGTGATCCTGCCAAATCGGTTCGCCCAGAGCGCAAGGCAAAGTCTTCGAAGTAAACCAGCTTGAGAGTCCAGCGGTGGGTGTTTGCTGGCACCTTCCTTTATTTCATTTAACCAGGAGATAGATAGATGGCAAATGTCAATTTTGAGTTTTCCGATACAGTCGCGGGCTATGTGACGGACTTCAATTTCGATTCCAACGTGTTTGGACTGCAGACCTCAGATGGACGCGAGTTCAAGGTTCGGATTGCACCGGCCAGCTACGCGGAATTGGTGCACAACCTCGGCGAGTCGTATGTGGACTGCACCGGCCAGATGCGTGACATGCTGTCACCAGGGAGGTTCCTGTACGCCTACGGTGTGTTCTACCCGGACGATGACGGAGCACTGGAAGCCGAGCACCTGATTTTTGTCGGTAAAGGCGAGAATGAGTTTGTCTTCGAGCAGCAGGATTGGTGGATCAAGCAAATCCAGCAGTTGGCCAACTTCTACCTCAAGGCCCAGTTTGGTGACGAGGTCATCGACTGGTCCAACTACCGCACCATGCTGGATCTGTATGGGCACAAAATGGGTAGCACACGGCAAGAGACCGACACCATCTCCCGCCTGATCTATGGTTTTGCGTCGGCCTACCTGATTACCGGGGACGAACGTTGCTTGGAGGCCGCCGAAAAGGGCTCAGATTATTTACGCGAGCATTTCCGTGCCGTCGATGCATCGGCCAATATTTGTTATTGGTACCACGCCATTGAGTTCAGTGCCAACCGCAAGGCAACGAGCAAGATCCTGGGCTCGAGCATGCCAGAGATTCCCGGTATGCGCGGTGGCCAGATGAAGACCGTGCGGGAGCGCAAGCTGTTCACCTCGGAATTTGGTGACGACTACGATGCACTGCCCGCCTACGAGCAGATTTATGCGCTGGCTGGGCCTACCCAAACCTACCGCATAACAGGCGACACCCGTATTCGCAAAGACATTGACATGACGCTCAATCTGTTTGACCGTCACTATCGCGACCACGAGAAGGGTGGCTACTATTCGCATATCGACCCCATTACTTTCAGCGGCAAGAGCGAGTCGCTGGGCCGAAACCGTTCACGCAAAAACTGGAATTCTGTCGGTGACCACGCCCCTGCCTACCTGATCAATTTGCTACTGGCTACAGGTGAGCAGTCGCACCTGGACATGTTGGTTGACACGGCCGACACCATTACCAACCACTTTCAGGACTACGAACACAGTGCCTTTGTGAACGAAAAGTTCCATGACGACTGGAGCTTCGACCAGCAATGGGGCTGGCAGCAGAACCGCGGTGTGGTTGGCCACAATCTCAAGATTGCCTGGAACTTGACCCGGATTTATCACGTCAATCCAGATCCAAAATACATGGACTTCTCCTGCAAGATTGCAGAGCTGATGCCCAAACATGGTGGTGACCCGCAACGCGGTGGCTGGTATGACGTGGTCGACCGTGAATTGAAGCCAGGGCAAACCACGCACCGTTTTGCCTTCCACGATCGCAAAGCCTGGTGGCAGCAGGAGCAGGGCATTCTTGCTTATCAGATCATGGCCGGATCACTCAAGAAGCCTGAGTACCTCAAGCATGCGCGGGAGTCCTCCGCTTTCTACAACGCGTTCTTCCTGGACCACGATGCCGGGGGCGTGTACTTCAACGTCTTCAACAACGGCATGCCATACCTGCTCGGAACCGAGCGCGACAAGGGCAGCCACTCCATGAGCGGTTACCACTCGTTCGAGTTGTGCTATCTGGCCTCGGTCTACACCAATTTGCTGATCACCAAGCAAGCGATGGACTTCTTCTTCAAGCCCAAGCCGGGCGCCTTCAAGGACAACATCCTTCGGGTGGCCCCCGATTTGTTGCCCAAGGGCTCTATCAAGATCGAGTCGGTGACTGTCGATGGACAGGACTACAAGGCGTTCGACGCCGAGGGCTTGACCGTCACCATTCCAGCAGCTTCAGAGCCAGTGAAGATCAAGGTGCGTATTGCGCCAACCAAGGGTCTGGACCATTTCAACTCTTCGCTGTCGGTCAGCGACAAGACTGCCACGTTGACGCTTGATGGCGATCTGGATGCACGTGCCGTGCCGTTTTTCCGCTCCACCCTCGAAAAGATGATCGCTGGCAACCCCGAGAATCTGATCGTCAATGTCAAGGACCTGCAGTCCATGGTTTCCGCGGCTGCCAGAGCACTGATATTTGCCAAGCAAAAGCTTAGTGTAGAAGACGACGTAGTGTTTGTGGGTGCCAACGACGCCATCAAGGAACTCCTCAATCAGGATGAGTTCAGTGAGAGTGTGAGCTTTAGCGACAACTGATTTGCAGGCCTAAGCCGGTGCCGGCACAACCGTGCTTGCACCGGCCATGGGTTGCACTGTCAACTTAACACCCAATAACTCGGCCCGGGGCCACGCTGCGCCTTTGTACTCCCTTATCAGGACCAATTGATGCGTAGGTAATCCCCAAAACGAATGCAGCAATCGCCACATGGGCACCGGAATAGAAGCACAAGGGCCTTGGGTGCAAGAATCCACCCGGGTTCTTAGACCATTAGATACTTATAGCAAGTGAGCGTATATGTCAAACTTTAAAGAATTTGTAGACAACCATCTGAAATTGCTCACCGAAGGCAATGCCGAGCACCTGGTTGAAAATGATTACCACGATGACGCGGTAATGATGCTGATGGTGGGACCGGAACCCCAGGTGGTCAAAGGCAAGGACGCGCTCAAGGCCTTGTTGGGTATGTACATGAAGGATATCTATCGTGGCTTTGTTTCATTCCAGACATTGACCTTTTCTGATGACTCCATTTGTCTGGAGGCGACGATCAACACGGTATTCGGTGAGTCCAAGGTCTGGGATGCACTGTATATGAAAGACGGAAAGATTTTCCGCCATTATTCTGGTCAAAAATAATCTTAGCTATTTTCTGGAGAAACGAACATGAGTAAAAAAGTACTGGTTTTGGCATCCAACCTCGGTCTTTGGGGTGAGGAGCTGCAGGCACCATGGGATGCCCTCAAAAAAGCTGGATTTGAAGTCACTCTTGCCACCGAAAAAGGAATCACACCGCTTCCACTGATACTGAGCGTCGACAAGGGATTTGTCGATCCGGTGCAGCAATACAACGTCAATCCAGCCGAGGTGGTGGATCGTATTTTGGAAATTCTGGGCAACGGCGAGTGGGACACACCCATCAAGATTTCTGACGCAAAAGCGTCGGATTTTGATGCGCTGGCCATTGTGGGTGGACCTGGTTCTCCGCTTGACTTGGTCGGCAATGCCAAAGTGCACCGTTTGATCGAAGATTTTTACTACCAAGGCAAGATCATGGGCGCACTGTGTTATGCCGTGGGCGCATTCGTATGGGCCAGAAAGAAGGAAGACGGCAAGAGCGTGATTCACGGCAAGACCATGGTCGCCCATCCGAAAGAGTGGGACTTTACCGGTGACCTGCCTTATCCGCTGTACAACGCGACGCCGGCAAATCCTGGAACGGATTTGGTCACGGCGGGCTTTGTTTTCCCGCTTCAGGTGATTGTGGAAGATGCCGTTGGTGACACCGGCAAAGTGATTGCGGTGGCATCGGCCAATCGCAAAGAACCCGTCGTGCACTTTGACTTCCCCTTTGTTTCTGCGCAATCGGTGGAATCGAGTATTGCGTTTGGCGACAAGATGGTTGAAGTTCTGAGCAATTAGCTGATAGTTTCAATGCACCGCCCTTCTGAATCTCTTATGAAATTGGCTTATCTATGACCGACAGCACTGAAATAAGTATTACCAAAATTCAGAGAGAATCTGTCACCGTTCACTGCTGTTCCAGCCCGGACAGTGGTGAGCGTGTGAACGCGCAGATTATCGAGCTTCAAAACACGCTGGTGATCGTCGATGCGATGCTGATGCGACCCCACGCCAAGGCGTTGCGGGACTATGCCAACGCGCTCGGCAAGCCAATTGACCGGCTGTTTATTACGCACGGCCACCCAGACCACTGGTTTGGTGCAGAGTATTTTCAGGATGTGGACCGTTATGCACTGCCAGAAACAACCCAGGAAATTCAATACTCTGCCCAGTTTTCTATCGGATACCACAGAGGCCAGCATGGAGAGCTGATCACAGATGTACCGGTGTTGCCAAACAAAGAGGTGGGGGAAGGCGAGGTACTCATCGACGGTGTCCGCTTCTTGGTGCACAAGATTCAGTCTGCCGAAGACCTGAATATGATCGCGCTATCGATTCCATCCGAGAAAGTGCTGATTGCGCAAGACCTTATCTACAACCAGGTGCATTTCTTTGTTGGTCAGAAAGCAGCCGACGGTACGCTCTGTTTTGACGGCTGGATCGAGGCACTGAAGCAGTTTGATCGCTTTGGCTACGATGTGGTCCTGCCCGGCCATGGAGTTCCCGCTGACGGCAGCGTATTTAAGGAAAATATCGCAGCACTTGAGAAAATGCGCACTATTTTCAGTGGCTCGACTGCCGAGAACTTTGTTCAAAATACCCTTGATGCATTCCCGGGATATGGTTTGAGGTCCATGGTGGAGTTTTCTGCATTCTTCTTGTTCCAGATGAAACAGGGTTAACACCGTACGCATTGAGGCCGCTATCGCAAGGGTTAGTTTCACCGGAAAGCGACATGCGGTGTGGGTTTTACTGAGAGGGTGGTCCGAGCCTTTGAATCCTGCATGTAGCGACCTGTGGTGCATGGGTGTTTGTGCTGCTGATTTGCCCACCCGCTCATCAGTGGGTTCGCCCAAAGTTTTTAGTATGTAATTATTTTTTGCCCAATTTGCAAAGGAGCCTTTATGTCATCAATGTTGACAGAATCAGAAATCCAGACCCTCGCCGCCGACTGGTACAAAAAGCTGGATGTGCATGCGCCCTTGGTGGAGATACTTCCATTGCTTGCAGACGAGGGCCTGGAAATGGTTTTCCCTGAAGCCACGGTACGCGGCCTGGCTGGCTTCGAAGGCTGGTATGAACGGGTCATCAGAATTTTCTTCGACGAGGTGCATACCCTTAAGTTGGTGTCAGCCGAGATCGGCGAAGACAGCGCCTCGGTGCACGTTGTGGTCGACTGGGCGGCAAGTGTCTGGTCACCGCCTGAGGCGAAAAGCGCCAGAATCATGCTGGATGCGGATCAGACCTGGGTCGTCAAGCGCTCACTCACATCGGGCAAACCCATGATTACGTCTTACACCGTGAATTCGTTGAGCTACCACGAAGGCTCTGCCAAGCTCTAATCGGTTTTTCACTGTTTTTTTCTGTTCAAATTTAACCTGACGATTGGCGGTAAACCATGAAAAATGTGCCGGATTCCCCCTTGGGCAAGATGTATAAAGAGCATATTCAATGCATTTTGGACAAAAACATTGACGCATTGCTCGACCAATACACTGACGATGCCTTGCTGATTAGCAGCTTCATGAAGACTCCCATTATTTACAAAGGCAGGGAGCAATTGAAGGAACATATGCAGGGTATCTTGGGTATCGATGGTCTCGAGACCGAGATCATTTTCTGGGCGGAGACCCAGGACCCTCCGACACTGATGATCACCGAGCAAATTACCATGCAGACCAAAGATGGTGAAGCACGCATGCGCTTTGCTGACAGTTGGGTGTTAAGGGATGGAAAAATTGCAATCCATTTCGCTGGCATGGTCCAGCACCCTGATGGCAGCCTGGCCTAGCACGTCAATCATTTTTCCTGGATATTCTCATGGCAACGTCATTTTTTTCACATGTCGGGCTGACCTGCAAGGATCCCATTCGGATCGAGAAGTTCTATACCAAGCACTTTAATTTTTCACGCTCAAGGGTGTATGCACCGGGTCCAGACCAGGTCGTCGTCATCAAGGCGGGGCACCTGGCCTTCGAGATTTTCAAGGCCACCGAGGAGTCGCCCATTGCCCCTCCGCTGAAAGATGGTTACGGCTTTGCCGGCTATCGACATGTGTGCTTTCAGGTCGACAATCTCGACGAGATGATGGCGCAACTCGCGGGTGAGGCGCAACTCATGCTCGGCCCACTCGACATGGGCCAGTTCATATCTGGCATGCGTGTGTGCTGGATGGCCGACCCCGAGGGCAATATTTTCGAGCTCAACCAAGGCTATTGCGACGAAGAGAACCCGCCAGCACTGGAGTAACCAGCGCCTTTGGCGCGGGCAGCTGGTGCAAGACAATAGTGCCGTAGGGACCCGGCCACCCGCAAACCAGATTTTTGTGGGCGAACCGACATGGGCTGCCAGTGTCTTTCGTTGAGCACCGGTGTGCCCTTGCCCTCATTGTCGGGAGTCCGAACCTGCTGCCGTCGGCACAGAAGCCGGGGCGTTTTGCCGTGGCTTGAAAGCGCTGCCACTCGCCACCTACTCATGCAACTTTCCGACTTCATTGGCTATTGCGCTGCCATCCTTACGACGGCGAGCTTTGTGCCACAGGCACTGCACACATTCAAGACCAAGGATGTCAGCGGAATTTCGCTGGGCATGTACAGCGCCTTCACACTGGGTGTCAGTTTATGGCTGGTCTATGGACTGCTGCTGGAGGCCTGGCCAATTGTGATCGCCAACACCATCACCGTGACCTTGGCGGCGTCTATCTTGGTGATGAAGCTGCGTTACCGATAGCAGATTGTCTTAGTCAAATCGCGCGGCACTGGTGTTTACCCGCTAGTCAGATACGGCCCTGAAATTTATGATCGACGGTTGACGATAACCCGTATTTTCATGGAGAAAACAATGAGTCAATGGAAGTGGGCAGCAATTGCTGCAGGCTGCGCGGTATTTTTGGCAGGATGCGGTGGGGCAAGCGATGGATCAGACATCACCCCTAAATCGGCAGTGCCAACCGCCAAGATTTTTGGCGACAGCATTATGGACAGTGGTGCTTTCGGCTATAAGTTCACGGTTCAGAGCGCGGACCCGGCCAACCCTTTTCTTATTTTCCCCGAAGTGGTGGCTGCCAATTTTGGTGCTCCCAAGCTCTGCGCATTTTTCAAGTTTAACGGCACGACCTTCGTACCCGACAGCGCCTGCACCAGCTACGCGGTGGGTGGTGGACGCATCAATAACCTGACCAATGGCACACCAGCACTGGCCAGCAACGCCAATCCCTTGTCGATTACCTACCAGATGACGGTTGCCGCAGCCACTTTGACGCCGAACGATTTGGTCATTGTGGATGGTGGCGGCAATGATCTCGCCGATTTGACCGGTGCCTTCCTGGGTGCTACTACGCAAGCTGGTGTCGGGACTTATATGGGATTACTCGGCACCTTGTTGCCACAGGCGACCGTTGCCAGTTTGATTGGAGCCGCACCCACACCCACCAGCCTGGCAACAGCGGGTGGTGCTTATGCGCAGGCATTGGGTCAGGCGCTGGCGGCATCGGTCAAGGCCAATGTGGTCGCCAAAAACGTCAACAAGATTGTGGTGGTAAATGCCCCCGACATCACCGTCACTCCACGATTTTTGGCCGTGCTGACCGGGGTCGCCGCTGCAGCGGGTACAGCGCAACGCGACGCTGTGCAAACTACGGTTCGCGCCTGGACGAATGCCTTCAATGCAAGCCTGGCTGCAAATTTGGCCGACACCAAAGCACAAGTCTTTGACCTTTACACAGAGGGTGGCCGTATCGCGGCTACACCCGCCCAGTTTGCTATGACGAACATCACAACACCCGCCTGCCCGATTGTGGCTGGGGGCACAGACTCCGTGACAGGGCAGGCCAGCCTGAGTGCCCCGGCGACGGTTGCAGTCTGCAATCCCACTTACATGGGCAACAACATTCCCAAGGGTGAAACTTCCAGCAACTGGTGGAAGGGATATGCCTATTCTGATAATTTCCATCCGACCCCGGCCCTGCACCAGTTGGTCGGGCAGTCCATCAACCTGCAACTCGCCAAAGCGGGCTGGCTGTAACTCATGGAGCAATTCAATATGAAAAACGCAGTCAAATACCTCTTGATACCCGCCATTGTGGTGTGTGCATCTGCAGCTCAGGCCCAAACTGCCGGAAGCTGGCTGGTTCGCGCGGGTGCCAC
The DNA here is from genome assembly GCA_021738345.1 of Rhodoferax sp. GTDB lineage: Bacteria > Pseudomonadota > Gammaproteobacteria > Burkholderiales > Burkholderiaceae_C > Allorhodoferax. The sequence continues at coordinate 1,270 of JAIPCE010000095.1, read as the reverse complement.
TACGATCACCCCCAATGTCACTAGCGGCGATTTGAGCCCACCGAGTCTGCCGTCCACCCAGGCCAGCATTGGCAGCTCTTCTCGGGTGTCGGGTGGTATCACGTACATGCTTACCAACAATGTGGTCCTTGATTTGCCGCTGGCCGTACCTTTCGAGCATGAAATTTCCGGTGCGTCTGCGATCAATGGCGCAGGCAAGATAGGTTCTGTCAAGGCCTTGCCTGCCACGGTGTTCGCGCAATGGCGGTTTATGGAGGCCAACTCGGCGTTTCGCCCCTATGTTGGGTTCGGCATAACCTATGCCGCATTCTTTGGTGCACGTTCGACCTCCACTTTGACAGCCATTTCAGGGGGAACACCCTCCAATCCCACAACTATTTCAGTGGAGTCCAAATGGGCTGCTTCTGCGCAGCTCGGAGCCAGTGTCGCACTCAACAAGAATTGGTTTGTCGATGCCAATTACACCTACACCCCGCTGAGCACACGCACGACATTGTCGACGAATCAGACCATGGACTCCAAGATCAACCCCAGTTCCTTTAGTCTTGCCGTGGGATACAAGTTCTGAGCGGAGCAGTTGAACACCTCGTCCAGAAGCAGCCCTCGGGCTGCCTTTTTTTATTGGGCTGCCGCTCTGCGCAAGCGGTCGAGCACGCCCTCCCACTCGGGCAAGTCGGGGGGGGTCTCGACCCATATTTGCGTCACCTTTGCGTCGTCAAACGATCGCAGTGCGGCAAAGAGCGCGTGTGCTGCGGCCTCGGCGGTCGGCGGCATGGCTTGCAGCAAAATGTCTTGTGGTGCAGTCTTGAGAGGCGTGCGGGCATAGACCGCGAGCTGCGGCTTACTCTCTGTTACTTGCCCGTCGTTCGCAGTGCCAAAGCCCTCTGCGCGTGAGCCTTCCTGGCGATCGATCGCGGCTTGCAACGTCTGGGCATCCATCAGAACCAGCTTCGCGGTGGGAGCGTAATGCGACTCCAGCGTACCAGGTGCGCGCGGTGCGTCGGTGTTGCAGGGCGTGCCTGGCGGCTGCAAAGCCTGCAGCGACTGATTCGACAGCACCTTGCGGCCACAGGCTTGCTCGAGTTGCAACCGGGTGATCGAGCCCGGGCGCAGCAGCACCGGCTCGCCCCGGGTGCAATCGATGATGGTGGACTCGATGCCGAGTGCGCAGGGACCCGCATCCAGTACCAGCAGATCTGGTCCCAGTTCGCTTGCGACATGGGCCGCCAGCGTGGGGCTGATGCGCCCAAACCGGTTGGCGCTGGGTGCC
>JAIPCE010000094.1 GCA_021738345.1 Rhodoferax sp. | reverse complement strand
TGGCCGAGGACCACCTGCCCCGCCTCACCGATCCGTTTTATCGCACCGACACTTCCCGCACTCGCGATAGCGGTGGCGTGGGTCTGGGCTTGTACCTGTGCCGGCTGGTTGCCCAAGCGCATGGCGGGACGCTGACACTGCGCAATGCAACGCCGGGCCTGGAAGCGGTGGTGCAACTGCCGCCGAGCGGCTGATTGGGCGGTATTGGCGCTAATCCTTGCCGCCACCGCCGTGGTTGCCTCGGCCGCGCTTGTCATGGCCGCGACCTTGCTTTTGGTCGTGGTCGCCATTCCCTTGTTGTCCTCGGTGCTCTTCATAGCGTTCACGCACCCAGTCTTCCTGTACAAAATAGACTTGCTGCCCACAGGCCTTGTAGCGTCCGCAGTGCTTGGCCCATTTTTTCTGATGTCCTGGTGGCACATACAAATACACCGGCGGCTGCCGTGCGGCCTCCCGCGGGTGCACGATGACGACAGGCTGCGGCTGCACCAGGCGAGGTTGCGGGAAGTTGCCAATGTCAATGCGGCCATACACCCCCGGTTGGTTGATGCCAATCGACACGCCAACCGAGGTTTGAGCCAGAGCCGGTGCCAGGGTACAGGCAGCAAATGCCAATGCAAGGAGTTTTTTCATCGTGTTTGTGGAAGTGGTGGCACCCCTCAACGCCCGAGCGCTCCCTGCGGACTACAGGCAAAGCCCTTCTGGCCCATGGCATCCGAATGGTTGTAACTGTCAGCCAGCGACTCCAAGCACTTGAACCGAGCTGCCTCCAATGGGCCAAAAACAGTAGCCTGCTTGAATCACCCGCCTTTTTGTCTCTACACTTGACCGATGTCCGTACCTCGCAGTCCCAAAAAAGCTGTTGCTGTGCATCGCGCTACCCGCCTGCAGGGCTTGCCGCCCCTGGTGAGCGGGCGCACCCGGATGTTGGTTCTGGGCAGCTTTCCGGGTGCTCTGTCGCTGGCGCGTCAGCAGTACTATGCCCATCCGCAAAATGCATTCTGGAAGATTCTTCAGGCACTATGGCCGTCCAGTTGCATGACAGACGGCTGCACTAGCTATGAACACCGAAGCGCATGTCTGTTAGACAAGGGCCTGGGCCTGTGGGACGTGTACGCGTCTTGTGAGCGCAAAGGCAGTCTGGATACCGCCATTCGTCTGCCTCTGCGCAATGATTTGGACCCACTGCGCGGGCTGTGCCCGGACCTGCAGCTAATCGCCCACAACGGCGGTGAAAGCTTTCGCCACGCCCGCCACAGCCGCAGCCTCGGCCTGCCGGTCTATCGCTTGCCGTCCACCAGCCCGGCCCATGCGAGCTGGAGTTTCGAGCGCAAACTGGCCGCCTGGCGCGAAGTGATGGTCCTCGCGGGCCTACAAGGGCTTTAGCCCAGCAGGTTCCATGGTTCAGTGGACAATGGGGTTCAATAGTGATTAGGTTTCAAGGAGCGTCGCATGGGATTACCGCTAAGACAAACAGTGCTGGATGCTGAGGCCTACCTGGCTTGGGAGGCGACGCAGGCAGATAAGTCGGAATATGTGGCGGGCGAGGTATTTGCCATGGTGGGCGTGCGCCGGGTACATGCCACCGTTGCCGGCAACATCTTTGCGGCCCTGCGCGAGCACCTGCGGGGCACGCCGTGCATGCCGTATATCTCTGACATGAAGCTACGGGTCGAGGCGGCAGACGCGTTTTTTTACCCCGATGTAATGGTGACCTGCGACGCGCGCGACCGGCTGGCAGACCTGTATGTGGAGCATCCACAACTGATTGTTGAAATTCTCTCCGACTCCACAGCTGCTTACGACCGGGGTGCCAAATTTGCGGCCTACCGCCAAATTGCCGCGCTGCAGGAGTTTGTGCTGATCGACATCGATGCCCGGCGCATTGAAATGTTTCGTCGTCAGACCGGCAAGGAATGGTTGTTGCACGACTACGCGGGTGAGCCCGGCTGCCACTTTGCGTCAGTCAACCTGACCCTGGCAATGGAAACGGTGTTTGAGGATGTGGAGCCGTCGATCGCCGCCTGAGGCTTATTCATGGATACGTTTGATGCCTCCAGCGACTCTGCCGCGCAGGCCTTTATCACTCGCTGGCGCGGTATCACCGCGAGCGAGTTGTCCACCGCGCAGAGTTTTGTGATTGACTTGTGCGCCCTGCTGGACGTGGATCGGCCGCACCCGACTCCTGCGCAAGACTATATGTTCGAGCGCCCGGTCACCTTCCGCCATGGGGACGGCAGCACCAGCGCGGGACGTGTCGACTGTTACCGCCTGGGCTCGTTTTGCCTGGAATCAAAGAAGCTCAAGGCCGCCGGGCATACCAAAGGCTTTGACGATGGAATGCTGCGCGCCCGCAGCCAGGCTGAAAACTATGCCCGCGCTTTGCCCGCCACAGAAGGCCGTCCGCCGTTTGTGCTGGTGGTTGATGTGGGCAATCTGATCGAGGTGTATGCCGAATTCAGCCAAAGCGGAGCCACCTACACCCCTTTTCCCGACCCGCGCAGCCACCGCATCCGGCTGGACGACCTGGCCAAAGGCGACATTCGTGCGCGTCTGCGCCAAATCTGGCTGGACCCCCACAGTCTGAACCCGGCGCGCATCAGCGCCCGCGTCACACGCCAGGTGGCGGAGTTGCTGGCACGCCTTGCCAAGTCGATCGAAGCCAACCCTGTAGACGAATTCAATCCATCAGTAGCGCTGAACCACACTGCCTGCGTGGCTCCCGAGAAGGTGGCGTCGTTCCTGACGCGCTGTTTGTTCAGCATGTTTGCCGAGGACGTGGGATTGCTTCCCAAAGAGGCCTTTGTCGGCCTGCTAAAAGCCCACCGCGCGGACCCTCCCACGCTGCGCCTCATGTTGCAAAGCCTGTGGTCCGATATGGACCGGGGTGGTTTCAGCCCTGCGCTGGCGGTACGTGTGCTGCATTTCAATGGCAAGCTGTTCAAGGAACCGATGGCAGACGGCTATAGCCTGCTCTTGAACGCTGAGCAAATCGGGCTGCTGATCGAAGCCGCCCAGGCCAACTGGCGCGAGGTGGAGCCTGCCATTTTTGGCACGCTGCTGGAGCGCGCCCTCGACCCCACCGAGCGCCACGCGTTAGGTGCCCACTACACGCCGCGCGCCTATGTCGAGCGGCTGGTACTGCCTACCGTGGTGGAGCCCTTGCGCGCCGAGTGGGCCAATGCGCAGGCTGCTGCCCTGGTGTTGGCGCACGAAGCAAGCGACCTCGAAGCCACCCCGCCTTTGGCCAAGGGCGGGGTGGATGCCGCCAGTTTTGACCGCCAGCAGCTTAAAGCGGACCAACAAGCCAGCCAGCGCCACGACGCTGCCGTGCGGGCCAAATGGCGTGAGGCACGCGCCCAGGTCAAGGCCTTTCACCACCGGCTGTGCAGCGTTCGTGTGCTTGACCCAGCCTGTGGCAGTGCCAATTTCCTGTATGTGACGCTGGAGCACCTCAAGCGACTTGAGGGCGAGGTACTCAATCAAATGGCCGCCCTGGGCGATGCGCAAGAGTCGATAGCTGACGGTTTTGAGACCGTCACTCTGCAACAATTGCAGGGCATAGAGCTCAACCCGCGCGCCGCTGCCCTGGCCGAGTTGGTGCTGTGGATTGGCTGGCTGCAGTGGCACATTCGCACCCAATGCAACGCGGCGGTGGCCGAGCCGGTGGTGCATGATTACCGCAACATTGACTGCCGCGACGCCGTGTTGGCCTGGAATGCACAAGAGCCCGCCTTTGATGCCGCAGGCCAGTTGCTGAGCCGCTGGGACGGGGTGACCTTCAAGCTGCACCCGGTTACGGGAGAAAAGGTGCCCGACGAGGCTGCGCAAGTACCGCAATGGCGCTACCTTGGGGCGCGGCAGGCGATGTGGCCGGTGGCGGAATTTGTGGTGGGCAATCCGCCGTTCATTGGCAAATTGAAGATGCGCGAAGCGCTGGGTGACGGCTATGTCGAAGCCTTGCGGGCCGCCTGGACAGAGGTACCCGACAGTGCCGATTTTGTGATGCACTGGTGGGCACGGGCGGCAGCTTTGGTGGCGGCGGGGCAGGTTGAACGTATGGGACTGATTACCACCAACAGCCTCACCATGATCTTTAACCGGAGGGTGGTGCAGTCTGCGCTGGATGGGGCTTTGCGCTTGTCGGATGGGGCTCCACCTGTGAACTTTTTAGCCGCAAAAGCCGCCAGATGCGAGCTTGCGTTTGCCATTCCCGACCATCCGTGGGTGGACAGCGCTGACGGTGCCGCCGTGCGCATCGCCATGACGGTTGTTCAACGGGCAGCGGTAGCTAAAGTGGGGTCACATTCGGAGTTTGCGCAGGAAAACGCAGGCTCTGACCCCACTTTTGTGGATTCGAGTGGCGGGCGGCTGCTGACCGTGACCGACGAACAGCCAGGGCCGGCGGGCGAAGTCACCGTCACGCTGGCCGAGCGGCGCGGCCAAATTCATGCGGATTTGACGGCGGGGGCGAATGTGCAATCGGCCCAGGCACTCGCCGCCAATCTCAAACTGGCGAGCGCCGGGGTCATCCCGCACGGTACGGGTATGCAGTTGACCCTTGCGCAAGCGGCTACGTTGGAGTCTGACGCGCCCATCAAACCCTACCGCAATGGTCGCGATTTGACCGACCTCAGCCGCGACATGCTGGTGATTGACTGTTACGGACTGAGTGCCGACCAAGTGCGCGAGCGCTTTCCCAAGCTTTATCAGTGGCTGCTTGATCACGTCAAGCCTGAGCGTGAGGTCAACCGCGACAAGGATTTACGCGAAAAGTGGTGGCTGCACCGGCGCAACAACGACGACATGCGACGCGCCTTGGCAGGGCTGCCGCGCTACATCGCCACCGTGATGACCGCCAAGCATCGGGTGTTTCAGTTTTTGGATGCAAGCGTCTTGCCAGATCAGGTACTGGTAGCTATCGGCTTGAGCGATGCCTTCCATCTTGGTGTACTTTCCAGCACAGTTCACGGCAGTTGGGCGCTGGCGACGGGTGGCACGTTGGAGGATCGACCTCGTTACAGCAAATCCACCTGCTTCGACACCTACCCCTTCCCCGACGAAGACACTGGACTGACCCCGGTGCTGCGGCAGAAGATCGCAGACCTCGCCGAGCAGATCGACTTGCACCGCAAACGGGTGCTGGACTCGACGCGCCGGCCCGCGAAATTGGGGTCAGAGCCCGATTTCGTTGGAGACCGCGGTCCCCGGCCAGATGCTTGTCCTGAATCGGGATCCGACCCCGATTTCGCTGCATCCCCATTGGCACTGTCCCAGGCGATTTCAACGGCCTCATCTGTCGCTCCTGCAGCAGGCACCCAAACCCAACTAAGCACATCTTCGAATGCGGAATCTGTGGCACCCCAGTGTCCGTCGACCAGCCAAACGCCCAACTTGCAGACTGCCTCCAAACACGCCAAAGACCTGACGCTGACTGGCCTGTACAACGTCATGCAGGCCCTGCGCGAAGGCCGCACGCTCAGCGCAAAGGAAAAGCAAATCCACACATCCGGTCAAGCGGGGGTGTTGAAAAGCCTGCACGACGAACTCGATGCCGCCGTGCTGGCGGCCTATGGTTGGAGTGACCTGGCCGACCCAATGCGGTACGGAACCACCGCGCCAGCTAAAACTGCCGGACCGTCTACACCTGCGGCTACTGAAGCCCGCGCAGGTGACACACGAGACGAGTTACTGACCCGGCTGGTCTCGCTCAATCAGCTCCGCGCAGCCGACGAGGCACAGGGTCGGGTACGCTGGTTACGCCCGAAATTTCAAAATCCGCTTGCAGAAACGGAGCGACCAGCGCAGGTGCAGCAAACCTTGGCGACCGGCGCAGATACTGCGGCTCAGGCGACCCCTGCGGCCACCACCCAAAGCTGGCCCGCCGCGCTGCCCGAGCAGGTCAAGGCCGTGGCGCAACTGCTTAGCGGCAGCCCGGTGGCGCTGACGCTGGCAGACATCGCGGCCTGCTTTGGCGGCGCGCCCACTGTGAAAAAATCTTTACCCATCCTGTTGCAAACCCTCGAAGCGCTAGGGCGAGCGCAGCGCCTGGAGGTCGACAGTATTGCCCTGTGGCGGGCGTGAAAAAAGGAAGACCGTCAGGTTGAGCTTGATGACCCGGAAGTGCCGGAAAGTATCCGTGCGGCCGTGCTAAATTATTGGCAACCCGGTCACATCCTGTGGCGCTGCCCGTGCCGTTCAGTGAAGCGGTCCTGGTTTATTTTCAGCGAGAAAATCGTGGCCATCGAATGGTGGTTGACCGACGAAGACGGCGAGCTGATCGAAGCGTTTTGGGACCCACCTTGAGGCAAGAATAGGCTCCATGCACACACGTCAAGCACGAATCGCAGGTAGCTCTGTAGGTGCAAGACATCAACGCGGCTGTGATCTCCAAGAAGATTGACTTTTGGAAGAGACTGGTCTAATCTAGCCCGGATGCGTGCAGATCAAACACTTACCCCAGCCCCCGACACCGGACCAGAGCCGGCCGAGTCTCAAAATCCGGGCGTCCGCAACCGCTCCCAACGTGCAAACGAGCGATCTGATACCCGGCGCGCCTTGGTGTGGTGTGGCACCGAGTTATTGACCGAGCGCGGATTTCAGGTCACGGGCATTGAGGAAGTTCTCAAGCGTGTGGGGGTGCCCAAGGGCTCGTTCTACCATTTTTTTAAAAGCAAAGACGAGTTTGGCGCGGCGGTCATTGAGAACTATGTGGCTTTCTACGCCCGCAAAATGGACAGCATTTTTAACAATACCGAGTTGTCGGCGCTGAATCGGCTCAAGGAATTTGTGCAAAACGCCAAGCGCGGCATGGTCAAGTTTGAGTTTCGCCGCGGCTGCCTGATCGGCAATCTGGGCCAGGAACTGGCCAGCTTGGACAATAACTTTCGCGAACAGCTCGAAGCGGTGCTGGTGTCTTGGGAAGCCCGGGTCACGGCCTGTCTCGAAGAGGCGATACGCTGCGGCGAGATTGCAGCGGGCAACAACGCGCATGCGCTGTCGCGCTTTTTCTGGATCGGCTGGGAAGGAGCCATCTTACGCTCCAAACTCACCCGCAGTCTTTCGCCCATCGACGATTTTGCCGACCTGTATTTCGCGAAAGTCGCGGTCTAGCGGCTTCGTGGATACACGTAAATAGGGCTTCCAAATTCCTGGCTATCGACCCACTGGGCGAAGAGCCAAAGCTATTGACCTAAAATCGCAACATGTTTTTTCGCCTTTGCGCCTTTGTCCTGTTGGCTGCCTTGTTTTTGCAGTCGGCGGCGGCGTTTGGTCCAACAACCGTCCCTCAGCGAACAGGTGATATTGAACATTTGATGGTGCATTGCCAAGATGCCGATCACCATCATCATCCAGATAACAGCCTGCACATGGATGATGAGGGTGCCGTGCAGCACTCGCATCCGGATTACGGCAGCAGCTCTGCCGCGCTCGTGAATGCTCATCATTCTGAGCCCATGGACTCTGGGTCTTCGTCTCTTGCCGAGTCTCGGCCAGCCCTGTGGATTTCGGCCACAGTAGACGGACTCTTGCGTCCGCCCATGCGGCGCGCATAGCCAAGGCGCGGCCCGGTCTGCGGACCGTTCCCTTCGGCAATCCAACACTCCTTCGGCGCTTTCGGACTTTTTGTCCCAAGCCTCCCTGCGCGCCTGCGCAACCCACTTGATCCATTTATCGATGACAAAACTCTTTTCGGGCCGACTCATGGCCTTATTACTGATGGCGCTGCCCCTCATGGCATTCGCCCACGGCATTTCTGACGCCGACCGACAAAGCATGCTCGACGGTGGCTACGTCCGTTACATAGGACTGGGTGCCAGCCACATGCTTACCGGCTACGACCACTTGTTGTTCCTGTTTGGCGTGGTGTTTTTCCTGACCAGTTTCAAGGATGTGGCCAAGTTTGTCACGGTCTTCACGCTGGGGCACTGCATCACGCTGATCTTTGCGACCTACTACAAGATCACCTGGAACTTCTACCTGGTGGACGCCATCATTGCCATCAGCGTCATCTACAAAGGCTTTGACAACAACGGAGGGTTTCAGCGTGTCTTTGACATGAAGTCGCCCAATTTGTTGGCTGCCGTCTTTGGCTTTGGCTTGCTGCATGGCTTTGGCCTGTCCACCCGCCTGCAACAGTTGCCGCTGGGTGACGACAACATGGCGATGCTGTTGCGCATTCTGAGCTTCAATGTGGGTGTGGAAATTGGTCAGATTGCGGCATTGACCGTGATGGTGGGTGTGCTCGCCTTCTGGCGCAAGCGTCCTACTTTCTATCGGTTCAGCTTTGCTGCCAACTTGGGCTTAGCCTATGCCGGTGTGTATCTGCTGTTCATGCAGTTGCACGGTTACCAGCACGATACCAACTCGGAGAGCTTCCGTTTCCCCGTGCAAGAGCACAAGCACATCCATGAAGACATGGATATTGACAAGTCGGTTGACTCCAGCCGCAACGCCCTTTGAGCCGTGTCGGTCTCACTTTTCAATTTTTAATCCAAGGAAATCACCATGAAAAAATTCGTATCCCTCTCTGCCCTGGTCACCACAATGGCGATGGCACCCGCCGCCTTTGCCGCTGCCGGAAGCAGCTGCCATTTCCACGGCAATGCACCCATCAAAGAAGCCATCCTTGTCGGCTGCGCGTCCGAGTACAAAGACGGCTTGGCCAGCAAAGGCAAGATTGACCCCTCATGGAAAGGGGCCAAGGTCGACAAAGCCGAAACTGTCGAGGGCAAGAGCATGAAAGAGTGGAAGTTCACGTTCAAGAACCCCGCCGAGAAAGATGCCACCAAGCAGACCCTCTACCTGTTCTATTCGCTAAACGGCAACTTCATTGCTGCCAATTTCACTGGCAAGTGATGCGTTGATGCCTGAAATGTCTGCACCAGCCCTGCGTGGCGGTTTACTGGCGCTGTTGGCAGCAGCGTTGTTTGGGCTAAGCACGCCCTTGGTGCAGCATTTCGGACACGGCTTGGGCGCATTCACGACTGCCGCGCTGCTTTATGCAGGGGCGGCGGTAGTGGCCGTCCTGATGCGGCATCCACCCGAGCGAGAAGCCGCTCTGACGCGTTCAGATGTGCCACGCATTTTTGCAATGGCTGGATTTGGCGCAGTGATTGGCCCGGTCGCATTGGCGTGGGGTTTGCAAAGGACAAGTGGCTCAAGCGCATCGCTGATGCTGACTTTGGAGGCGCTCTTTACCGCCTTGTTGGCCTGGCGACTGTATGGCGAAACCATGGATAGGCGGGTCGGCTTGGCCATGCTTTTTTTGCTGGCAGGCGGCATCGCTCTGGTATTGGAACAAGGCCTTGCTGGCAACACCCAATTGTCAGGTCTGTTGGCCGTCTTGGTAGCCACTGCGGCCTGGGGTGTCGATAACACGTTGTCTCGGGGTGTTGCGGATCGTGACCCTGGACAGGTAGTGTTAGCCAAATCGACGCTCGGTGCTGTTGCGACCGTCGGCCTTGCTGCTGTGTTGGGCGAGCCCTCTCCCGGTTTGGTGGCCGCCGGTGCGTTGCTTGCCATTGGAGCCACAGGCTATGGGCTGAGCTTGCGACTGTACTTGCTGGCGCAGCGGGAGTTTGGCGCTGGGCGTACCGGATCCGTCTTTGCCTTTGCACCGTTCATTGGTGCGTTGGGAGCGTTTGCCATGGGCAGCCGAGCGGGCACCTGGATGCTGGCAGTTGGGGGCGTTTTGATGCTGGCTGGTGTCGTTCTGCACCTCTTTGAGTCCCATGGCCATGCGCATGAACACGAGGAGCTGGAGCACGAGCATGCCCACTCGCATGGCGATCAGCACCATTTGCACACCCACGTCCCCATGCCACCTGGGCCGCACAGTCATCTGCATCGGCATGCACCGTTGCACCACGAGCACCCCCATGCGCCGGATGCGCACCACTTGCACACCCATTGAGCACTTGCATGAAGGCGTTGAGTTTTTAGGCTAGACCTCTATGGTTGCGCGGCGTGGACCCTGCGACTTTGGGCAGGGTGACGGGGACTTGTATTCGATGATGGTCGTGGATTTCACATTAACTTTTCACGAGGGAGGGTAAACACCTATTTCGGAGACGACCGGTCTACTGAAATAATTCAGCATGTTTTCAACTTCCGCTCCGTTTCCTCCGCGCTGCTCAGACTGTGCCTTTGAAGCGCGGCGCAACGCCCACGTTTCGGTGGCGGCACGGTCGGCGGGGCACCGGGGGAGCTGCCATGTCTGAGCCGCTGCTGGCACTGCAAACACTTACATGAGCATGGCAAACAGGCGCTGTTTGCCAGCAATGCCCTATAACTAGACACGGGTTTTCTTGGGTATCTACCCCTCGCTATTAGCAAAAATCCGGTATGGCCTTCCTGCTAGACTTTCACTCGCAAAAGGTCAGTTCCCGCCCGAAACAATCGATCATCCGTTAACAGAGTAAATTCCAACTATGGTTAAGTCAATCTCACCAGTGTCATTCATTTCGCTGCTGCATAGCCTTTCACTCTATGAACTTGCTGATGTTGACGGACTAATGGAATGGTCCGAAAGTGCGGAAAAGAAAGCTTATGATTTGCAGCGGATTCGAGTTGAAGAATCGAAAGGCTCGCCGGAGGATGCCATTGAAGCAGTTGAATCGGTAGCGACTCTGCATACCGAACTAGCAATTATTGCACTTTGGCGTTGTGTAGAGCTATGCCGAAAAAGGGTTGTCGAGCACACCTTGGGCGTTGACGAGGCAAGAAAGGCATTCCGTCAGAAGGATTTTCAAAAGATGATTGAGCAAATAGGGATTGATGAAACTTCCTTAGTTGCCTCTCGCTCGATAAATGAACTTCGTTGCATCAATAACGCAATCAAACATGATGGCTATGTTAGTAGAGAATTGGCACGTTTTCGCAACTGGGCAGAGCTTGAAGATCAGGAGTTAGGGAATCTTGGCCACCTTTACAGTGAGTTTAGAGTCGATGCAGAATCCTATATTACCGACTTGGTATCCAAGGCGCATTTGTGGTGGGAACAAAATCAAAGTGAAGCTGCTTAGTGTTGGAACACTTGATCCACGTAAGGTGGTGGATTTGTTCGGCCCTTCGTCGTTTTGTGTGGAAGTTGCAAAGCTGGTGCGGTTGGTGTCGGGCTGACAAGGAAAAAATGGCTTGTCGAATCAACATGTTGAGGCGACAAGCCTTGTTAAGCCTAGTTTGTTGCGGTTGTCGCGATGTGCATTCCTTTGTCGCATTCCAACGTCTGTAGGTCACTCAAACGCACCCCACTACATTTAGGATCGGTTGTAAAGTTCCACACAGAAGGGCATAAAGCCATTTGTTCGCGTTTGAAAAAAAGTAGGTGAAGTGAATTTTGAGGCCAGTGGGTGGGTGTCCTGGGGATAGAATTCACTCATCAACTCATTGTCAGCATTTCGCATTTTTGAGTTGAGGAGGACTTAATTATGAAAAATGCCGGAATGGTAGAGAAGGCAGCGTTGCTCTGCATGGGAGTGGTGTTAGCGGGCTGTGCAAGTGCTCCACAGAGAGTGGTCGAATCTGTGAAGATTGACTTGTGGGAACTAGATAAGTCCCCGTTGCTCTCAGACGTTATCTCGATGCCTGTCGAAAAAATTGAAGATGTTGCTTCGCGAGCCAGTCTTGCAACATTTCTAAAGAATAGAAAGGATAAGTTCGAGACCGAAGATGCGTTCAAGGCTCGCGTCGCGAGTATGCCCCCTATAAAGAATGCGTTTGTAGTTATGCCGTTGCGAACATACGAGTGCACCTCTTACGATTTTGCAACCAAGTCATACAACGTGTCGTGCGCTGGATTCAGGGTAACAACCGAATTGGCGAGTGAGGTGAAACCTACAGGAACAACAAAGCTGGCGAATGCTTTTGGTTCACGTGACGTGGAATTCGTTGACAGGAGTAGCTACTACTTGTCTGCCAAAGCCGACGCGGTTTTCAAATTGGCTATGAGCAGCGAGGATGCCAAGAAGATTGACAATGATTTGATGATTGGTTTAGTCTTTAGCATCGCGAGCGCTGATTACGATTTAGGTGGTTGTAGCAAATCCGACATTTCGATATTGGACGACAAGACTTGCAAAGAGATTGGCTTCAAGTCCGGCATTGTTGTGCAGAGTAAGAAGTACATGGTTATTCCCAATGAGTTACTGGATGTTGTAGTTTTTAGAAAATCTGACCAACGGGTTATACGTCGCGAGACATTTGCAGTGAAGAAGTAGCTCAATTTGTGCACTTTGCGTTTGTTGCTATGTTGGCATTATTGCGGTTTTGGACGCACACAAAGTGAAACACAAAATTATACTTGCTCGAATTGATGTACCCGAAAAATCGCAGTCATTTGGTAGTCGTTTGAAGGTATCATCTTTAGTATTGGCGTTTGATTGAGCTGTATCTAAAGAGGCCGAAACTGCGACTGCAATGGCCGCTCTGTTGGCAAGGCTTCGGTAAATGAATATGACGTAAATTTTGTTCAAGTGGAGAGAGATATGGTGTAGTTCTATCGTCAGTGTCAACGTGAACAGTGACCAGAAGACCGAAAACTGCAATATGTGGCCGACCTCTACCTCTACCTGGTGGACCGACGCGCCTTAAACATTATTTCGAGCGGGGTCAATATTTACCCTTAAGAGGGCGAAAACATCCTGATTGCGCAGCCCAACGTGCGCGACCTGGCGGTAATTGGGCTCCTCAATGAGGATTTTGGTGAAGAGTTCAAGGCCGTGGTCCAGCCGGTTGACCCACCGCGACAGCGGCCCTGACCTACCTCGCCACCGGAAAGCGCTATAAATAACTGGTCCGTGACGGTCATGACGATACCTTAAGCGCAATTGCTTGCTGGTGTTGGGCTATGTGGAACCGGCGGCATTTGTCTATCGGCAAGCGACCGAACTGGGGATGAAGCTGCCACGCTACGGCTTTACCAGCGGCAGTGAGGAGCAATTTTTGCGGGTGGCGAGCAGCGAGCAAATGGAAGGTGTCTGGGACCTGCGGCCCACCGAGTTGACGGTGGAAGCACTGGATGCCAACGCCAAGACCTATGTCGCCAATTACACCAAGAAGTTTGGTGCTGCGCCGTCTCCCAGCTCGCCCTACGCTTACGACCAGGTTTATGTCCTCAAGAATGCCATTGAGGGGGCTGGTGGTGCCGACGACACCAAGAAAGTGCTGGCAGAAATTCGCAAGCTGGGCGTGCCCAAGGAGGCCGTCATGAAATACCTGCCCACGGGCGGCACCATGTTTGATGTCAATGGCCAGGCCTATACCTCTAACGGTGCATTCCAGTGGCAAAAGGGCAAGTGGGTGTATGTGTCGGACCTGCCGTCGGACACCAAAACCTACTCCGATTATTTGCGCAGCCTTCGCAAGTAAAACGGTCAACCCCCACCCCAACCCTGCCCAAAACAGGGAGGGAGCAAGGCAAAACACAGTGATTTCGGCTCGTCCGACTTAGTCTCTAACAAGTTCAATCTTTGTAAATGGTGAGAAGAATTCGAACATCAAAGTCATTCGCGGCGAGGGCGCCGCTCCAACAAACACCAAGCTCCGTTGGAGCGGCGCCCTCGCCTCGTACGGTTGTTCGATTCCGGCTTGTCCGGCTTAGGGATTAACGGGCACGTTCTACCGAGGAACCCAGGATGATTGAAATTTTTCAGCAGGCGCTCAATGGTTTGGCCATTGGGGCGGTCTACACCCTGATTGCGCTGGGCTTGACCGTGGTGTTCGGCATTCTGGGGATTGCGCATTTTGCCCATGGGTCGGTGTCCATGTTTGGTGGCTACCTGACCTTTACGCTGGGCGAGCGCTTTGGCCTGCCGTTTTTTGTCGCCATGGCGCTGGCCATGGCGGTGGGCGCGGTCGTCGGCTTGCTGATTGAACGGCTGGCCTACCGCCCGGTGCGCGATGCGCCGCATATCAACGCCTTCATCATTGCCCTGGGGCTGACGATGATGATCGAAGGGCTCAACCTGCTGGTTTTTGGTGCCGACCAGATCGTGATTCAAACCCCATACCGGGGCGTGTTCAATGTTGCAGGCGTTGCGGTGGCCGAGCTGCGCGTGCTGGTGATTTTGACCGCGTGTGTCTTGATCGGCGTGATTGCACTGCTGATCAGTCGCACCAAGACCGGCAAGTCGATCCGTGCAGTGGCCCAAAATCGGCAGGCTGCCATTTTGATGGGGGTGAACGTCAACTTGGTGTCCTTGGTCGTATTTGCCATTTCTTCGGCGCTGGGCGTGTCGGCGGGCGCGCTGATTGGGGCTTTGCTGGCAATTGCACCGGGCGTGGGCGAGGGTTTGGCGGTGAAGGGCTTTGCGGTGTTGATATTGGGCGGTCTGGGCTCGATTCAGGGGGCCATTGTGGGCGGGCTGATTCTGGGTGTGAGCGAGGCCATGGCCGCAGGCTTCATCTCTTCGGCGTACAAGGACGTCATTGCCTTTTTGGTCATGATCGTCGTCCTGTTGTTTAGGCCAGAAGGCCTGATGGGCAAAAGATGAACTCCCGACTACTTAAATCGCTGGGTCTGGTGGCGCTGCTGGCAGGTGCCGTGCTGTTGCCGGGCCTGGTGACCGTGCCCTATTTCATGCACCTGATCATTTTGTCGCTGATCTGGGTGATTCTGGCCCAGGGCCAAAACCTGATTCAGGGCTTTGTCGGGTATGTGTCGATTGCGCAGGCCGGTTTCATGGGCATCGGCGCCTATTTTTCGACCCTGCTCAGCGTCAAGCTCGGATGGTCGGTGTGGATGACGCTGTGGCTGGCACCGCTGTTTACTGGGCTGGTGTCGGTGCTGGTGGGTTACCCCAGCTTACGTGTCAAGGGGCACTACTTTGCCATTGTCACGCTGGCATACAACATGGTGATTTTTACCGTGTTGCTCACCTACAGCTCATTGACCGGGGGCGAGGCCGGTATTTCGAATGTGCCGCGCCCCGCTGAATTTTCGGTGCTGGGATGGCAGATCAATTTTGAAGGCCGCAGCAACACCTATTACTACGAGCTGGTGTTGCTGTGCGCCTGTGCCGCCACCGCGTTGTGTGCGGCCATCCTGCATTCGCGGGTGGGGCGCGTGCTGCTGGCGATTCGGCAAAACGAGGCGCTTGCCGACGCCATGGGTGTCAGTACCTGGCGTTACAAGCTCTTTGCGTTTGTGGTGAGTGCGGGGCTGGCTGGGCTGGCCGGGTCCTTGTATGCGCATTACATCGGATTTCTGAACCCCGAGCCGTTTGGGGTGGACCAGTCGCTGAATGCCATTCTTGCGGTCATTTTGGGGGGCAGCGGAACCCTGAGCGGGCCGGTGATCGGTGCCTTTGCGGTCACCTTCCTGCCCGAATACCTGCGCATTGCCGACAGCTACCGGTTGGTGGTCTATGGGCTGATTTTGGTGGTGGCGACCATTTTCTTGCCGCGCGGCCTGGTGCCGGTAGCGCAGAACCTGTTCACACGGGTCGGGTCGCTGCTGGGGTTCAAGAAATGAACCGTCGGAGTGCCGAAGAACTTCTGTTGGAGCGGACCCGAGAATTGGTGCGCGACTACGGTGCAGGCGCTGCATCAGGTGGCGGTCGGATGGATCGAACCGCCGCGCAATGGCACATGCGGGCCGCACAGGCGGGTTTGCTTGGGCTACAGGTGCCGCAGGCGCTGGGGGGCTTGGGCTTGTCGTTTTCCTGCAAGGTTGAAGCGCTCAAGATTTTGGCGACGCATGACTTCGGCCTGGCCATGTCCCTGGTCAACACCCACAACGTGGCGGAGCAAATCGCCCGATTGGGGCACCCCGATCTCGTAGCAAGCTGGGTGCCGCGTCTGCTCGCGGGTGAATGTAGCGCCTGCACGGCATTGACCGAGCGCACGGCGGGTTCGGACTTTGCAGCCATCCAGACCCGCGCGCGTGCGGTGCCGGGTGGCTGGCAACTCGACGGGGTCAAGACCTGGATCACCAACGCCACGCATGCCGAGCTCATGGTGGTGTACGCCCAGACGCTTGAGGGTGCGGGCGCATCGGGCATTGCCGGGTTTGTCGTCGACGCAAACGCGCCTGGTTTTCAGCGCCAAGTGGGGCCGGCCATGGGTCCTGTGGCCTCCATGGGAACGGGGGGTTTTGCGTTGGCAGCCTACCACTGCGCGACCGACGATCTGCTGGCACCGCCCGGAGAAGCCTTTAAGGACATTCTGCGCGCCATCAATGGGGCCCGCATCTATGTGGCCGCGATGTGCTGCGCCATGGTGGGCGAGTGTTTGCGTGTGGCCAGTGCGTTTGGCGGCCAACGTGTGGCGTTTGGCAAGCCCCTGCACGGTCATCAGGCGTGGCGCTGGACCCTGGCCAATGCCGCCA
>JAIPCE010000342.1 GCA_021738345.1 Rhodoferax sp. | reverse complement strand
GCCGACTACTTGCGCCTTCTGGGCCCGCGTGAGAAGCAATCAAAACAGTAGCCCGGAAGAAGCAAAGCGCATTCCGGGTTGGTGCATAACGAGTAGCCCGGAAGAAGCGCAGCGGATTCCGGGTTGGTTTGCCCAGAGTGCCACAGGTTGGTACACCGAGAAAACCAAAACCGTATCGGGATCGCATTGGCGGATGCGGCGACGGTTTGCCAGAACATGGATTTGATTGGGTTGTGTGAGATTCGGGGGTTCACGAATCCCGGAATCCGCTTCGCTTCTTCCGGGCTACGCTGGCTATTGAAGACCCCAATCTTCGGGCAACAAACCTTGGCGCACATAGCGGTGAAAAGACGACCAGGGCCAGTCTTTGACTTGCTCTACCAAGCCGTGCTTGACCGGGTTGAAGTGGATGTAATTGATATGGTTAGCCAGGTCGGTTTCGTCACGCACGGTGTGCTCCCAAAATCGCCTTTGCCATAACGCCACTTCTCCTTTGTCATTGGGTACTAAATTTACCACGCCGCTGGTGCGCAAATGTCGGGTAAAACCGGCCTTGATGGCCTGCCAGCGACCCGAATAGTCGGCATCACCCGCAGGCAGGGTCCACAGTGCATGCAAATGTTCGGGCAACACCACCATCGCCACCACCTCAAACGGTCGCGCCCGCCGCACCGCGCGAAACACGCCACGCAATACATCTACCTGTTCCACCAACACCCGCGCCCTGCGATCCGCCAGCGTCACAGTAAAAAAATACGTCCCTCCAGCCGCACGATTACGCCGATAACCCACCATCACCGCCCCCCTGCATCGCATCCAAGCCCCTACCGATGAACCGCGTAGCTCGGAAGGAGCGAAGCGGATTCCGGGTTGGTTTGCCCACGATGCCGCCGGCGTATCCCAGAACGTGGGCGTTGGTGGATTTGGCGACGGTTTGCCGGTGCATGGGTTTGATTGGGTTGTGTGAGGTTCAGAGGTTCGGGGGTTCGGGGTTCATGGTTCACGAATCCCGGAATCCGCTTCGCTTCTTCCGGGCTACGCATCCATCCGGGCTACGCCTACTATCAAAAAGCGGAAGCGCAATAGCATTTTGCTCTCCAAGCGTGACATGAACCGTATTTTTGCCAGATCGGCTAAGCCCGAAAAACCCACATTCGAGCAATGAAGAAATTTAGTAGTGGCATCAGTATTTCTACGCCCAGCTTGCTTGCCGTTTCATTGAGGCCCCAGTACACCAAAGCACCCACCAACACGGTTGACAAGAACGTGGAGCCCACCCAGAGTGCGGCATAGCGCCAGCCTGAACGTAGTAGTGCATTACGTTCGGGTGGGTGATCGAAGGTCCAGAGGAAATTGCCAAGGTAGGCGCCCAACGCACCCACTAATCTGGCTAACACATTGGATGCTATTAAGTCAAAACCCAGGACTCGCAGCACGGTAAACGTTGCTACGTCCAGCCCCAGGGCTGCTGCGCCAACCACTCCATATTTCAGAAATTGGCTGGCGGTGGCAGACGGCATTATTTGGCCTCGCGAGCCAGGCGCTGCGCCCATGGGGAGCTGGGTAGTTCGAGCAGCAGGCGTTTGCCGGTTTGCTCGGCCTGGGCTGTGGCCCCTGAGGCACGCTCCAACTGGGCCTGGGTATACAGTGACTCTGCCAGCCAGTAGCCGTGGTAATTTTTGGTGAGTGTGGTGTAGCGCTGTAGAGCAGCTTCGCGCTGGCCCGCTTGCTCATAGGCCTTGGCAGACCAGAAAAGTGCTTCTTCTTTTTTGGCGTTGCTGGTTCGTCCGGCAAATGCAGCGTCAAAATCTGCCGCTGCGGCAAGCGGCTGGTTGGCCCGCATCGACACCCACGCATTGCTGTAAATGCGCTCTGCATTATTGAGATGGAGCCATAGGCCCAGCCCGATCAGCAGCACGGGCCACAGGCCAGCGACCCAATGGCCTGGCCAAGTGGTGCTGAACGGTGCAGCCCCCTGCCCGGCTTGCCTTTGGCGCCAAACCAGGTAGAACAGGGCAAAAAAGCTCAATAGCGTGGCGACCATACCCAGGTAACCCACCGAGGTGTGGCCATACTCCAGCACCACATTCGCTTCTTCTGGAACCACTAGCATAAAGCCAGGTCCGGCCATGTAAAGCTTGCCCTTAGTGGCAAGCTGCCAGCGCGGGTGCCAAGCCATCCGCACCAAGTGGGCAGCGCCTACCGCGTCGGTGCGCCAGCTTAGGCGATGGCGCTCCAGCGTACGCCCATGTAATGTTGCGTTCTCGGGTGCAGCGGCGATTTGGGGCGCCGCGCCGTCGTAAAACACGGGCAATTCTTGCCCGAACTTTTGGCGCGACCGAAACCACTCAAAACTGGCATCCATCCAGCGCTCTTTGGGTAACCACCGCAGCGGGCGGTCTGCCAGGTCGACCCAATGGGTATTGAAGTGATTGACCTTCAGCACCCGAAACGGCGGTGCACTGGCAACTTCGGTAAAGTTTTTGGACGCCAACAAGGCGTTGTAAGCCTCGTCGCTGCGGGTCAGTACCTGGTTGGCGTACAAAAAGTTCATGTGCACTGCAGCCATTTCGGGGTCCAGACTGCCGCTTGGGAAGCGCGCCAACGGCGACGACGGCGCGCGCGAGACCTCGCTCTGCAATTGGTAAATGGCAGGCCCCACTAAAGAGGACTCCATGTACAGGCCTTCGAGCACCGGTCTGCCACCCAAAAACATGGGCAATGCCTCCAGCGCGCGGGTGGAGCCAATGTCGGTGTTGGCCGGATCGTGCTCAAACGTCAGGCGCGGGCTGTCCAGCTTGCCCGACAGCGTGGGAAACAGTTGGCTCAGGCGTTGCCACTGGGGTTTGGCCTCGAGTCCGCTGTGGTTCCATAGGCCCCAATCGGGTGCCGCCACAATCTGCAGACTCACCCACGAAAAAAATGCCATTGCCGCTGCCGCACCCATGATGCCCAGGCCCCAGCGTGCAAGCACTGGTATGGCCAAGGCAATCCGCACCAACAAGATGCCCCACAGCCAGCCACAAGCGACCCCACCAAAGAGCCATACAAACGGGAAAAACCGAATATTGGCCACACCAATACTGCTGCCCGCCAGAAAACCCGTGGCGGCCAATAAGCCTGCACTGCCCAAAAATGCGGCATGCCGTTGCGCATTGACCATTTCTATGGAAACAGGCAGCAATCGCCGCAACACGGGTGTGCTCTGTATTACCCCCAACAACACCGTGGCGGTCAAGCCGGCCACTAACACCGGCCAAACCGCCCTTGGCAGCAAATCTTGCCACCGGGTGACCTCAAACAGCGCATCGTTGGGGATGGTGATGCTGTGCATCTCAAACATGGGCCAGAGCCAGCCCGCCAACAGAAGAAATGCCAGGCCGTGCCCCAAAACCAGCAAGCGCAGATTGCGCCAAAAATTCGGCCAGTCAAACAAAAAAGCAGTGGTCGCAAAGCCCACAATCAACAAGGCAAAGCCGTGCGAAAAGCCTGTGGCAGCTTCCAGCAGCGCTGCCAGCCACCAATGCGTACCCGTGGCAATGGCCCGTTGCCACGCAAAAAGGGTAAGCAAGGAAAAAAAGACCCCATAGCTGTAAGCAAACTCCCCCGCCAAGGTGGAAAGCAAATTTCCGCCCCAAATAGAATTTTGTTCGTGTAACAAGAAAGCAAGGCTTGCCAAAACACCCCAAATGGCAATGGCACGCGGTAAGCGCAAAAGGTACACGCCGCCCAGCCAGACCGCACTAGGCAAAAACATGGCGCAAGCAAAC
Organism: Rhodoferax sp.; assembly: GCA_021738345.1. Taxonomy (GTDB): domain Bacteria; phylum Pseudomonadota; class Gammaproteobacteria; order Burkholderiales; family Burkholderiaceae_C; genus Allorhodoferax. Next base: position 12,683 of record JAIPCE010000342.1, on the reverse strand, counting down.
ATGCCAATTTTCATGGCGGAAGCAAATGGCAGCAACGTGGCCAAACCCGCAATACTGATAAACGACAAGGGAAAGTAGTAAGACAAAAAGGGAAACCCGGCAAACACCTCAGGCAACAAGGCGGTGACGTGCCCGTTGGGTAGCAGCTCTTTGGCATACAGCCAGACGTACAGCAGATGGGATGCCGCATCACCGCCAGTGGGGAGGTTGCGGGATAGTAAAAATTCGATCCCAAGCAATGAGGCGATAAGCAGCGCACTGCCCAGCACTACCAGCAAATCAAGTAGACGAAGCGCGTAGCTATTTGTGAATGACCTCAACTGCATAGATGAGCCGAATTTTGTAATATTAAACGCTTCAAGCTCGTTTGGCACTCGCCAAACCGTGCAGCAAACTTCTTAGCCTTGCTGGTTTTATCAGTCCCAAAGACAATACCAATAATCCAAGGCCTGCCACAAAAACCGAAATATTCATGAGTTGCAGACGTGCAAAAAGCATCCAAGCTGGTATTTGCTCGCGACCGCGGGCGAAACCGTCGGGGACGATTTGCAGCCGCAAATCACCAGCAGCGTGTTCATGCACCAACCAAACTCCGGCTTGCCCTGCGCCAGTATTAATGCTCATGGATGAGCCCGTGCTCCAGACATGGATAGTGGGGCTAGGCGGGGCTTCTACCGCTTTAAGTGGCATGGTCAACAATTGAATGCCCTCATAGGGCAACACAATGCCATAGCTGTTGATGATTTTTTGCGGTCTGGCCTCTTTATCGCTCACCTGAACCACGTTCTTGTTACGTTGCACTGCGAGTGGCTGAGGCAACACCTCTGGCGACCGTTGCCACGCCAACTGCGCAATACGACTGCCTGCCTGGTCATGCATCACCAACAAAAGTGGAGCCGCCCTGCCAATGCCGCTGTGTGTGGCGCCGCCCCACCTGACGCCCTTTAGCGATTTACCAGGTGCGATGTAGTCTGCGTTGCCATCAAGTACCCGCACTTTTCGCCAGCGTATATCGGCATCCAGAGTCCATTGGGACAAGCGATAGGCCGCCTCGGAGCCGGTGTTGGTGATGGTGATCTCGTCACCGCTAAAGCTGATGGAGAAACCTAGCGTGCCTGCGTGGGAGGTCGTTGCGAATAGCGACACCAAGCACAGGGCCGCTGCCTTTACTACCCTAGCTTGGCATGCACGAAATACTGCTGAGCCATGTACTTTTGTTTCTATACGCATCAGTATAACTTTCTGCAGGCAATTTAAGTAAATGAATTCGGTGAGTCTTTGGCAGACTTTGTAGAGGGTTACTTGATCGATGTAACACAATTACCAGACTTTCGTTAAATCACACATTTATATTGAAATATGCATGTCCCTATTTCATCAATTTATATTATCTGCATAAGACAATGGGGACCCAAGGTCCCCATTCGTCAACTAAGAAAAATAAATCTTATATTTAAATTGCAATTCAATTGATTAAGTGAAATCCACTCACTTGATTTACTGCTTGCACGGTGTTAGTGAAGCTGCACCCACTGCAGGGGGAGTTCCGAATAGGTCACATTTTGCTGCTAAGTCTAGGGGAACATTGGTTTTACCAGCCAATACAGTGCCTGCAACAGATACAGTTGCACCACCTCCATCGACATTCATAAACGAACTAACGCAGTTGCTAGCCGTCGGCACATTAATCATGTAGCCGATCACAGTATTGACCTTGACTTCACAGATACCTGCGAAAGCCAGAGTTGTAGTTGAGGTCGTTGCGACAGTTGTTGTCGTGGTAGTTGGTGCTGCCGTCGACGTTGTGGTCGTGGTCGTGGTCGTCGGTGCTGCCGTCGACGTTGTTGTCGTGGTCGTCGGTGCCGCCGTGGTCGTGGTCGTTGAGGTCGTGCTAGTCGTGGTCGTTGCTGTTGAGCCGACTCTGCAAGGTGTCAGCGTTGTCGCGCCCGCAGTGGGTGGAGTGCCAAGGGGGTCACATGTGGCAGCCGATGCGAAAGGAATTTGGGTCTTGCCAGTCAACACGGTGCTAGCTAGGGCAACAGTCGCATTACCGCCGTCAACGCTCATAACTGCGCTTGTGCAACTACCGGCGCTTGGAACATTAATCATGTAGCCGATTGCAGAGCCTACGCTCACTTGGCAAATGCCCGAGAAACCCAACGTTGAAGTAGTTGTTGTCGTCGTCGTAGTGGTCGTTGTCGTTGGTGCGGCCGTTGTCGTTGTCGTTGGTGCAGCCGTCGTCGTTGTCGTTGGTGCAGCCGTCGTCGTGGTCGTTGGTGCAGCCGTCGTCGTGGTCGTTGGTGTAGCCGTCGTCGTGGTCGGTGGTGTAGCCGTCGTCGTGGTCGTTGGTGCGGCCGTCGTCGTGGTCGTTGGTGCAGCCGTGGTTGTCGTGACTATCGGTGCGGCCGTAGTCGCCGTCGTCGTCGTTGTCGTTGGCGCCGCGGTCGAAGTTGTCGTCGTTGGCGCAGCAGTCGTCGTCGTTGTCGCCCGCGTTGTCGTCGTAGCGGCTGCTGATGTCGTTGTCGCAACTGCAGTGGTGACCGTCGTAGCAGTTGCCGTTGTCGAGGGAGCTGATGCTGTGGTCGAAGTGCTACCTGCCGCGGTCGACGACGTGGATATAGCCGTTGAGGAAGTTACCGCCGAGGAGGTCGACGAGGTACCAGCAACTGTTGTCGTGGTACCACCAGCAGTGGTAGTGGTACCTGCCTGTGTAGTAGAAGTTGGCGGTGTGGGTACAACCGCAGGTTTGATCTCAATTCCCGGTTTTTCAGCCACCACTTCTGCTACCTTGGCGGCCACTGCAGCGGTGGCTGCCGCAGTGTTTCCGCTTGCGACGTTAGTTGTAACAGTTTGTGCCAGCGCCGCAATGGCGGAAGCAGAATTCGCTGTGGTTGCACTTGCGGCCGTTGTGGTGAGGTTACTGCTCACAAATGCCGTGGTAAACGATGATTCAGTGCTTGTTTGCGCTGTAAGTGAGGCAGACACTCCAGCAACGGGTGCGAGTACCAATTCCGCCGCTGGGGTAGACGCTACCGCCTGTGTCACTTTTGCAACACCCGCTGACGACGCTGCAGCAACCAGCTTGGGATCAAGGTTAGCAACACCAGCCACCGTTGCAGCGGCTGAGGGATTTGACTTGACGCTTGCCACCGTATTCTCCAGAGACTGGGTTACCAACGCGGCGGCGGCTGTAGAGCTTGTGCTTGACGTAAGGTCGACAGGCGTGGTCGTCGCTGCCACTGCCTTTGCGACTCCAGCGACAGCCGAGCTGAACAACGCGGCTGTTTGCCCCGCTGTTGCCAGTTGGCCGGTCGCCGCAGCAGCGACGTTACTGGCGGCTTGAACCAGCAAGACTTGTACCGCCACAGTTGTCTGAGCAAGCTTGGGATTGGTTGCAACCGCTGCAATGGGGTCGGTGGTAAGAAGGTCTGTGCCAGAAAGCCCAAGATTGGTCGCAATTGCTGACGATGCGGCCGCTGCACTGGTGATCTTGCCTGCCGCTTTGTCCGACTCAATGACTGCCTGCACCAGGGTTGTTAAAGGTGTAATTTGTGTGGCACCAGGGGGGGCCTTAAGTTCACCAACAAAAGCAGCGCCGGTAGAAATATCGGTACCACCGCTGGCACAAATCATCGCCCCGTTGAAGCTTGCAGGCAGGGTGAAATCGCCAGTGGCATTGGTAATTGACCCCGTGTCAGTCTCACATACGCCGTCATTGCCCGTCATGTCCGCAAAAAGCTTGGCACCCGACACGTAACCGTCAACTACCTTGCCGCTTAATCCGGCAACCACAGGAACCGTGGGAGCAACAGGCTCGGGTGGGAGCGGGTCCCCGTTACCGCCGCATCCGACAAAGCCGACCGTGACAAGCAGCACGGCGCCAGCAATAGCAGACAGCTTAAGACTGTGCGAGATTGGAAAAGTTTTTGATTTCAAGGCAGACTCCCTCGTTAAGATTGCAGATAGACATGGACGATGTCAGGCGCACATTATGACTTCGTCTTTACAGCTTTTCAACAGGAAAAATGAAATTTTTGAAAATCTGCAAAATTTTGCAAGCCAGACATCCCTTTAGAAGTAGGCGCATAGTGCCAGTAGTTCTGGGCGTGTACCTGCTTACATTCTGGATGGCTGGGGTTTTTGACCGCGCATTGATCATTTTGGTAGCCGGTGCTGGCATCGCGACCCTTTACGCGCCCACCTCGCGACAAGTGGTTTGGCCGTTCCCAGATTGTCTGATTCTTGGCTTCGTAGCGAGTCTGGCAAGCGCCATCTTCTTGAGTGGCCACCTGCAGATCAGCTTGCTACTGAGTTCACCCTTCGTACCCGCGTTGTTGATTTACCTCATGTTGTCGCGCTTTCAGCTTGACACCTCCGACCTTTGGCTGGTGTTTGGCGCCCTAGGCCTAGGGGCCACACTGATTGCCGCGACGATTTTGCTGGGTGCTGGAACCTATACAACAGATCCCGTGCGTTTGCTAGAGCATCTGCCCACGGTCATTCTGGTGGTGCCAAATGATGTTCTGATGCTGGCGGTTTGCTTACCCTTCTTATTGGTGATGTTGGTTGCTGTCAGACGCGGGTGGCAGACGGTGGGTATTGCTCTGGCCGCCATCACGTGTTTGGCCGCCATGGTTGCACTAAACAGCCGGGCCGCACTGGTCGCAAGCTTTCTAGGTTCCCTGGTTGTACTTTTTATTGTGGGGTCGCGACGCTGGTGGCATGCTTTGGCATTGGCTGCAGCCGCCATCATCGTCGCTGATGGCGTTCGGGGGTTCACTTTGCTGTCCAAGTTCGCCCAGCATTCATTGGCATGTGAACCCCGCTTGCCCCTCTGGGGAGCGGCTTTCCGGTTGTGGCTGGAACGGCCATTTTTTGGACAAGGCGCGCACAATTTTGCTGGGCTTTACCGTGCACACATTGATGCGCTAGGGCTGCCAGAGTGCGCGCTGAAGGACACCAGGCTCACACCTTGGCCGCACAATCTATTTCTTGAAGTGCTGTCCAGCCAGGGGCTTTTTGGTGGCTTGTTTTTACTTACCCTTTTGGTATGGGTGGGACTTCGGCTGCACAAGCTGATGCATGTAGATAGTCCGCCCATGCGACTTCAAGCGGCGGGTCTGCTGGCTGCGTGGGTAACTTTTGGCTTTGCAGCAACGGTTGAGTTGACTTTCTTTCGATATTGGGTGATTGTGATGTTTATCACCCTGCTTGGGTTGACTGTGGCATTAAAATTGACTGACGATCATCTTTAAGGGGCGGGAGCATGGAAAAGAAGTCGGTTTTTAACCGAATTGTGGTAGCGGTAGCAGTTTTAGCCAACATTTTCCTGCTGGCCTTTGTACCTCAAATAAAGGCCGTGCTGGCCCAAAGCGGTTACAGCAATTATGGTTACAGCTATGGTTATGATTATAACTATGGTTATAACTACGGTTATGGTTACGGTTATGGCTCTGATTACCAGAGTATCAGTCCAATCTTTATCAACCCCAACCATTTGACTGTTGGCGCTACGGTCTATGCCAGTGCAGTGGCCACTTCTGGACTCGTGGTGCGTTTTTTTAGCGGGACGCCCGCTGTGTGCGGAGTAACCGGTAACGTAGTGACGGGTCTAAAGACAGGGGCCTGCAACATCATTGCAGCGCAGCCAGGCAATGCCGTATATGCCCCCGCAAGCCCAGTAACGCTGGCCTTGACGGTGACGGTAGCGGCACCAGCGGTTACCCTCAGTCCGCAGTCGTTGACTTTTGGCGAACAAGGTCTTGACACTATCAGCCCTAGCCAGAACATTGTGCTGACCAACTCCGGCCCAGCTATGCTTACTATTTTTTCAATTACCAGTAGCAGTCAAGTCTTTGTGTTAACCAACCCCTGTGGTGCAGTTTTAAGTGCACGTTCCGCCTGTAATCTGGGCGTGGGCTACCTACCAAATGGCTCCGGTAATCGCACTGGTAAAATTTCAGTAATAAGTAACGCGATTGGAAGTCCACATACTGTGATGCTAAGCGTGGAAGATAGCAACTATGTTGCCGAGCTTAACTTGCAACCGGGTTGGAATCTGGTTGGTAATAGTGTGCATACCCCCTTCACTGTCGCAAGTGTGTTCTCAGACACAGATCGTGTCAACACGGTCTGGAAATGGTCGGCGTCAAATAGCAAGTGGGCTTTTTACACACCTAGTTTAGCCGACGGTGGCGCAGAATATGCGGCGACAAAGGGATACGAAGCTTTAACCACGATCGAGCCTGGAGATGGATTTTGGGTTAACTCCAGAGCTGCGTTTTCGACCTTGTTGCCTGCAGGTTCAGTGCTATTAAGTTCGGAGTTTCAAGATCAAGTAGATATTAAGGGCAGTCGGCTTAGCCCCGGTTGGAATCTGGTCGCCACGGGAGATGTCGTTACTCCAAGTGTGTTCAACCGCAATTTGAGCACCATACCCCCAACCCCCAGCGTTACTGATGTAAACCTGACTACGCTTTGGGCGTGGGACAATCCGGCATCAGCTTGGTACTTTTATGCTCCCAGCCTCGAAGCCAGTGGTAGCCTGATGAACTATATTAGAGACAAAGGCTACTTGGACTTCTACACCAACAGAAAAACACTGGAAGTGGGTACTGGGTTCTGGGTGAACAAGCCATAATTTTGAAAAATGGGTTACCTGCGCGGCACGGCATTTGCCAAACCCCTGTGGTTGGGTGGCTTCAAGCGTGCTCAGCTAAGTATGCAATAAAAAAACGCGCACGGGTTATCATGATGAACCTGCGCTACCTGCCATGCAATGATCCTGCCTGGCGAACATGCACGTCAAGATGAACTTACAATCTGCACGAGGTAAGAACGTCCAATCCGTTAAACAGATAGATTTAAACATTTAAAATGAATGCATTAAGCAAATCCTACAGTCAAATGATGTCCAAGACATGGGCATCGGGCATTTCTGAAACCATTATTTTCGCGTTGCTTGTCCTGACGCTGACTTTCAATTACCTCACGCAAACTTCAGATACATACAAATATTTTAACTCCGATGCACTAACAATATACTCGTTCCTGGCTGATATACTAAATTTCAATGGACGAATTTCTGCGTGGAATTTTTCTAATGCGCCAAGTTTTGTTCCAGATTACCTTATTGGCTTGGCTGCAGCTCTGCTTAGTCACAAGATTTATTGGCAAATTTTTCTTAGTTCTCTGATTCAGGTGGGTCTCCTTTATTATGCTATTCGGCGATTGGCGGCGCCAATCGTTGGCAGAAACGGTGCCAGTTATGCCTTGTTGATGATAATTATCATCATGGTGATGGCCAGCAAAGATATTTCACCCTATTATCAAGTTTTTGTTCTCAATTGGCACTTTGGAACTTATTTGGTTGGTCTGTACTACCTTGGTGTTTACGTAGACATCATAAACTCAAAGGGCTTGTTTGACGGCAGCAAATCTCCTCCATCAATCACGCTTCAGATAATTGGTTTGTGCGTCCTTTCGTTTGTTATGACTTTGTCTGACGCACTTTTCTTCATGTTGTTCCCCGTTCCCTTACTCATGGTTGGAGGTTACTACCTCGTAGTACGTAGAATACATGTCTTATCGTATGCGAAGCTGTTTATTTTGCCAATTATTTCTGCGCTTCTTGGACATTACTCAGCACCAAAAATCGTACCGAATTTCGCAAATCTTTCACTACCTATCACTTCGAGTGACAATATATTTCCCAAGCTCATTGAAGTCTATAATTTACTCTATGCAATCGGATTTCCAGCATTCATAATTGCAGCGTTTTTCGGCTGGTGCCTTGTGCTTTTGATATATTGGGTGCGACTACATTTCAACCGTGATAAGACGACTCAGCCAGAGAGTCTAAGAGTTTTTTTGGTACTGTTTTTGATAATGAGTCTCGGCACAAGTCTTGTCGTGGTGCTTGTCAGTACCGCATTGGTGGGTGACCGGTATCTGCCCTCACTGTTTTTCACGCCCTTTATTTTCCTCTGCCTGCTGGCACCAGCTCTTTTTCAAAAGACTGGGGTGATACGAATTGCTCAATTTGTATTTTTGCTGACGTTCCTGCTGAGTTCATGGCCCCATCGATCTGCGCCACTGAAAACTGACTATTACCCGGAACAAATTGCCTGCATTGACAACGCAACGCGAGATCTGAAAAACCCCTCAGGCATCGGTGAGTATTGGTTGACAAAAAAACTGATCGCCTTCAGCAAGGCAGGAGTCCGCATGGTCTCTGTTAATCCTGATTTGAAACCCTACGAAGTTCTGGTAAGCAACGAATGGTACAGAAATAACTATAATTTTGCTGTTATAAATACTGCGGAACCTGCAAACTCGATGTATTTGCTAGACGAGAAGTTGATTGAAAACTTTAATGGCAAACCAGACTCCGTGGTATCTTGTCAAAATGCCAAAGTGTTGGTGTACAAAGGCGGTTTAAGTACCACTATGGATCCAGAACGTGGAAGCGGTATCTATTTGGTTGAAGGTTGCCGGTTACCTCGTTCCACTGGAACGATAGATCAAAAAGATGTCTGTTCGTTAAAAAACTCTGATGCGTCTTACGCGGGTAATCTGAGCTACGGACCGTATCTCAAACTTCCTCCAGGAAAGTATGAGTTTGACCTGAACTACACAAGCGCTAACCCGGTTGAGCAGAAGATAGGATACCTTGATATATCATTTCTTTTGCCCGAAAACCATCAGGTGATATCCGAACAACAATTGCTAGGATCAGGTGGCAACCCCACGCACTTGCTTGGATCGCTGGAGGTTGATCAAAATATGAGTCGAGGGCAACTAGAAATTCGAACTTTTGTTGAAAAAAATTCGAACATAGAAATACTCTCGATCAAGGTGTCACGGATTAAATCTGATCTATGAGTTTTGAAACAAAGTACGTTGCGCCCCCAAAACCAATTCAACTTCAAGGATGGTTAACCCAAAAACCAATGGTGGGGTCTAGTGTTTTCGTGCCGAAGTCTAAATAATCTTTACTGGTCACATAGCCGGACAAGCCGTTACTGTTATCCAGACTAGGGGCATAAAAAAGCCATTTGGAAACGGCGTTTTCCCAGGCCCAAAGTGTCGTAAGACTGGTTGCTGCCACCGCTGGCGCAATAGGCTGTGCCGTGGCGATAGAGTTGACGAAACTCCGTGGAGTTGGTTTGTCGCCTACCGCAATTAAACTCCATCCAGCAGGTAGTGAATTTGGCGGAGTTGCCTTATCAGCAAAAGTACTTGATGCAACAGCGGTTCCAGTGGGAAGGTTTGCAGTAAAAGGAACTTTGGCATTGACCCAAAAGCCTTCGCCAGCCTGGATTGACGAAAGTAGGTCATAAGACTTGCTTACGGCGTAGGCCGCCAGGTCAACTGCATTCATGGATGGTGCATAAAACGCCCAACGGCTGGTAGAGGGCACCCATTTCCAGACGGTGGTTACTTTAGCCGTATCTCCGAAGGCAGTGGCAACATCCAAGGGCGATTGCACGCTGTTGCCCAACAGATTCCAGCCCGCCACGATATTGATTGTGCTGGTTGGCAGCGCTGCCGCCATGGCCAAAGAAATGTCCATTGCGCCGTAGCCCCACGCATAATTTGGACTGGGGGGCATATCTACACCTTGGCTAAAAACAGGCAGATTGGCCGCTTGAGTAAAAGAATTGGTTTGCAACTTGCTAAACAACAGACGCTTGGCATCTTCAGGCGTTAAAGTTGGATTTGTCTGAAGCAGCAGGGCAACTGCCCCGGTGACGTGGGGAGTGGCCATACTGGTGCCCATATAGGCAACATGTACCCCATCGGCTTCGATGTCGGCAGCGGTAGCTGCAGCCTTGGCGGCACCGGCCAGGGCGGACATGATGTAGGAGCCTGGTGCGGTGATCTCGGGCTTCATGACTGGCTTGGTGCATTCGTCCCTATTTCTTTGGCCGCTGGGGGTACTGACGTCAATATATTTGGCGTTGGCGCTGCATATACGTCGCGGGCCACGGCTGCTAAATGTGCCCACGTCACCCAAGGGTCCGTTTTCTAGCTGCTTATCGGTTGGACCGCTCGCTGTATTCCACTGGTAGTTGGTATTTAGTGCGGCAACTGCAATAGCGCGACGAGCACTAGACGAGTCGGTCAAAATGCCGGTAGTCACGCGCGTTGCAAAGTTACCGGTAAACGCTGCACCTTCAGCACTTTCACCAGATATCACGCCTAGAGTTTGCGACACAGGCACTGCATCGGCACGTATGTTCAGCGTCCAGTTGCCTGCAGCCAGAGGGTTTGTGCCAGAGCCCAGGGACATGTTGTATTGGCGATCACCATTGGCTGGGCTGGGCGCCGTGGACGTGATTTTGATTTGTCCGCATCCTGCTGAGTCAAAGGCGGGCAGAGAATTGCCTGCTGTCACAAAATCGGTGGTGACTGCATTGGGACACACGAGCTGCACCGCATATTGGTTGTCACCGTCGCTCCAAAATTCCAATTGTTCGGCAGTTCGGCCTGCAGGAATGGAAAAAGTCACCGCTACCGTCTGCCCTTGGGTCATGGCTGGAATTTCGGTGCGAATGGGCGCGCTGCCTTCATTGCCGGCCGCGGCCACAATGATTACGCCGGGGCCAGAAATATTATCAATGCCGCTCTGGAAACCGCCCGTACCATCTCGGCTGCCAAAATATGACCCCAGGCTGAGATTGATCACCAATGGCTTGCCGAGTTGCTTGGCGACCCGTGTCATCCACGAGATGGCGTCCAATACCGGGTCGCCGTTTGCAGAAACGGCTTTGTCGATTGAATTGGCCACAAGCAGGTCGGCCTCGGGCGCCATGCCAACGAAGCGCCCGGCCGCTTGGTTGTTACCTGTGCCGCGTCCATTGCCTGCGGCGATGCCGGCCACATGGCTGCCATGGTTGCCGGTGTCATCAGGGTTGCAGAGACTGCTTGCACTTGCTGATGTTCCGACCACTGCGTTGATGGCAGCCGAGTCACACTCTGCACCATAAAGTGGCGTTGTTCCGTCTGACCCCATGGGTGGGGTGCCGCCTGTCACGCTGCGCTGATTCCACATGCGCAAGATGCGTGTCTTGCCATTGGCATCTAGAAAATCGCCGTGGCTAATGTCGATGCCGGTGTCAATGACCCCCACCAGCACACCTTTTCCGGTTTTGCCAGTCCAACTGGTGTCAAAAGAACCTGTGCGCAACTGGTCAGCCTTGGTAAAGGCCACACTCTTGTTCAGGCGCGCCACAGGGCGGCTTGGGGTCTCGATTTGCAACACTTGGGGCAAGGCAGCAATTTCGGCCAGTCGATCTGCCGGAATCAGAACCGTGGCCACATCGCCTAGAACTGAGTGAATAGCAACTCCCCGCACCTTCAACTCTGCCAGACCATCACCTGAAAAACGCACGGTGGCAGGAATTTTTTTGCTGGAAGTCTGGGCCCGCGCCAACGGGTTTGCCTGTGCCGCCGCCTGTGCCTCCATGGCCTGTCGCATGCCGGCATCAAGCTTGGCGGTGTCGGCCATGGCTGAGGGCAAAACTATTGCAAATAACGAGGCCGTGATTGCTTGTTTGACTATTTTCATGATGCTTCTTGCACTTGGTTTAGGGCTGCTTGGTCTGGGCTAAGTACTAATCTCTACCCATCTAGGCGATAGATTAGCTTAAGCTAATGGCGAGCGCAATATATCAAAAAAACTCCCCTACGTCCTGAATCCCCCACGCAGGTCTGGCATTTTTCGGTGCATATTTCAAGTTCGTGCAGCGCACTCCCGTGGTCGATTCCGCATTGCACAGGCGACCAGGGGTGTTGGCTAACGGCGATAGACTGAAGTCTCGCCGTAGTCGCTGTGCACTGGCACGGCGACCGATGTTCCCAGGGTTTAGCTTCCGGCAGCAGGCACAAGTGCTACGGTCGAAATGACATTGTTGCCAAACTTGACTTGCCCGTTGGCAGAAATAGTCACTGCCAATGGTATGGCAGTAGTAGAGGTGCCAAGTGCCACCACAACCTCCCGATTCGTTTGTATACCGTTGGCTGCAACGCCTGCCACCTTGGCTGTGAACGAGCAAGGATTAACCGCGATTCTCATCCCTACCGCATAGGGGCTAGGCGGTTGAAAAGTAGATACTTTGATGACCAAAATACATGAACCCGCTTCAAGCGACCCTGCATAGGAGTTGCCGCTTTTGTCTTCGACCTTGAAATTACCAATATCAATGGCCAAATTCGTAAATGTGGTTGCAGCAAAAGTAAGTGTCGTTGCCGAAGTCGTTCCAAGCATTGGCACGGCTGCAGGGAAGGCGATTGGTGTAGCGGCAACCGATGCCATGACCGCCTTCGCAGTTGAGGCCGTAGCTGCGGTTACAACCACAGGTAAATCCGCTGCTGCCACCATCGTGGTCGAGGCTGGCGCTGGAGCCGGCATATTTACCCAGACTCCGGTGGTGGGCGACAGCGTGCCGGTGGGAATGCCTGGCATTGCCGTGAAGTTAAGGTAGCCCTTGGATGTGAGGTAGCTTGCCAGCCCGCCATTGTTGACCAAGCTTGGGGCCCAAAAGTACCACAAAGATTGCGTTGCATCCCAGGCCCAGAGCGTGGTCAAGTTGAGGTAGGCCTGCCCCGCTGCAGGCGGAGGGCTTGTCGCTGTAGCAAGCGCCGTGTCAAACTGTGTGGGCGTGGGGTTGCCCCCCATG
>JAIPCE010000093.1 GCA_021738345.1 Rhodoferax sp. | reverse complement strand
ACTCAGGACTCAGGACTCAGGACTCAGGACTCAGGACTCAGGACTCAGGACTCAGGACTCAGGACTCAGGACTCAGGACTCAGGACTCAGGACTCAGGACTCAGGACTCAGGACTCAGGACTCAGGACTTAGGTGGTGCATTGGCGGGATGCCAGACCGAGGGGTCGACATGCACCAAATCCAGCGGGTAGCGCCGCCCCAGCAAGTAATCTTCCATGCAGCGCAGCACCAGGGGACTGCGGTGGCGGTCTGCGCTTTGGCGGACCTCATCCGGCGTCAGCCACAGCGTGCGGACAATCCCGCCGTCCAGGACCCTCTCGGGGTGGAACGTGCCAAGCTCGCCACAAAAGGCAAAGCGCACATAGGTGATATCTGTGTCAGTCCGCTGAACTCTGGACAGATAAATGCCGATCAGACCCTTGGGCACAAAGGAATACGCGGTCTCTTCGAGGGTCTCACGCACACAAGCCTGTTCCGGTGACTCACCCGCCTCCAGGTGTCCCGCCGGATTGTTCAGGCGCAGACCGTCGGTGGTGGCCTCCTCGACCAGCAGAAAGCGCCCCTCGCGCGCAATGATGGCGGCAACGGTGACATGGGGTTTCCAGCGTGTTTGCATGCCGCAATTATTGAGTATTGTTGATATGCGTCATGGTTCAGCCCTGCAGCGCGGGGGGGAATATCAGTTAAGCTAGCCGCCGCAGCATTTTCAGTGGGCGGGTCCGCTGGAGTGTTTTGTCCATGTCTTTGCAAAAAACCAGTCGAGGAGTCGCTTCATGCAATCTGGCGTACCTACCGCGACGACATCGGGGTCTTCCCCTGTCGCCAATGCCGCACCGTCGGCCCCATCCCAAGCTGCGCAGCGCATTGGCGTTCCGCGCGAAATTCTTGCTGGTGAAAAGCGGGTCGCCACCGTACCGGAAGTGGTGGAAAAGCTCATCAAGCTCGGCTTTTCTGTCTCGGTCGAAACGGGTGCTGGAGACGCCGCAAACTTTTCTGACGAAACTTACGTGGCTGCAGGTGCCCAGATCGTTGCGAGCGCAGCCCAATTGTGGGCCGAGTCCGACATCGTCTTCAAGGTGTGCGTACCCACCAGCGCCGAGGTCGACCTGATGCGCGAAGGCGGCATCCTGATCGGCTTCCTCTGGCCCGCGCAGAATCCGGAGTTGATGCAGCAGCTTACCGCCAAAAAAGCCACTGTACTGGCCATCGACTCACTGCCACGCATGCTCAGTCGCGCCCAGAAGATGGACGCCCTGACCTCGCAGGCTGGGGTCGCCGGCTACCGTGCCGTCGTAGAAGCAGCCAACGCCTTTGGCCGCTTCTTTGCCGGCCAGATTACGGCTGCAGGCAAGGTGCAGCCGGCCAAGGTCTTTATCGCAGGTGCTGGCGTCGCCGGACTCGCCGCGATCGGCACTGCGGTCGGTCTGGGCGCCATCGTGCGTGCCAATGACACCCGGGCCGAAGTCGCCGACCAGGTGATATCAATGGGTGGCGAGTTCGTCAAGGTCGACTACGAGGAAGAGGGCTCTGGCGGTGGCGGCTACGCCAAGGTCATGAGCGAGGGCTTCCAGCAGGCGCAGCGTGACATGTATGCCAAGCAGGCCCGCGAAGTGGACATCATCATTACCACGGCGCTGATTCCGGGCAAACCGGCACCCAAGTTGATTACTGCCGACATGGTCAAGACCATGAAGCCCGGCAGCGTGATCGTGGACATGGCGGCCGAGCGCGGCGGCAATTGTGAACTGACCGTGCCCGGTGAGGCGGTCGTGCGGCACGGTGTCACCATCGTCGGCTACACCGACCTGGCCTCAAGACTGGCCAAGCAATCGTCGACGCTGTACGCCACCAACCTGTTCCGCCTGGCGGAAGAGCTGTGCAAGACCAAGAACGGTGTGGTCAATGTGAACATGGAAGACGACGCCATCCGCGGCCTGACCGTCACCAAGGAAGGCAGCATCACGTGGCCGCCGCCGGCACCCAAGCTGCCTGCCGCAGCCACAGCACCCGCTAAACCAGCCGCAGCACCACAGAAAAAAGGTGGGCACGGCCATGGCGCAGCAAGCGAACCCATGTCAGGAGGGAAGCTGGCGGTCATGTTTGCCATCACGGCAGCCTTGTTCTGGTTCGTTGGCGCCAATGCGCCAACCGCATTCCTCGCACACTTCACGGTATTCGTGCTGGCCTGCTTTGTCGGGTACATGGTGGTATGGAACGTCACGCCCGCTCTGCACACACCGCTGATGAGCGTGACCAACGCCATCTCCAGCATTATTGCGATCGGTGCGCTGGTGCAAATTGCTCCGCCTGGGGGTACCACGGACTGGATTCGCTGGCTGGCGGTGGCAGGCATCGTGCTGACGACTATCAATATGTTCGGCGGCTTTGCGGTGACGCAACGCATGCTGGCAATGTTCCGTAAATAAAGGAGACCATGATGAGTGAAAGTTTGGCGACCGTCTCCTACATTGGAGCAACTATTCTTTTTGTGCTGAGTCTCGGGGGCTTATCCAACCCCGAAACCTCCCGCCGCGGCAACCTCTACGGCATGATAGGCATGACCATTGCCGTACTGGCCACGGTGTTCGGACCCCGCGTGTCCGCGGCCGGCATTCCCTGGATTATTGGCGCCATGGTAGTCGGTGCTGCGATCGGTGTGTACGCCGCGCGCACCGTGCAGATGACGCAGATGCCTGAACTGGTGGCATTGATGCACAGCCTGGTTGGCATGGCCGCTGCGCTGGTGGGTTTTGCCAGCTATTTTGACCCGACCTCAAACCTGCAAGGTGCCGAGAAATCGATCCACGAAATCGAAATCTATATCGGTATTCTGATCGGTGTGGTGACCTTCACGGGGTCCCTGATCGCATTCGGCAAGCTCAATGGCAAGATCGGTGGCGCGCCTCTGACCTTGCCGGGCCGTCACTGGATGAATCTTACGGGCCTGCTGGTGGTGATCTACTTTGGTGGCGTCTTCATGAATGCCCATACAATTGCCGACGGCATCACGCCCCTGATTGTGATGACCATCATTGCCGGCCTGTTTGGTATCCATATGGTGATGGCGATTGGCGGTGCCGACATGCCGGTGGTGGTGTCCATGCTCAACAGCTATTCCGGATGGGCCGCGGCCGCCACCGGGTTCATGCTGTCCAACGATCTGTTGATCGTTGTGGGCGCGTTGGTAGGCTCGAGTGGCGCAATTTTGTCCTACATCATGTGCAAGGCCATGAACCGCAGCTTCATCAGTGTGATTGCGGGCGGCTTTGGGACCGCGGGTGGGACGTCAGCGCCCAAGGGCGATGCAACTCAGCCGGCCGGCGAGGTGGTGCCCATCAGTGCACTGGAAACCGCCGAATTATTGCGCGAGGCCAAGAGCGTCATCATCGTTCCCGGCTACGGCATGGCCGTAGCCCAGGCCCAGCACACGGTATACGAGATCACCAAACTGCTTCGTGAACGTAATGTCAATATCCGTTTTGGTATTCACCCGGTGGCCGGCCGCATGCCTGGCCATATGAATGTGCTGCTGGCGGAGGCCAAAGTACCCTATGACATCGTGCTCGAGATGGATGAGTTGAACGACGACTTCCCCAAGACCGACGTGGTGATGGTGATTGGCGCCAACGACATCGTCAACCCGGGCGCTCAGGACGATCCAGATAGCCCGATTGCCGGCATGCCGGTGCTTGAGGTCTGGAAAGCCAAGACCTCGATCGTGATGAAACGCAGCATGGCATCGGGCTACGCAGGTGTCGACAACCCCTTGTTCTACAAGGAAAACAACCGCATGTTGTTCGGCGACGCGAAGAAAATGCTCGATGAAGTGTTGACCGCTCTCAAAGCCTGATGCTTTGCGTGCAAATTTAGATAAAACACAGCCTTACAGGAGTCTGACTTAGGGGAGAATGCGGTTTGTTGTAATTGACCATCGGAGACGCAGATATGACAGACCGCATTTGGCTTAGTAGCTACCCGCAGGGCGTGCCCGCAGACATCAACGTCACGCAATATGCGACCTTGGTGGCCTTGATGGAAGAAAGCTTCCAAAAATATGCCAATCGGGTGGCTTATAGCTTTATGGGTAAGGACATCAGCTATGCCCAAACCGACAGCCTGAGCCAGGCCTTTGCCGGCTATCTTCAATCCCTGGGTTTGACCAAGGGGGACCGTGTCGCCATCATGATGCCCAATGTGCCCCAGTATCCGGTGGTCGTTGCGGGCATTTTGCGGGCGGGTTATGTGGTGGTGAACGTCAACCCACTGTACACCCCGCGCGAACTCGAGCACCAGCTAAAAGACTCGGGCGCCAAGGCCATTGTCATCATCGAGAACTTTGCCTGCACTCTGGAAAAATGCATTGCCGCCACGCCCGTCAAGCATGTGGTGCTGTGTGCCATGGGCGACCAACTGGGGCTGCTCAAGGGGTCTCTGGTCAATTACGTGGTCCGCAACGTCAAGAAGATGGTGCCGGCCTACCATTTGCCGGGTGCGGTCCGATTCAATGCCGCAGTAGCGCGCGGCACCAAGGCAAGTTTCAAGAAGCCCGACACCAAACCCGATGACGTGGCGGTGCTGCAATACACCGGCGGCACCACAGGCGTTTCCAAGGGAGCAGTTTTGCTGCATCGCAACGTGATTGCCAATGTGCTGCAGTCCGAGGTCTGGAACAATCCGGTCATGGGCGATATTCCTGCCAACGAGCAGCCCACGGGCGTCTGCGCCTTGCCGCTGTACCATATATTCGCCTTCACCGTCGGCATGATGCTGTCCATGCGCATGGGCGGCAAACTCATACTGATCCCCAATCCGCGCGACATTCCTGGGGTCCTGAAAGAACTTACCAAGCACACGATTCACACCTTTCCGGCCGTCAACACCTTGTTTAACGGCCTGGCCAACCACCCGGACTTCAACACGGTGGACTGGAGCCACCTCAAGGTGTCGGTGGGGGGTGGCACGGCGGTGCAAAGTGCGGTCGCCAAGCTATGGTTCGAGAAAACCGGCTGCCCGATCTGCGAAGGCTATGGCCTGAGCGAAACCTCCCCGTCGGCCAGCTGCAACGTGGTGACTGCCAAGGAGTACACCGGCACGATTGGCATCCCGCTGCCCAACACCTACATGAAGCTGCTCGACGACGACGGCAAAGAGGTACCGGCAGGTCAGCCCGGCGAGATTGCCATCAAAGGCCCCCAGGTCATGGCGGGTTACTGGCAACGCCCGGATGAAACCGCCAAGGTCATGACGCCCGACGGTTTCTTCAAGACCGGTGACGTCGGAGTGGTCGACGCCAAGGGTTTTTTCAAAATTGTTGACCGCAAGAAGGACATGATTCTGGTCAGTGGCTTCAACGTGTTCCCCACCGAGCTTGAAGATGTGGTGTCGCAGATGCCGGGCGTCATGGAGTGTGCCTGTGTCGGCGTGCCCGATGCCAAGTCGGGCGAGGCGGTCAAGTTGGTGATCGTCAAGAAAGATCCCAAGCTAAGCGATGCCGATGTACGTGCCTATTGCAAGGAAAACCTCACCGGCTACAAGCAACCCAAGGTCATCGAGTTTCGTGCCGAGTTGCCAAAAACGCCCGTAGGCAAGATTTTGCGCCGCGAGCTGCGCGACAAATAGCCCCTCTTACCTCTTACCCGGAGGTCGATCTCGATACGGCCCTACTGGCCGTTTGTGTTGGCAGCAATCAGGGGAATGGCGTCCACCAGCAAGCGGGTCACTTTTTCTGCATTGCTGTGAAACACTGCCAGAACCGCCTGCCAACTTACGGGCTCTTCGTCGGTTTTCCAGCAATCGTAGTCGGTGCTCATCGCCACCGCCGCGTAGGGAATACCGGCCTCATTGGCCAATGCCGCCTCGGTGGCAATAGACATGTTGATGATGTCCGCCCCCCAGGCCCGAAACATTCTCGATTCTGCTCGGGTCGAAAAGCGCGGGCCTTCGATCGTGACCACAGTGCCCGTGCGGTGAAAAGGCAAACCGCGTTGTTCGCACAGCCGAATCAGTACCTCCCGAAGCGCGCGGTCAAACGGATCCGCCATCGGGGTGTGCATGGGTTGGTGCGGCGGAAAACTTTCGTAAAAGCTCATCGCGCGCTGTTTCGTGAAGTCGATGAACTGGTCAATCAGCACCAGATCACCGCGGCCAACTTCCTCACGCAGGGAGCCCACCGCAGTGGTGGCCAAGATATGCGTGACGCCCTGGTCACGCATAGCCTGAATGTTGGCGCGAAAATTGACAGCACTCGGCGGTATGGTGTGCTCGAGCCCATGGCGGGCGAGCAAAACCACATCGACCCCGGCAATCTTGCCGCGTTTGAGCGGTGCCGACGGAGGGCCCCAGCAGGTCTGTACCTGCAGGTCCTGGGGCGATTCCAGGATGTCTGGCGCGCCCAATCCGCTGCCGCCAATAATGCCAATTCGGGTCATGGTGCAAAACTCCTCTCCAATGCGTTTACCAGCAATGCCGCCACCGATGTCACATCAGCACCGAAGGCGACCAGTCCCTCGTCGTGCCCCAACATGGCAAACAGAACTGGCGATCGGGACTGCGCGCGCACCAACTGTGCCACAGATTGCGCCATGGCCGGTGTGCCATAGGCCACATCAGGCGGTGTCGTCAGGGCCGATTCCGTGTGCATGAACGTGTCAAACAGGCGCCGGCTGTGCACATGGATTACACAGTGCACCTGGGCATTGGACTGGTAAATGGCGCCATGGGTCAGGGACTCGGAAGACGCGTCAATGGCACCAACCGCGCGCACCCAGTTTGCCTCGACGGAAAACGCTTCGACGCAGACATACTGCGCCAACTCCAGCACCCGCTGGCTACCGGTTGCGCTGCCGGTAATGACAAACTGCTCGCCCTGCACGCGCAGGCTCAGGTTACCGTAGCCCAAGCCACTGGGGTAGGCGCCAATCAGCCCCAGATCAAACAGCTCGGTTCGGGCGAGATTGAGGGCTTCGAGTCCGGGCCATGAACGACACGGACCGGGCCGCAGCTGGCTGCTGTACTTGATGACACCGTCATCGATTGGGGCCAGCATGTCAGGCATGTTCCGGAAACAAGGTCAGAATGCCAGATTCACTGGCGTCGCAGATGCCGCGCTCGCAAATGAGGTGCGTCACCAGCCGCGCGGGAGTTACATCAAAGCCCCAGTTGCGCGCGCTGGTGTCCGCCGGGCAAATGCGAACCGACTCTGGCCGAGCGTCTGCGCACACGCCTGACACCCAGCGCAGCTCATCAGGGTTGCGCTCTTCAATCGGAATACCGGTCAGCCCGTCGCGGATCGAAAAATCAAAAGTTGATGACGGCAATGCAACGACCATCGGTACGCCGTTGTCGCGCGCCGCCAGCGCCTTGAGGTAGGTGCCAATCTTGTTGGCCACATCGCCGCAGCGTGTCACGCGGTCGGCCCCGGTGATGACCAGATCGACCAGACCGTGCTGCATCAGGTGACCGCCGACATTGTCGGCAATCAGGGTGTGCGGCACGCCCTGCTGGCCCAATTCCCAGGCGGTCAGACTGGCACCCTGGTTACGGGGCCGGGTTTCGTCGACCCAGACATGCACCGGGATGCCTGCCGCATGCGCGGCATACATCGGGGCCGTAGCCGACCCGATGTCCACAAACGCCAGCCACCCTGCGTTGCAGTGGGTCAGAATGTTGACCACTTGCCCGGGCTTGCGACGTGCCATTTCGGCAATCAGCGCCAGCCCATGCTGGCCAATACGTTCGCAATGCGCGCAGTCCTCGTCGGCAATGGCCTGCGCCGCATCCTTGGCGATCCGTCGCTGTTCTGGCGGCGAGCCGCCGGCGGACAGGGCGTCGTGCATTCTTTGCACCGCCCAGGCCAGATTGGATGCGGTTGGCCGGGTGGCGGTGAGCGTTCTCCCGGCCTGCGCCATAAAGGACTCAAAGCTGCCATCAGGGGCCTCCAGCGCAGCGAGGTACATGCCCCAGGCGGCGCAGGCGCCGATCAAGCCTGCCCCTCGGACTGTCATATCGCAGATGGCAAGCCGCACATCATCTAGGCAGCGCAGGTCCTTGATGACAAACTGGTGTGGCAACCGGGTCTGGTCTATCACCCGGACAGTATGCCCAGAGTCAGGGTCCAACCAGATCGTTCGGTACGCTTGGCCGTCTACTTGCATGCTGCTTTGGATAAAGGGGCTGTATGGCTCACTTGAGCCAGCCGCGCTTGCGGAAATACCACATCGGCACCAAGGCACTGCCCACCATCAAAACCAGCGCAAAGGGATAGCCGGCGGCCCAGTCGAGCTCAGGCATGTACTTGAAGTTCATGCCGTAAATACTGGCGATCAGGGTCGGCGGCAGCAAGGCAACGCTTGCCACCGAGAAGATTTTGATGATCTTGTTCTGGTTGATGTTGATGAAACCCACCGTGGCGTCCATAAGGAAGTTGATTTTGTCAAACAAAAATGCAGTGTGGGAGTCCAGTGAGTCGATATCGCGCAATATTTGCCGCGCCTCTTCAAATTGCTCGCCATTGAGCATCTTGCTGCGCATCATGAAACTCACCGCACGGCGGGTGTCCATGACATTGCGGCGAATGCGGCCATTCATGTCCTCGTGGCGGGCAATCGACCCCAGCACTTCTCCGGCCATGGCGTCGGTGACGTCGCCCGACAGCACCTTGTTGCTGACTTTTTCAAGCTCGTCGTAAATGCCTTCCAGCGTATCGGCCGAATATTCGGCATCGGCATCGAACAACTTGAGCAGCACTTCCTTGGCGTCTTCTATCAAGCCAGGCGCCCGGCGTGCGCGCATGCGAAGCAGCCGAAATACCGGCACATCCTCGTCGTGTATGGAAAAAAGCACACCCTTGCTTTTGAGTTCGTCGTTGACCAGGTTGAGGATGAATGCCACGCGCACGGTGCGCGGTTCATGCTCATCGGCGATCAAAAAGTCGCTGCGGATATGCAGCTCGCCGTTGTCTTCCGCATAGAAACGGGCCGACTCCTCGATGTCTTCGTCCATCGCGTCTTCAGGAATCGACAGACCGTAGTACTGCTTGACCCAACGCTTTTCTTCGAGTGTGGGCGACTCCAGATCGACCCAGATCGGCTGGAACTGCGAAAGCTCCTCCAGCGACTCAATTTCTTCTTGAAAGAGCCGTCCGTTGGCAAGTGTGAAGATATTGAGCAATGGGCAGGCTCTGATCAGGCAATCCTCAAATTATCGCACTGTAAAAGTCTAGCTTGTGCCGCGAAACGCCAGCCTTCTGAGCGACGTCAACATGCTGCATTGCAGCATCAAAAAAGACATTGCAATTCCCCCGGTTCGGGCGCATAGTGATTCAACAGCGACCAGAATTTATTGGTTTCTGTTCTTTCCGTCCCCTACGGAAAGGCTCTTAACCTGAAAGCAATTGGAGGCTTTTTATGAATTTGACGATCAGCGGTCACCATCTTGAAGTTACCCCGGCCCTGCGCAGTTACGTGACCACCAAGCTAGATCGAGTCATTCGACACTTTGATCAGGTCGTCGATGTCAAAGTGTTACTTACCGTGGAGAAACAGAAAGAAAAGGAAAAACGGCAACGTGCCGAATGCAATATTCATGTAAAAGGCAGTGACATGTTTGCGGAAAGCTCGCATGAAGATCTTTACGCTGCAGTCGATGAACTCGTCGACAAACTCGACCGTCAGGTGGTTCGCCACAAGAGCCGGGTTCAGGAACATCACCACGAGACCCCCAAGCGCATCATGTAATTTGATCGTTCCACTTCAAAAACCGCCGCTATCAAGGCGGTTTTTTTATGTGCATAATCGCTCCCACACCATGAACCGACTCGCATCCATCCTGTCTCCGTCCCAAGTGCTGACCCAAGTGGACGTTACCAGCAAGAAACGGGCCTTCGAAGAAGCCGGACTGCTGTTTGAAAATCTGCATGGACTCAGCCGTGCCTTGGTCACCGACAGCCTTTTCTCGCGCGAGCGTCTGGGGTCAACCGGTCTCGGTCATGGCGTCGCCATTCCGCACGGTCGCATCAAGGGCCTCAAGTCACCGATGGCGGCGGTGTTTCAGCTGGCCCAGCCGATACCCTTTGAAGCACCCGACGAACAGCCGGTCAGTTTGCTGATTTTCTTGCTGGTTCCTGAAGCTGCGACGCAAAGGCACCTCGAAATACTCTCAGAAATCGCCGAGCTTCTCAGTGACGCTGCACTGCGTGGCAAGTTGATCGCCTGCACCGACGCACTGGGCTTGCATGGCCTCATTGGCGCCTGGCAGTCCGCACAAACGGTGTGAATTAACCACGCCACGTTGAGGTTTTGTCATGAAACCCACCGCTGTCAGTGCCGACGTCCTGTTCGAAGAGTTTCGCGGCCGTTTGCACTGGGAATGGGTGGCGGGCCTAGGCGCATCGGAGCGCCGTTTTGACGAAATCGCAGTCCGGGCAGCGCGCTCGGGTGCGGACCTGGTGGGCTATCTCAATTACATCCATCCCTACCGCGTGCAAATATTGGGCGAGCGCGAAGTCGCTTACGTGACGAGCGCGACCCCGGACGACTGCTCGCGCCGAATTGCACGCATAGTGACCCTGGAGCCCCCGGTACTGGTGCTGGCCGATGGCCAGTCCGCCCCTGCGGCTTTGATGTCGATGTGTGAGCGGGCTCAAATTCCGATGTTTGCGACGCGCGAGTCATCGGCTTTTGTAATCGATGTCTTGCGCGCCTACCTGTCCAAGCATTTTGCCGACCGGTTATCAATGCATGGTGTCTTCATGGACATCCTGGGCCTGGGCGTCATGATCACCGGGGAGTCTGGCCTGGGCAAGAGCGAGTTGGGTCTGGAACTGATTTCGCGCGGGAACGGTTTGGTCGCCGACGATGCGGTCGACCTGTTTCGCATCAACCAGACCACCATCGAGGGGCGTTGCCCCGAGCTACTGCAAAATCTGCTTGAAGTGCGCGGCATTGGCCTGCTCGATATTCGCGCCATCTTTGGCGAAACCGCCGTGCGCCGCAAAATGCGCCTCAAATTGATCGTGCATCTGGTACGCCGCGAGACACTGGAGCGCGAGTACGAACGTATCCCCTATGAACCACTGACCCAGGACGTGCTCGGAATTCCGGTGCGCAAGGTCGTGATTCAGGTGGTGGCCGGACGCAATATTGCGGTACTGGTAGAGGCGGCGGTACGCAACACGATTTTGCAGTTGCGCGGCATTGACACTTACCAGGAGTTTGTCGAACGCCACCGCAAGGCCATGAGCCAGGGCAACTGAAATCGAACGGTCAACTGGCTCCAAAGCGGATGCAGAGTACATTCGTTCACAGGCAAATCCACGACCTGGCGCGAGAACGAAGTACGCTAAGAACGGTTGGGACAAGGGTTCTTGGTGCAGGTCGCGTACAGACTCAGCGCATGGTCCATGATGGCAAAGCCTTTGGTGCTTGCCACGTCGTGTTGCCGCTGCTCGATCTGTGCATCGTAAAACTCCTCAACCCGCCCACAGTCCAAGCAGACCAGATGGTCATGGTGTTGACCCTCGTTGAGTTCATAAACGGCCTTGCCGCTCTCGAAATGGCTGCGACTCAAAATGCTGGCTTGCTCAAACTGTGTCAGCACCCGGTAGACGGTGGCCAGGCCGACATCGGAGCGCTCCTGTAACAACACGCGATAGACGTCCTCGGCTGTCATGTGGCGTTGTGCTCCCCGCTGAAATACCTCCAGAATCTTGAGCCGGGGCACCGTTGCCTTGAGCCCGGTGCTTTTCAGTTCGTCAATGTTGGTCACTGTCATCTCCAGCGTGGATGGTCAGGCGCCTGTTGGGGGTCAGCCGCTACAATCACGCGATCATATCCCCGGTAAGCATTCATTCATGTCAGAACTCTCTCGTCGTGGTCTTGGCGTCTTGTCACTTGGACTGTGGGCCGCTGCCGCGTTGACCGGTTGTGGCAGCTTTGACCGGGCGAGTGCCACACTGGTATCGGTGGTCACGCCCTACAAGATGGATGTCGTGCAGGGCAATGTGGTCACCCGCGAACAGATCGCGGCACTCCAGCCCGGCATGTCGCGCAACCAGGTCCGCGATGTACTCGGCACGGCGCTTCTGGTCAGCGTCTTTCATGCGGACCGTTGGGACTATGTGTTTACGCTCAAACGCCAACGGGTCGAGGCGCAGTCCCGCCGCGTCACGGTTTTTTTCAAGAACGAGCGCATGGAACGTGTTGATGCCGACGATTTGCCCAGTGAGTCGGAGTTTGTTGCCACCTTGAAATCCGGCACAAGCTCCAGTCGCCTGCCCGATCTGGAAGCGACCCCAGATAGCCTGAACGCATTCCCCGTGGCGCCCAAAGCCCCCGCCCCCACTGGCGTGCCTGCGTCGGGTCCTGCAAGTTATCCGCCGCTGGAACCTGCGACCAAATAAGACGATCGCTCATGTCCCAGGGTCACGCCAGAGCAGCAAAACTTGTGGTCATGCGCGCGCACCGCCCGCCTTCGTGCATATGACCGATTTGATATTTCACCGTAACCGGAGGTTCCCGTGACGCCACACACCATCGCCATCGCCGGCGCCTCTGGCCGTATGGGGCAGATGCTCATAGAAGCGGTGCTGGCCGCCGAGGATTGTCGCCTGGGTGGCGCGCTAGACATGGCAGGCAGCCCCGCCATCGGGCGCGATGCCGGCTCTTTGGCCGGACGGGTCACCCAGGTCAGCATCACCTCGGACCTGCAGCAGGGCTTGCAGGGCTGCCAAGTCCTGATCGACTTCACCCGCCCCGAAGGCAGCCTGGCCCACCTCAAGGCGTGCCGCACCCTGGGGGTCGCTGCGGTCGTTGGAACCACCGGCTTTACCGAGGCCCAAAAATCGGAAATTGCCGACATGGCCCGCGACATCCCGATTGTCTTGGCGCCCAATATGAGTGTCGGCGTCAACGTCACGCTAAAACTACTCGCCATGGCGGCCAAGGCCTTGTCCACCGGCTACGACATAGAAATCATTGAGGCACACCACCGCCACAAGGTCGATGCACCGTCGGGCACCGCGCTTAAAATGGGCGAGGTCATTGCCGACGCCCTGGGCCGCGACCTCAAAGACTGCGCCGTCTACGCCCGGGAAGGTGTCACGGGCGAGCGCGACCCGTCCAGCATTGGCTTTGCCACCATTCGCGGCGGCGACATCGTGGGTGACCATACCGTGCTGTTTGCCGGCACCGG
This sequence comes from Rhodoferax sp., assembly GCA_021738345.1. GTDB lineage: Bacteria > Pseudomonadota > Gammaproteobacteria > Burkholderiales > Burkholderiaceae_C > Allorhodoferax. The sequence continues at coordinate 3,276 of JAIPCE010000093.1, read as the reverse complement.
CGAGCGCATCGAGATCAGCCACAAATCATCAAGCCGCGCAAACTATGCCCAGGGCAGTTTGCGCGCCGCGCGATTCCTGGCGCAGCAAGAGGCCGGGCTGTTTGACATGTTCGATGTACTGGGCCTTCGATGAGCGCCTGGGACCTGCTGTCCAGCGGCGATGCGGTAAGCCGCAGCGTGGCGCTGGGCTTGCTGGCCATGTCCGTGGGCAGTTGGGTGGTGATTCTGTGGAAAACCTGGGTGCTGCAACGCGCACGGCGTGACGTCGCCCGCAGCACCGCCGTCTTTTGGCAATCCACCAGTGTGGACTTGGCCCTACCCCGGGTGCGCGCCTTTGATCGCGACGGCCTGGTGGGCCCGCTGGTGGAAGCATCGCAAATGCAGGCCAGCGGCACGTTGGCGACCGCTGGCGACACCTCGCAACGGCTGACACGGGTGCTGCGCGATGCGCTGCACGTGGTGCTGTTGAAGTTGCAATGGGGCCAGACCCTGCTCGCTACGGTGGGCTCCATCGCGCCCTTTGTCGGTTTGCTGGGCACCGTGTGGGGCATTTACCACGCCCTGATCGGTATTGCCGGAGCCGGCCAAATCAGCATCGACAAGATTTCAGGTCCGGTCGGGGAGTCCCTGATCATGACCGCCGCGGGTCTTGCTGTGGCCATACCTGCCGTGTTGGCCTACAACGTCATGGGGCGTATGATCGGCCGCATCGAGGCCGACCTCGAAGGCTTCGCGCGCGATCTGCGCGATTTGCTGGTCAGTCAGAAACAGGGGCTACCCCCCTCCTGACATGTCGTTCGGTCGCCTCGAGCGCACCCCTGCGCCGCAACCCATGAGCGAGATCAACATGACCCCGCTGGTCGATGTCATGCTGGTGCTGGTGGTGATCTTCATCCTCACTGCGCCCCTGCTGGTGGGGGCCGTCAAAGTTGATTTGCCCAAGGCCGAGTCCACCGGCAGCATGGAGAGCCCGCAGTTTGTGTCGCTCTCGATCACCAAGGCGGGCGTGGTGTTTGTCGGCGAACAGGCGGTTGCGCTGCAGGCCTTGACCCAAACCCTCAAGGAAGCCGCACAACGTAATCCGGAGACCGAAGTTCAGCTCCGCGCCGATGCGGCGGTACCCTACGGCCGGGTTGTTGAGGTCATGGGTGCAGCCCACAAAGCCGGGCTGTACCGCATTGGCTTTGTGGCCGAGCCTGCGCCGGCACGCTAAATCCCCCAGCGCCTAAAATCCCCCCATTCTTTCGAGTTTTCCCACGGCTGACTCGCTGCAGCCCCTACTACCCATGCAAGACAAGTACAACCACCTCGCCGTAGAAAAAGCGGCCCAGACCCATTGGGAACAGCCACTCTGGAATGGCGCCAACGCCTACCGCGTGACAGAAGACACGTCGAGGAAGAAATATTACGCCTGCTCCATGCTGCCCTACCCCAGCGGCAAGCTGCATATGGGCCATGTGCGCAACTACACCATCAACGACATGCTCACGCGTTACCTGCGCATGAACGGCTACAACGTGCTGATGCCCATGGGCTGGGACGCGTTTGGCCTGCCGGCGGAAAACGCAGCACTCAAGAACGGCGTGCCTCCGGCCCAGTGGACCTATGACAACATCGCCTACATGAAAGGCCAGATGCAGGCCATCGGACTGGCCATCGACTGGAGCCGCGAGATTGCCACCTGCGACCCCAGCTACTACAAGTGGAACCAGTGGTTATTCCTGAAAATGCTGGAAAAAGGCATTGCCTACCGCAAAACCCAGGTCGTGAACTGGGACCCGGTCGACCAGACGGTATTGGCCAATGAGCAGGTGATTGACGGTAAGGGCTGGCGCACCGGTGCGACCATCGAAAAGCGAGAAATCCCAGGCTATTATTTCAAGATCACCGACTACGCCCAGGAACTGCTCAGCCAGGTGCAGGACGGCCTGCCCGGCTGGCCTGAGCGTGTCAAGCTGATGCAGGAAAACTGGATCGGCAAGAGCGAAGGAGTCCGGTTCGCGTTTACCCATGGCGTGCACGACGATAACGGCGCACTGATCGGTGACGGCCGCATGTATGTTTTTACCACCCGACCCGACACCATCATGGGCGTGACCTTTTGCGCCGTGGCACCCGAACACCCATTGGCCCAGCAGGCCGCCAAAGCCAATCGAAAGCTTGCCGCCTTCATCGAAGAATGCCAGTCTGGCGGCACCACCGAAGCCGAGCTGGCGGTGCGCGAAAAGCTGGGCATGCCCACCGGCCTGCAGGTGGTTCACCCACTCACCGGCCGACATATCGACGTCTGGGTGGGCAATTACGTGCTGATGGGCTACGGCGACGGTGCGGTGATGGGCGTGCCCGCACACGACGAGCGCGACTTTGCGTTTGCGAAGAAATACGGCTTTCCGATCCACGATGTGGTGCATATCGACGGACTCTCCTACGACCACGACCGATGGCAGGACTGGTACGCCGACAAGCAGCGCGGCGTGACCGTTAATTCCGATGTTTTCAGCGGTCTGTCATACAGCGAGGCCGTGGACGCTGTAGCACACGCTCTGCAGGTCAAGGGTCTGGGCGAAAAGCGCGTGACCTGGCGCCTGCGCGACTGGGGCGTGAGCCGCCAGCGCTATTGGGGCACCCCGATTCCGATCATTCATTGCGACGAACATGGCGCCGTTCCGGTCCCGGAAAAAGACCTGCCGGTGGTGCTGCCGCAGGACTGTGTTCCGGACGGCAGCGGCAACCCGCTGCACAAGCACGCGGGTTTTCATGCGGGTGTGGTGTGCCCGGTGTGCGGCAAGGCCGCGCGGCGCGAGACCGACACCATGGACACCTTTGTCGACTCCAGTTGGTATTACATGCGCTACTGCGACCCGCACAATACAGAAGCCATGGTCGCGGGCGGTACCGAGTACTGGATGCGCGATGCCACCCAGGCGACCGGCGGCAGCGGCATGGACCAGTACATTGGCGGCATCGAACACGCAATTTTGCACCTGCTGTATGCGCGCTTTTGGACCAAGGTCATGCGCGACATGGGACTGGTCACGGTTGACGAACCGTTTGCCAAGCTGCTGACGCAAGGCATGGTGCTCAACCACATTTACTCCCGCAAGGGCGACAAAGGGGGCATTGAGTACTTCTGGCCGCAGGAAGTGGAAGATGTGCGTGACGCCAGCGGCCGGGTGACCCATGCTGTTTTAAAGCAGGCCAAAGGCAACCTGCCTGCGGGCACGCACATCACCTACGAGGGCGTAGGCACCATGAGCAAGAGCAAAAACAACGGGG